>NZ_WTVM01000044.1 GCF_012910885.1 Azoarcus taiwanensis | reverse complement strand
ATCCTGATCCATGCCGCCGCGGGTGGCGTGGGCCTGATCGTGTGCCAGTGGGCGAAAGCCCTCGGCGCGACCGTAATCGGCACCGTGGGCTCAGACGACAAGGCGGCGCTGGCCCGTGCCCATGGTTGTGACCATCCCATCGTCTACACGCGCGAAAACTTCGCCGAGCGCGTACGTGAGATCACCAAGGGCGAGGGTGTCGCGGTGGTGTATGACTCCATCGGCAAGGACACCTTCATGGACTCGTTGTCGTGCCTGCGGCCATTAGGCACGATGGTGCTCTTCGGTGCCGCATCCGGCGCAGTGCCACCGTTCGATCCTCAGGTTCTGGCGCAGAAGGGGTCGTTGTTCCTCACACGTCCAACGCTGTTCACCTACGTGGCCAAGCGCAGTGAACTGGTCACAATGTCGAGCGAGTTGTTCGAGGCGGTCACCTCGGGCAAGGTGCGCATAGAGGTCAATCAACGCTATCCGCTGCGCGAGGCGGCGCAGGCGCATCGTGACCTCGAGGCGCGACGCACCACAGGCTCCACCGTCCTGCTGCCGTGGGTCTGAAGCGCCTGTCGCTCCTCGCCGTCTTGGTGGCCGGCGCGCTCGCGCTGGCCCCGCTCCCGGCGCCTGCCCAACAGCAGGTGTTGAGTCCATCACAGGCAGCGTTTCTCAAGGCCGAGAACCGGCGCATCGAAGACTATTTCGTGCTTCAGGTGTCGCGTATCGTTGGCATCCAGCCCGAGCAGGTGCGCCGCGCGATGCCGGACGAGCGCCGCATCACCGTCGCGGTGTCGCGGCTGATTTCGGCGTTGGAAATGGATCTCGGCCGGCCGCTGACTGACGAACAGACTGCCGCGATCATCGCGGCCGACGAAGAGCGGCGTGCCGCGCTGGTCCGGGTGAGGGAAGGGGCGGTGTTGCGCTGACCGTAAACGAGAGCGACGCACTTGGCGCCGGGGTTGCCACAAGCTGCCGCCGTGTTCGCGCCTTACGGCGCTTACACAAGCAGTGGCAACCGCGGAGCCCGGTGCGCGTCCATCACCTGTGGGAGTGGCGTAAGCCGCGAACAGTGCGATAGGGTGCGTTGAGCGGTACGCGAAACGCACCGTGTGCGTTACATGCGCTGACCGTTACCAATCAGGACTCGGGTAAAATTGCGCCCATGACCCTGCCCCAGAATACCCCCCGTTTCGTCCATCTCCGACTTCACTCCGAGTATTCGATCCAGGACGGTATCGTCCAGATCGACCAGGCCATCGCCGCTGCTGCGGCAGATGGCATGCCGGCGCTTGGAGTCTCCGACCTGGCCAACCTGTTCGGCATGGTCAAGTTTTACAAGGGCGCGCGCGGCAAGGGCGTCAAACCTGTCGTCGGGGTCGACGCCTGGATCACCAACGATGCCGATCGCGACAAGCCGCACCGGGTGTTGCTGATCTGCCGAAACCGTGTCGGCTACGGCCAGTTGTGCGAGTTGCTGACACGCGCCTATCTCGAGAACAAGCACCGTGGCCGGGCGGAGATGCGACGGGAGTGGTTTGCAGAGGGCGCGGCTTCGGGCTTGCTGTGTCTGTCCGGTGCAATGCACGGTGACGTCGGCCAGGCCCTGCTGAACGGCAACGGCGAGCTTGCTCGCCGGCTCGCGGGCGAATGGTCGGCCAACTTTCCGGGCGCTTTCTACATAGAGTTGCAGCGAGCGGGGCATCCGGGCACCGAGGGTTATATTCGCGATGCAGTGACGCTCGCCGCCGACCTCGACCTGCCGGTGGTCGCGACCCATCCGGTGCAGTTCCTGAAGCGCGAAGACTTCAAGGCCCATGAAGCACGGGTGTGTATTGCCCAGGGCTATGTCCTCGCCGACAAGCGTCGCCCGCGCGACTTCACCGAAGATCAGTACCTCAAGAGCCAGGATGAGATGTGTGCGCTGTTCGCCGATCTTCCCGAGGCGCTGGAGAACGCGGTCGAGATCGCACGCCGCTGCTCACTGACGGTAGAACTCGGCAAGAATTTCCTGCCGTTGTTCCCGACGCCCGAAGGGATGACGTTGGACGACTTTCTCGTCCATGAGGCCAAGCGAGGTCTCGAGGAGCGCCTCGTCGAGCTTTATCCGGACGCTGACGTGCGCGAGGGTCAGCGACAGCGTTATGAAGAGCGGTTGAAGTTCGAGACCGACACCATCATCCAGATGGGCTTTCCGGGCTACTTCCTGATCGTCGCGGACTTCATCAACTGGGCCAAGGAGAACGACGTGCCGGTCGGCCCGGGGCGGGGGTCGGGAGCCGGCTCGCTGGTCGCCTACAGCTTGCGCATCACCGATCTCGACCCGCTCGAGTACGCGCTGCTGTTTGAGCGTTTCCTCAACCCGGAGCGGGTGTCGATGCCCGACTTCGACATCGACTTCTGCCAGGACAATCGCTACCGCGTCATCGAGTACGTGCGCGAGCGCTACGGTCGAGATGCGGTGAGCCAGATCGCTACTTTCGGCACCATGGCCTCCAAGGCCGTGGTGCGCGACGTCGGTCGCGTGCTCGATCTCCCCTATGGCTTGTGCGACCGGCTGTCCAAGCTGATTCCGATCGAGGGCGCCAAGCCGGTCTCGCTGGCCAAGGCCTACGACATGGAGCCGCAGATCGGCGAGATGATGTCCGATGGCAACGACGGCGAATCGGTGCAGGAGTTGTGGAGCCTCGCCCAGCCGCTCGAGGGCCTGACCCGCAACGTCGGCATGCATGCGGGCGGCGTGCTGATCGCGCCGGGCAAACTGACCGATTTCTGTCCGCTGTATGCCACGCCGGTGTCGCAGTACGACAAGGACGACGTCGAGGCGGTCGGACTGGTGAAGTTCGACTTCCTCGGCCTGCGCAACCTCACCATCATCAAGCTCGCGGTCGATTACGTCGAACGTCTCACCGGCGAACGCCCCGACCTCAACTCGCTGCCTTTCACCGACCCGGCTGCCTACCAGATCCTGAAGGACGCCAACACCACGGCGATCTTCCAGGTCGAATCCGACGGCATGAAGAAGCTTCTGAAGAAGCTCGGGCCGGACCGATTCGAAGACATCATCGCGGTGCTTGCTCTCTACCGCCCCGGGCCGCTGGGTTCCGGGATGGTGGACGACTTCATCCTGCGCAAGAAAGGCCAGCAGGAGATCGACTATTTTCACCCGGACCTGAAAGCGTCGCTGGAGCCGACCTACGGCGTCATCGTCTATCAGGAACAGGTGATGCAGATCTCGCAGATTATCGGCGGCTACACGCTTGGCGGTGCCGACATGCTGCGTCGCGCGATGGGCAAGAAGAAGGCCGAAGAGATGGCCAAGCATCGCGAGATCATGCGCGAAGGTGCGCGCAACAAGGGCTACGATGAAGCCCTGGCGATGAAGCTCTTCGACCTGATGGAGAAGTTCGCCGAATACGGTTTCAACAAGTCGCATACTGCGGCCTACGCGGTGGTGACCTACCACACTGCCTGGCTGAAGGCGCATCACTGTGCGGCCTTCATGGCGGCGACGATGTCGGCCGACCTGGACAACACCGACACTATCCGCATCTTTTTCGAGGATACCCGGGCGAACGGCATCGAAGTTCTGCCGCCGTGCGTGAACGCGTCCGATTATCGCTTCGTGCCGGTCGATCGCAAGACGATTCGCTACGGCCTAGGGGCAGTCAAGGGCTGTGGCGAACCGGCGGTGCGGGCGATTCTCGCGGCGCGGGAGAAGGGGCCGTTCCGCGACCTCTTCGATTTTTGCGAGCGAGTCGATCGACGCATGGTCAACCGTCGCGTTGTCGAGGCGCTGATCCGGGCCGGGGCGATGGATGCCCTGCCGGGGCACGAAGGTCGTGATCGTGCGCAACTCATCGCCACCGTGTCGCTGGCGATGGATGCGGCTGAACAGGCTGCCGCCAACGCGATGCAGGGCGGCTTGTTCGATGCGCTGCCCGAGGCGGCCGGCGCCGCACTTGAGTTCGTCAATGTTCGCGCCTGGTCCGAACGCGAGAGATTGAAGGAGGAAAAGACCGCGATCGGATTCTTCCTCTCTGGTCATCCGTTCAACGCCTTCAAGTCCGAGGTGCGACGTTTCGTGCGTCGAAGTCTTGCGGAGCTAGAGCCGTCACGCGAACTGACGATGCTGGCCGGCGTGGTCATGGAGGTACGCACAAAGGTTGGCAACCGGGGCAAGATGGCTTTCGTTCAGATCGACGACGGCACCGAGCCGCGCGAGGTAGCGGTCTATTCGGAAGTGCTCGATGCGAGTCGTGGCAAGATCGTGACCGACGACGTGCTTGTGGTCGAGGGCAAGATTAGCCCGGACGAGTTTTCGGGCGGGTTGCGCATCATCGCCGATCGCCTGATGACGCTTGGCGAAGCGCGTGGCAGGTTTGCCAAGACCTTGCTGGTGAGGCTCAACGGCGAGGTCGCCGAGAGCGGTGGGCCGCGTGCTGCGATAGACCGGCTGCAGGGTCTGCTCGGCCCGTTTCGCGAGGGGGAATGCCCGATTCGCATCCGCTATCGCAACCAGGTGGCCGAGGCGGATCTGCCCTTGGGCAAGAGCTGGCGCATCCGGCCGGACGATGCATTGCTGGAGAGTCTGCGCGACTGGCTACCGGACGGCGCGATCGAGATCGTCTATCACTGAGTCCCCCGGCAAGCGCGGCCGTTCCTGCAGTCAGTGGATACGCACCTGGCGCAGCGCTAGCCATTGCCTGTGGGAGCAGCGTGAGCCGCGAATGGGTCCGTGGGTTTCGATTCGCTCAACGCACCCTATGGGTGGGTGATGGGCGAATCTCAGGGCGTGTTGAAGCGAAGCCTGAACAAGCCGGGTTCAGTTCAGGCTGTCGCGCAGGCGTTCGATATCCACGATGTGGATGGTGCGGCCTTCGACCTCGATCAAGCCACTGTCGATAAGATCGTGCAGCACGCGCGAAAAGTGCTCCTGGGTCAGGTTGAGGCGGGAGGCGATGGTGCCTTTGTTGGTGGGCAGCCTGACGCTGACGCGGCCTTGCGTGACCTGGTCGCCGTTCATTTCCTCCTCGCGCAGCAAGTAGCCGATGATGCGGTCTCGCCCGTTGCGGAGCGAGTAGGTTTCGACGTCGGCGATGAGGTGGTGCAGTCGCTGCGACAGCCCAGCGATGATCTTGCGACAGAAGAGCGGATCGCGCGACATCTCCTCGAAAACCACGTTCTTCGCGATGTGCAGCAGGCGACAGTCGGTCAGGGTCTGCGCCATGACCACATAGGGCTTGTCCATGAACATCACCGCCTCGCCGAAGCTGTGACCGGGACGCATGATTTCGATGACCTTCTCGTGTCCATCCGATGAGGTGAAGGCCAGCTTGATCTGTCCCTCGAGCAAAAAATGAAAACCGTGGCACGGATCGCCGCGATGAAACAGTACTTCGCCTTTTTCCGCCTTGAACTCGCGCACCCCGCGCGCAAAACGCGAGATCTCCTGGTCGGACAAACCGTTGAGCAGCGGAATGTGCGCCAGAAGACGACATAGCGAAACGTGCTCGGGGCTGGCTTCGCATCCGGGAGGGACATCAGTTTGCGACGCGGGGGAGTTGTCCCTCTGAAGACAATCGACGGTGTGCATGATGTCACCTCGTGAGCTGGGCGTAGAACAGGGGAAGGCGGGAAGGGAGCTCTTCGGGCTTGCGGATCACCGCGTAGCCTGCCGGCCCGAAGAGATGGGGCAGGTAGCTGGCGCCTTCGCGGTCGATAGTGACGCAAAAGGGTACCAGGCCCTGACGCCGCGCTTCCGAGATTGCCACGCGGCTGTCCTCGATGCCGTAACGGCCTTCGTACAAATCGAGGTCGTTGGGTTTGCCGTCCGACAGGATCAACAGGATTCGGCGGCTCGATGCTTCTTTAGCCAGCAGATTGCTGGCATGGCGCACTGCCGCGCCGAGCCGCGTGTAGTAGCCGGGCTTGATCGCAGAGATCCGGCCGCGAACCGTGTCGTCGAAACGATCGTCGAAGTTCTTCATGCGATGAAATCGCACGTTCGCACGCTTGAGTGACGAAAAGCCGCAGATGGAGAAGCGGTCACCTGTGGTCCGCAAAGCCTCGCCGAAGAGCAGGAGGGCGTCGCGGATGACGTCGATGACGCGTGCGTCCGACGACACCCAGGTATCGGTCGACAGCGAGAGGTCGGCCAGCACCATGCACGAGAGATCGCGCTCGCGCTTCTCCAGGGACAGATAGAGCTGTTCCGAAGGGTGGCGGCCGATGTGCCGGTCGGTTTGCGCACGCACCACTGCATCGACATCGAGCTCGGTGCCTTCAGTGCGCTGCTTTAGCCAGCGCCTGCCTGGCTGAAGCGCGGCGAACTGCTGATGCAGGCGCTTTGCGGTGCGTCGGAGATGCTCTGGCAGGGGGGTTGGATCTGCGTTGCGCGAAGCCATTTCGGTCAGCCGCACATGCTCGTCGAGGAGCAGACCCTTGCGGTAGTCCCATTCGGGCAAGGGAATGCCGGCGCCGAGCATCACGTCGTCCTCGGCTGTCGAGATCGAAGCGCACCTTGGAGGCGACCGGGTCGCGGTCCTGGGCGAGAGACAGATGGTCGAGATCGCGGGCAGCGTCGGCGGCGTTCTCGTCGGGGTCGTCGTCGGTCGGACGATTGACCTTGAGAAATTCGGCGACTGCGAGCAGGCTCTCGGCGCGGAACATGATCGACAGTCCGTTCTTCTCCTTGGGCATCTCCTCCCGCTTGGCGCGATAGGCGCGGCGCTCGGATTCCTCGGAGGGCGGGGCGGCATTGGCGGTCTGTTCGTGATCGATATCGGCATCGCTTGCACGCAGCGCGGCATCGGGGTCGGCAAGCGAGCCGGTGAGCCACAGGCGCACAGGTTGTGCCTGGGGAGTGCCGTTGGGTACCTCCGGCAAGCTTGCGACGCTGCCCGGAACACGCAGTGCCGCGCGGATCGCCTCTTCGCGCGCGACCTCGGCGGGTGGCATGCGTTTGGTGTCCGGGCGCAGCGGCAGGTAGGCCTCGACGAGTCGCGCATAACGCTGCGCCAGTCCCGGCCATTTTTCCAGGGCGGCGATGGTCGCTGCCTGGTTGCGCACGAATTCCTGCGCTTCACAGCCGTTCGGCAAGGGGGCGTCGTAAAGCCCGTCGTGCGCCGCGGCCAGCGCGGCCAGCCACAGATAGAGATCCCGGTTGAGCGATGGCTCGGGAAAGAGGTTGATCTCCGGAGGCAGGCGCAAGGTGGCCGGGTCCATTCGGGCGTGGGCGACCTTGTCGCCGACCCCGGCAATGCGGGCGAGCAGGCTGCGGCGGGCGCCGTGTTCATCGACCGTCGCGGCCGATACTCTCAGGCCGGGGTCGCCACCGAGGGCACGGAAGAAAACTCCTGCGGTCCGCTCCACCGCCTTGAGTTTGACTGCAGCCTCGGGATAGCGCCGTTCTGCCGCCCGGCTGACAAAGAGGTGCCAGTATTTTCCGACGATCTCTTCCATGTTCTCTCTCTCCTTTCGTCGGGTGTCAGTCTTTGTCGGAGTCCGCGTCGGGCAGCAGCGGGCCGAGCACCGGGTAGCGCCAGGGCTCACCGGAAAGCGCACGGGTCAGCGCGATGACCCCCAGTACGATGAACGCGGCGTGCATGCACACCATCGCAGGCAGAAGAATGGCCCAGGTCAACGGTGCATCCACCCCCCCAAGCCAGACCGTAACCAGCGCGGTCGCCAGTACGATGACGCCTGCCCACAGAGTGGTGAACAAGGCTTGCTCCAGGTGAAGTGCGGCGAGGTCACGGTCATGACGGTGGCGCAGCCAGAGCCCTACGAGCGCTGCGAGCGCAAGACCGGGTAGGATCGTGAGGTTGGCAAGGAACAGCCCTTCGGCGAGTACCGCGCGTTGGCGTTCGTTCGCACCGACATCGTGCCGCTGCGTTCGGGTTTGTCCGTGCAGCGAGACTCCGCCCAACGCGTTCACGCCGGCAATCCCTTGAGGTAACCCAGTACGATTACCAGGCACACCACGACCAACCAGCCCAGCGTGATCGCTTTCCAGAGCGTGGGGGCTCCACGAATGCCCATGTAGTCGAGAATCACGAATGCACCCTTGGCGAATGCCAGGCCCATCAACAAGGCCATGATCGAAATGCCTCCCATGTCCGTTTTCGCCATCGCCCAGGCGAAAACAGTGGAAGCCAGGAGGAATATCCAGATCCAGAATGCGCGACGGGGCGTGCCGTGGGCGGAAGGGTGGGTCGATGTCGGATGTGTCATTTCGGTTCCCTCAGCGCAATACGTATACAAGCGGGAAGAGGATCAGCCAGACCAGATCCACCATGTGCCAGTAGGCGGCGCCACTTTCCAGACCATTCATATTGTCCGGTCCGTACAGTCCGGCGCGGGCGTTCCGCCACAGCGCGACCAGAATCACGAGACCAAGCAGCACATGCATGAAGTGGAAAAAGGTCAGCGAAATGTAGAACATGTGGAAGGTGCTCGACGAGAGGCTGATCCCCTGCGAAAACTGCGCCACGTATTCACTGAACTTGACGACGACGAATCCCGCGCCGCAGGCGATGGCACCCGCAAGCCAGTTGGCGGCGCGGCGGCCTTCACCCGCTTCACCGAGTTGCACCGCGCGTACGACGAAGAAACTCGAGGTCACCAGCAGCACGGTGTTGAGTGCGCCGAGATTGCTGTTGAGCATCGCCTGCTCGGCGCTGAAGAGTTCCACGTCGCCGGCCCGTGCAAATACATAGGCCCCGAAGAAGACCGCGAAAACCAGCAACTCGGCGAGGATGAACACCCAGATCGCAAGATCTCCCGGCAAACGCTGTTGCCCCAGCGCCGACGAATCGGATTGGTGTGCGGGGGTGTGTTTTTCCATGGTGGTGTCGGTATCCATGGGGCGCAGTCTATTGAGCCGAGCGTGCGTTGAACTTGACGGGGGTTAAGTCAATTGCGCGGACTTCGCGCGATGCTGTGAATGCCCCGGTTAGCCGTGCAAATTCGCTACCGGAGAAAAACAACAGTGGCAGCGCGGACTTTTTTTCGAAACTTGACTCAGGTTAAAGGCGCGCCGGCTCAAGGGGCATAAATTGGTCACCGGCAAGTAAGCCATGTCGGCGAATTCAACAAGGAGGTTCGACAATGTCTCTGAAAACTGGGCTCCGCAAGAGCCAATCCACCATCCTGGCCACGGCACTGGCTGCCGCGCTCACGGGTTTCGGCGGCGCAGCAGTCGCGCAGGACGCACCGACCCTGACCAAGGAGCAGTTCGATCGCGCCAACCTGCTGTACTTCCAACAGTGCGCAGGCTGTCACGGTATTCTGCGCAAGGGCGCAACCGGCAAGAACCTCGAGCCGGAAAACATGCTCAAGCTCGGCCAGCAGCGTCTCGAGCGCATCATCGCGCTCGGCACCGAAGGCGGCATGAACAACTTCGACATGATGTATTCGAAGGAAGATATCGCGCTGCTCGCTACCTATCTCCAGATGGACGTACCTGTGCCGCCGGAGCGCAATATCGCCCAGATGCGGGAGAGCGTAAACCGTTACGTCGAGCTGTCTGACTACCCGACCAAGCCGCTGCATGGCCGCAACTGGCAGAACTTCTTCCTGGTCATCGAGCGTGATCATGGTTCGGTCTCCGTCGTCGATGGTGACACCAAAGAGCTGGTTGCCCGCATCCCCACCGGCTACGCGGTGCACGTGCTGAAGTCAACCGAAAACAACAAGGCGGTGCCGCACGCCAACCCCGAGGAACTGGGTCGTTTCTGGTACACCATGGGTCGTGACGGCAAGATGACCAAGATCGACCTCTGGCAAGTTCCCGAGAAGATGCTGGTGGCCGACGTGCAGATCGCTTATGACGCCCGCGACGTCGCAGTGTCCGGCGATGGCAAGTACGTCATTGGTGGGGGCTACTGGCCGCCGCACTTCGTCATCCTCGACGGCAAGACCATGGAGCCGCTCAAGGTGGTGTCTTCGCGCGGCATCAACGTTGATGGCGAGTATGTAAATGAGTCGCGTGTTGCCGCAATCTACGATACTCCGCATGCACCGAGCTGGGTGGTCAATATGAAGGAGCTGGGTCAGACCTGGCAGGTTGACTACTCCGATATCGACAATCTGCGTATCGAGATGATCGACAACGCGAAGTATCTGCACGATGGCTTCTTCGATCCGACGGGTCGCTACTTCCAGATTGCGTCCAATGCATCGAACATCATGTCGATCATGGACACCAAGACCCGCAAGCTTGAGGCGCTGATCGAAGTCGACGCCCTGCCGCACCCGGGTCCGGGCGCGAACTGGGTTGATCCCAAGTGCGGTCCGGTGGGCGCCACGCCTCACCTCGGTGTCGGCAAGATGACCGTCTGGGGTAACGACCCGATCAATCATCCGGATCACGCCTGGAAGATCTGCTACGAGGTCGACACCGATGGTCCGGGCCTGTTCATCCGTCAGCACGAGAACAGCCGCTACGTTTGGATTGACCAGACCATCCACCCGGATCAGGAAGTCCAGCAGTCGTTCAAGATCATCGACAAGGAAACTCGTGAGGTCGTGAAGACTGTCAGGCTGGCCGAGCGTACTGGTGACGTGGCGGTGCACTTCGAGTTCAACCAGGATGGCTCCGAAGTCTGGGTGTCGATCTGGAACCGCGGTGACAGTCTGCAGCCGAACGGCGAATTGGTTGTGTTTGATGCCAACACGTTGGAAGAGAAGGCTCGGGTCAAGGACCTCTACGCCCCGACCGGCAAGTTCAACGTTTATAACCGTACCAACCACAAGACCTGATCGGTCTTGAAGCCTCCTTGCGACGTGCCTTTTCCGGGGCGTCGCGAGGAGGCAAGCGCCACCGGGTTCCGGGATGAAGCTCTCCGTTCTTTTGTTATTCAGCCTGTTCGCCAGCGCAGCTCTTGCGGCTGACGAGGATTACGCGGCCATGGTCGAGTTGGCCTGGAAGCGAGGCTGCTTCAACTGCCACGACGTGGAGCAGAAGGTCCGGGGTCCGGCATGGCGCGATGTCGCAGTACGTTACCGCGACGATGAAACAGCCTTCGGTCGCCTGATCGTTACAGTCCGTGATGGTGGCAGGGGCAATTGGGGAAATGATTTCATGTCTCCTAACCGGCGAGTGCCGGAAGAGGACATCAAGCGACTGGTCGCTTGGCTGCTCACCCTGGAGTCCGAGAGGTAGCGCCAGGCAGAGACCGGCAAGTGAGAAGCCTTCGCTCGTGTTTCGGGCAGGGCGGGACAACAAACACGTGACAACCTGACGAGTGATCAAAATGGCCGAGCAGACGCCCGAACCAAAAAAAGGACTACTAGCCCGACTCAAGAAACCCAGTAGCACCCTGTCGCTTGGAGCGCTGTTGCTGATGGGGTTTGTAGGGGGCGTGTTCTTCTGGGGTGGTTTCAATACCGTTATGGAATGGACCAACACCGAGAAGTTCTGTATCGGTTGTCATGAGATGTATGACAACGTCTATACCGAATACAAAGAAACGATTCATTACAACAACCGGACCGGCGTACGCGCAGTGTGTTCCGATTGTCACGTGCCCCGTGAGTGGGGACCCAAGATGGTCCGCAAGATTCAGGCTTCGCGCGAGGTCTGGGGCAAGCTCACCGGCACCATCAACACCCGCGAGAAGTTCGAGGCCAAGCGGCTGGAGCTTTCCCGTCGCGAGTGGAAACGCATGCTGGCCA
Organism: Azoarcus taiwanensis; assembly: GCF_012910885.1. Lineage (GTDB taxonomy): Bacteria > Pseudomonadota > Gammaproteobacteria > Burkholderiales > Rhodocyclaceae > Azoarcus_F > Azoarcus_F taiwanensis. The sequence goes on along the minus strand of NZ_WTVM01000044.1, from coordinate 18,562 downwards.
ACGACTCACTCGAGTGCCGCAACTGCCATGGACTAGTGTACATGGATCTCGAGGCTCAGGCGTCGCGTGCGGCGCGCCAACATGCACGAGCCAAGGAAGATGGCACCACTTGTATCGTCTGTCACCAGGGCATTGCGCACCAGTTGTCCGACGACATGGAAGATGAAGACTACTTCAACTGACCGAATCGCTGAACCCGTAGAGGGTCATGGAGGAAACATGAAGAAGACCGTTATCGCTGCATCGATCGCCGTTCTGGCCTCGGCTCCCATCGCCACTTTCGCGGCCCAGCCCGACTGGAGCACGGTCGAGGCGACCGAAATCACCTTGTTCTATCCAGGTGTCTCGCCGATGGAGTGGATTCTTGGTGACATCCGGGTCGATCGTGCCCGCCACGGTGGTGGCCGGGCCTTCAAGCAGGGCGATACCTGTGCCGACTGCCATGCCGACGAAGTGCGGCAAATGGGTGAAACCATTGTTTCCGGCGAGAAGCTCGAGCCCAACCCGGTGGCTGGCAAGCCGGCCGCAATCCCGGTGAGTGTTCAGGCAGCACACGATGGAGACAGCCTCTTCCTGCGTTTCTCATGGACGCAGCCGGCTGCTGCCAGTGCCAAGGGCGCTGACGATGCCAACCCGGTGAAGCTCGCCGTGATGTTCGACGCAGGCAAGGTCGAGATGGCCGATCAAAGCGGTTGCTGGGCGAGTTGCCACGCGGATTCCCGCACCATGCCGGACGGTAGCGACGGCAAGACCAAGTATGTCAAGGATGGCTCGCTCTCCGGTGGGGTGTTCTACGATCTGATTCAGTGGCGCAGCGGCGAGAACAAGGCGATCGACGGCCATGTCGCCGAGGAGCGCGTCATGGAGGGCGGTAGCGCGCTGGTGGGTGCCGAAGGCAAGCTCGACGGTGATACCTGGACCGTGGTCTTCGAACGCAAGCTTACGGGCGGCGCCGCGGGCGATATCGCCCTCGAGGCTGGCAAGCGCTACAACTTCGGCTTCGCGATCCACAACGAACACGCCGCTGGCCGTTACCACCATGTGTCGCTCGGCTACACGCTGGGAATCGACGCCGACGGCGATGTCGTCGCCAAGAAGCAGTAAGACTTGACGCCCCGTCGCCGAGTCATTGGCGGCGGGCTCATCGAGGAGAGACGAAATGCGAGTCCTGATTCATACGGTTGTTTTGCTCACGGTAGCAGGGGTTGCGACCTGGGCATCGGTGCTATCGGCTGCAGTCTGATACCGGGTTCGACTATCTCTGAAAAGCAAAACGGCGGTCAGTGACCGCCGTTTTGTTTTGGTGAAGCGTGGTTCGACGGTGCGTTTCGCCTTTGGCTCAGCACACCCTATCACGCACCTTGATGCCGTGCGATGTGGCTATCAATGCCGTTCGGGCTGAGCGAGGTAAGCCCCGCGGCAGGCGTGGCAAAGCGAGTCTTTGAAAAGGCACTCCCGTTCGCCCTGAGCATGTACGCCGTTCGCCCTGAGCCCTTCGGCTGCACTCAGGAGAGCCTTGTCGAAGGGCGACTTCGGCAGTGCCGACAATCGGTCTTCGACCGGCTCAGCCCGAACGGTAGTGAAGTTTCGCGCACTTTCAGGAAGATGACCTTTGGAAACTGCTTCTTGAGAGCCTGTAGAAGCCCAGTCGCCCCGAACGCCCAGCAACTTGATCAGGGCGAACGGCGTGGCGCAATTCGTTGCGACACCCTCAATCACTAGCGCTGCGATCGAACTCTCTGGCACGCGCCGCACGAAATGCGGCTTCGTTCTGCCGTGCGGCTTCGTCCGCAACCCAGTCGAGCAAGGGGCCCTGAGGGTTGTCGCGCTGGGATTCAGCGCAGGCTGTGACGCATTGTGCGCACTGGGTGCAGGTGAACATGTGACGTTTGATGTTGCGCGGCTTCAGTCGCATCGGGCAGACCGCTTCGCAGGCGGAGCGCCGATCCGGCAGGCAGCTCCCGCATTCGGACGCGCGTGCACGCTGAAATCCGACCACCATGGCGTCGCGGTTGCCCATCCACGCCAGGCTCTGGAAGAGCCCTACAGCACACGCGAAGCGGCAGAAGAGGTGGCGTGCAAAGAGAAACTCGAGGCTCAGAACCGTGGTTGCCGCGCCGATGAACAAGGCCTGATTGCGGGTCAGTGAAGCGCTCGCGAGGTTCCCATATATCTCAGCCGGGGGCAGTAGATAGGTCAGCAGTACCACCGCCCAGACGAAAGCGAACCCGATCGCCGCCGGCACCACAGCGAACCACCAGCGCGCGTCGGCGCGCCACGGCTTGCCATCCGGTTTCCAGGGCGGCAGAGGCTGACGTTCCCATACGCTGGGTTTGCCCGAGGCCCGCTGCATCAGTTTGTTGATGGTTTCGACCACCGAAAAGTGGGGGCACAACCAACCACAGTAAAGCCGCCCCCATTTCCACGCGGCGAACAGAAACAGGGCAGCTCCGCCGAGAAGCGGCAGAAAGAGTCGAAACAGCACGTTGCCAGCGGCCTCAAGGGCGCTGATTTCGCCTGCGCTGAAGGCGTCAAGGCCGAGGCGCCATTCCATGCCGAGCAGCCAGGCGTGCCCGGCGGTGAGGTCGTAGCGAAGAATATTGAAAACCGGCGCGAGCGCGAACAGGGTGAAGAAGCCTATCTGCCAGATCAGCCGCCGGCGTTGGCGACTGATCGCGGTGACGTCCGCAACCGGAATGGTGGGGTACTGCGGCTTTCCGTCCGCGCGGCCCTTCGGGAATGCGCGGCTCATGGCAGGATGCTCAGGGTTTGCGCTCGAGTGGTGGTCCGAGCACTGGATAGCGGTAGGGCTGTGCGAGGATCGCCCTGTTGACGGCGATGACGCCGAACAGGATCAGTGTGGCGTGAAAACATGTGAAGTAAAGCACCCCGATGACCCAGGACCACGGATTGTCGAAGCCACCAAGGACGAAGATCGCGATACTCATCCCGACCAGAATCGCGCCACCCTTGATACTGGTGATGAAAGCCTGATCGAGGTGGTTGCGCTCGAGCTCGGTCGCACCATCCCGTTTGGTAAACCACAGCCAGGTGATAGCCAGGAAACCCAGCACCGGAATGATCATCAGGTTGGCGAGAAACAGGGACTGGACCAGGATGGCAAGCCGGGGACCGGGCGCGCTTTCCTTTAGCAGGTTGGGTTGGCGGTCGGTCATCTTGGGTTCTCTCTGTTCATCGGCCAAAGGTTGCGGAGACGACCTCCATGAGCGCGTCGGCTACTTCGGGGTCGTCGGTTAGGCTTTCGACGATGGATGCCCGGCAAGCGACCACCGGATCCATGCCCTCGCGCATCAGTGTAGCGGCATAGACGAGCAGGCGGGTGCTGGCGGCTTCCTCCAGATCCTGATCCTTCAGCGTTCGCAGTGCCTGCGCGATCCCCACGAGGCGTCTGGCGACATCCTCGGAGCATCCCGACTCGCTTATGAGGATGGCCTGTTCGCGCTCTGGCGTCGGAAAATCGAAACGCAGGCTGACGAAGCGTTGCCGCGTGGAAGGCTTCATGCCCTTGAGCAGGTTCTGATAGCCTGGGTTGTAGGAGACCACGAGCATGAAGGAGGCGGGCGCCTCGAGCAGTTCGCCAGTGCGGTCGATGGGCAGAATGCGGCGATCGTCTGCGAGCGGGTGGAGGACGACGGTCGTGTCCTTGCGTGCCTCGACGACTTCGTCAAGATAGCAAATACCCCCCTCACGTACCGCGCGGGTGAGCGGGCCGTCACACCATACGGTCTGGCCATCGCCGATGAGATGGCGACCTACGAGGTCGGCCGCGGTAAGGTCGTCGTGGCAGGCTACGGTGTAGAGCGGCAGGTTAAGCCGCGCGGCCATGTGGGCGATAAAGCGGGTCTTGCCGCAGCCGGTCGGACCCTTGATGAGCAGCGGAAGACGGTTCTTCCAGGCGTGTTCGAAGACCGCGATCTCATCGTCGCAGGCTTGGTAGAAGGGTATTTCGGGATTGGGTGTTTCGAGCTTCATGCCGGAGATCCTCGAGCAGTGAGCCATTCGGGCAGGTTATTGGCAAGTATCCGGATAGCGGCGAAATGCGACCTTGATTCAGAACAATCGCGTTTGCGCGCGCACAAAAAAACGGGGCGGCATTCGCCGCCCCGAAACCACCCCCTCATGCACCGGGGGACTGGAGAGACACTCGTATCAGGTAATGAGCGGCTTGCTTTCGCCTTTGACGAAGAAGCTCCACACGTAGGTGATCAGGCCGATGAAGAAGGCCACACCTGCCCAGAACCGCATCCAGTAGAACAGCGTGAGCTGGTCCTGCGCCATCATGAACGACATCGGGGTGTCGGCCACGCGCTGCAACCACACCTGCAGAATGCCGGCGGCGGTCAGGAACAGCGTGATGAACACCATCGCGATGGTCATGATCCAGAAGCTCCACATCTCGAGCACCTGGGCGCGCTGGTCGTTGGCGGCACGGCCGCGCATGATCGGCATCGCGTAGCTGATGATGCAGAGGACGACCATCACGTAGGCGCCGTAGAAGGCCATGTGGCCATGCGCCGCAGTGATCTGGCTGCCGTGGGTGAAGTAGTTCACCGGAGCCAGGGTGTGCAGGAAGCCCCACACGCCGGCGCCGAGGAAGGCCATCACACCGGTACCCAGTGCCCACAGCACGGCAACCTTGTTCGGATGCTCGCGCTTGCGGCGGTTGACCATGTTGAAGGCGAAGACGGTCATCGCGAAGAAGGGGATCGGCTCCAGTGCGGAGAAGATCGAACCCCACCACTGCCAGTAGGCCGGCGTACCGATCCAGAAGTAGTGGTGACCGGTACCGATGATGCCGGTAACGAGAGCGAGCGTGATGATGACGTACAGCCACTTCTCGATCACTTCGCGGTCGACACCCGTGACCTTGATCAGCACGAAGGCGAGCAGTGCGGCCATGATGAGTTCCCACACACCTTCCACCCAGAGGTGGACGACCCACCACCAGTAGAACTTGTCGAGCACCAGGTTGGCCGGGTTGTAGAAGGCGAACAGGAAGAAGATCGCCAGGCCCCACAAACCGAGCAGCAGCACGATGTTGATCACCGTTTTGCGGCCCTTCAGCGTGGTCATGCTGATGTTGTAGAGGAAGGCCAGAGCTACGATGACGATGCCGATCTTGGTGATCAACGGTTGCTCGAGAAACTCTCGACCCATGGTGGCGAGAATGTCGTTACCGGTCATCGACGCCAGCGTGTTGTAGTCGATGAACAGGTAGCCGAGAATCGTCAGCGCGCCGGCGGTCAGGAAGATCCAGAACAGCGCAATCGCCAGCTTCGGGCTGTGCAACTCGGTTTCAGCCTCTTCGGGCACCAGATAGTAAGCGGCGCCCATGAAGCCCATCAGCAGCCACACGATGAGCAGGTTGGTGTGGACCATGCGGGCCACGTTGAACGGGATCTCCGGGAACAGGAAGTCACCGATGACGTACTGCAGGCCGATGATCAATCCGAAGATGATCTGACCCACGAATAAGCCGATCGCCGCGATGAAATAGGGCATCGCGACCGCTTGTGATTGGTATTTCATTGTTTATCCCCTTGCAGTTTCCAAATCGCGAACCAGGCTCAGCCTTCGATGTTTGGCGGCCAATTCTGGGTGTTGATGCCCGAGGTGTAACGGAAGAACTCGACCAGATCATCAAGCTCCTGGTCGGTCAGATGGAACTGCGGCATCTGCCGGCGACCCGGTGCGTTGGTCGGCATCGCCTGCATCCACGCCTTGATGAAAAGGGGGCCACGACGCTCATAGACGTTGCCAAGCTCGGGCGCAAAATACGCGCCTTCGCCGAGCAGCGAGTGACAGCCGAGGCAGTTTCTGGTTTCCCAGATGTGCTTGCCGGCGATCGCCCCTGGGGTGAGTTCGCCGCGGTTGTCGGTTTTCGGCAAGACCCTCATGGTGTCGAAGGTCAAGGCCAGGAATAGCAGGAAAAAGAAGACGGTCCCGCCGTAGAAGATATTGCGGGCCATCGCCTTGGTGAAGGTGCCGCTCATGGTTTTCCCCCAATTGTTATTCAAGAATGCGAGCGAGTCGCGGGATAACCCGAAGGTTGGGGGCATTCTGTGTTTCACGGCCCGGGCGCTCCATGATGTGAATCAATTCCGAGGGCCTGTTCATCGTTCGCCATGGAGAGCGAGAACAGGCCACAGTCGGCGCGGCGGGCAGTCGCAAGGCGAAAAAAAACCGGCCGCATCGCGGCCGGTTCTGCGAGAGTCTGCGTCGGTCAGGCAAGTGCGACCGGGATCTTGCCGATGCGGGCCTGCCATTCCTTCGGCCCGGTTTCATGCACGCTGGTGCCCTTTGAGTCGACCGCGACGGTGACAGGCATGTCTTCTACGGTGAACTCGTAGATCGCCTCCATTCCCAGATCCTCGAAACCGACGACCTTCGCTTCTTTGATCGCCTTGGACACGAGATAGGCCGAGCCGCCGACCGCCATCAGATAGGCAGACTGGTTGTCCTTGATCGCCTCAATGGCGACCGGGCCGCGCTCGGACTTGCCGATCATCGCTATCAGACCGGTCTTCTCGAGCATCATCCGGGTGAATTTGTCCATGCGGGTCGCGGTGGTGGGGCCAGCTGGGCCGACGACCTCGTCACGCACGGGGTCGACCGGGCCGACGTAGTAGATCACCCGGTTGGTGAAGTCCACCGGCAACGGTTCGCCTTTGGCCAGCATGTCGGCGATACGCTTGTGGGCTGCGTCTCGGCCGGTGAGCATCCTGCCGTTGAGCAAAAGGGTTTGGCCGGGCTTCCAGGACGCAACTTCCTCGCTGGTCAGCGTGTCGAGGTTCACGCGGGTGGCGACATTGGTATCGGCCTTCCAGGTGACCTGAGGCCAGTCCTCGAGCTTGGGCGTCGGCAAATGGGCCGGGCCGGAACCGTCGAGATGGAAGTGAACATGGCGGGTTGCCGCACAGTTCGGGATCATCGCCACCGGCAGCGACGCCGCATGGGTGGGGTAGTCCATGATCTTGACATCGAGCACGGTGGTCAGACCGCCAAGGCCCTGGGCGCCGATACCGAGTGCGTTGACCTTCTCCATCAACTCGAGGCGGAGTTCCTCGACGCGGGTCAGTTCAGCGCCGGATGCAGCCTTATCCTTGAGTTCGTGGATGTCGACCGGCGCCATCAGTGACTCCTTGGCGAGCAGCATCGCCTTCTCGGGCGTACCGCCGATCCCGATGCCGAGGATGCCCGGCGGGCACCAGCCCGCGCCCATCGTCGGCAGTGTCTTGAGCACCCAGTCGACGATCGAGTCAGACGGGTTGAGCATGACCATCTTGGATTTGTTTTCCGAGCCGCCACCCTTGGCAGCACAGATGACCTCCACGTCGTCACCCGGGACGATCTCGTAGTGCACCACCGCCGGGGTGTTGTCCTTGCTGTTCTGGCGTTTGCCGGCCGGGTCGAGCAGCACGGAGGCGCGCAGCTTGTTGTCCGGATGGTTGTACGCGCGGCGCACGCCTTCGTTGATCATCTCCTGGACGCTCATCTGCGCGTCCCACTGCACGTTCATCCCGACCTTGAGAAAGACGACCGCAATGCCGGTATCCTGACAGATGGGGCGATGGCCCTCGGCGCACATGCGCGAATTGGTCAGGATCTGGGCGATCGAATCCTTCGCCGCAGGGCTCTCCTCGCGCTCGTAGGCTTCGCCGAGCGCCTTGATATAGTCGAGCGGATGGTAGTAACTGATGTACTGGAAGGCGTCCGCAACGGACTGAATCAGGTCTTCTTGGCGAATCACGGTCATGGTTATCTCCGCTGGTTTGGGCGACGGGGTCGTCGAACAACCCGATATTCTATCAGCCGGTGCCCGAGGGGCGGAGCATGCTCCCCGCCTCAGCCCCGGTTTTCGTCATTTTCCGCATGGCTCAATTGCCAATGTGTAAGTCCTGTGTAAGATAGATATTCTGTAATGCCGAGCTAACCGCGACGCTACGTACGCCAGAACAAGGGCCGGAATCGACCGGTCCCGCCATCGATCTGCGGGTTGATGGCATGATGCTTCAACCAATTCATTAAGTTGAGGAGAGGTGAGTATGTCCAACGAACAGCAGATCCGCATCTATAACCCGTCCGAAGAGGCCGTCAAGAGGGCCCGGGTGTCAGGAATGGATGCGTACCGCGCGCTTTGCAAGGAGGCGGAGGACGACTACGAAGGCTATTGGGCGCGTCATGCGCGCGAACTGCTCGAATGGAAGACTCCGTTCACCCAGGTGCTCGACGAGAGCAATGCGCCGTTCTTCAAGTGGTTCGGCGACGGCAAGCTCAATGTCTCCTACAACTGTCTCGATCGCAACGTCAATAACGGCCTGGGCGACAAGGTCGCGCTGATTTTCGAGGCCGATAACGGCGACGTCACCAAAGTCACCTACAAGGACCTGCTGTCGCGTGTCAGCAAGTTCGCCAACGCCTTGCGTGGGATGGGTGTCAAGAAGGGCGATCGTGTCGTCATCTATATGCCGATGTCCATTGAGGGCGTTGTCGCAATGCAGGCCTGCGCCCGTATCGGCGCCACTCACTCGATCGTGTTCGGCGGCTTCTCGGCTCATGCCCTGCGCGACCGCATCGAGGACGCCGGCGCCGTAGCGCTCATCACTTCCGACGGTCAGTTCCGCGGCGGCAAGGCCCTGCCGCTCAAGCCGATTGCCGATGAGGCTCTTGGTCTCGGCGGTTGCGACTGCATCAAGAACGTGGTCGTGGTCAAGCGCACCGGCGGCGACGTGAAAATGGTAGAAGGCCGTGACACCTGGTTCCACGAAGCGGTGGCCAACCAGTCCGAGACCTGCGAACCGGAGTGGGTCGAGTCCGAGCATCCTCTGTTCGTCCTCTACACTTCTGGCTCCACCGGCAAGCCCAAGGGCGTTCAGCACTCGTCCGGCGGCTACCTGCTGCAGGCAATGATGTCGATGCGCTACACCTTCGACATCCAGCCCGACGATGTTTACTGGTGCACCGCCGACATCGGCTGGGTCACCGGCCATACCTTCATCGCCTACGGTCCGCTCGCCTGCGGCGCGACCGAGATCGTATTCGAGGGCGTGCCTACCTTCCCGGATGCCGGTCGTTTCTGGAAGATGATCCAGGACCACAAAGTCAGCATCTTCTACACCGCTCCGACCGCGATCCGCTCGCTGATCAAGGCTGCGGACAACAATCCGTCGGTTCATCCGGGCAAGTACGATCTTTCCTCCCTGCGCCTTTTGGGTTCGGTGGGTGAGCCGATCAACCCGGCCGCTTGGGAGTGGTATTACGAGCATATTGGTGGCAGCCGTTGCCCGATCGTAGACACGTTCTGGCAGACCGAGACCGGCGCGCACATGATTACGCCGATGCCGGGCGCGACGCCGATGGTGCCGGGTTCTTGCACGCTGCCGTTCCCGGGCATCCAGGTCACTGTGGTGGACGAAACGGGCACCGAAGTGCCTTGGGGTCAGGGCGGCATCCTGGTCGTCAAGCGTCCGTGGCCGGCGATGATTCGCACGGTGTGGGGCGATCCGGACCGCTTCAAGAAGACTTACTATCCGGACGACTTCAAGGGCAAGCTTTACCTCGCGGGCGATGGTGCCATCCGTGATGCCGAAACCGGCTACTTCACGATCACCGGTCGTATCGACGACGTGCTGAACGTTTCCGGCCACCGTATGGGAACGATGGAGATCGAGTCCGCGCTGGTGGCGCATGAACAAGTCGCCGAGGCCGCGGTCGTTGGTCGTCCGGACGACGTCACCGGCGAAGCGATCGTCGCCTTCGTGGTACTGAAGGGCCCGCGTCCGACCGGAGACGAAGCCAAGGCGGTGGTCAAGGAATTGCAGACCTGGGTCGGTCAGGAGATTGGCCCGATCGCCAAGCCCAAGGACATCCGCTTCGGCGAAAACCTGCCGAAGACACGCTCCGGAAAGATCATGCGTCGCCTGCTTCGGCAGCTGGCCAAGGGCGAGGAGATTACCCAGGATACTTCGACGCTCGAGAATCCGGCGATCCTCGATCAGCTCAAGGGTTAATCCAGTGGTTGCTGCCGGCGAGTGACCCGCGAGAGGTCACCCCGGCATAGAACAATGGAGGAAGCCGGACACCAAGCCGGCACAGTGGAGGGGAAAAGCGCGCGAAAGCGCGCTTTTTTTTGCGTGCGCCCTGCAGGGCGCACTCACCCGGGTTGCAGGTCTACCCTCGTCCGGTGCTTGCGCTCGCTATAATGAAGCGGCGTGGACTATCCCCTGGAGATCCGAATGCGCAGAGGACTTGCCAGGCAGCGATTGGTTGCCCTGTTCTTTGCAGCGGCGTTTCTGTTCAATTATCCGCTGCTTTCACTTTTCGACCGCTCCGAACAGGTGTTCGGTCTGCCGGTTCTCTTTGTCTATATCTTCGGTGCCTGGGCGTCGGTGATCGCATTGATTGCCTGGACCGTCGGCCGGCGGAAAGGCTGACGGCGAACCGATGATCTCTGCGCCGCTCGTTATTGCCGTTTCATTCGCGTACCTGCTGGTGTTGTTTGCGATGGCCTATTTCGGCGACCGGCGAGCGGAGCAGGGGCGGTCGATCATCGCCAACTCGTGGACCTACGCGCTGTCAATGGCGGTCTACTGCACTGCCTGGACCTACTTCGGCAGCGTTGGTCGTGCCGCCTCGGATGGGGTGTGGTTTCTGCCGATCTACCTTGGGCCGACCCTGGCGCTTGCTTTGTCCTGGCTGATCATTCTGAAGATGATCCGTATTGCCAAGGCCTACCGGATCACCTCGATCGCCGATTTCATCGCCAGCCGTTACGGCAAAAGTCATTTGCTGGGCGGTCTGGTTACGATCATCACGGTGATTGGCATCATTCCCTACATCGCCATCCAACTCAAGGCGATCGCGACTGGGTATGCGCTGCTCACGCATGACAGCGTCGATGGATTCCGGGCGGTTCATGAGACGCACTGGTTCCAGGACAGCACGCTTTACGTGGCGCTGATCCTGGCGGTGTTCACCATCCTTTTTGGTGCGCGGCATCTGGATGCTACCGAGCGCCATGAGGGCATGGTGGCGGCGATCGCGTTTGAATCGGTCGTGAAGCTCGTTGCCTTTCTAGCCGTTGGTGTGTTCGTGACTTACGGGATCTACAACGGTTTCGGGGACATCTTCTCGCGGATCCAGGCGCACCCCGAGTACGCACGCCTGCTGAGCTTCGAAGGAGCCAGCACCGCGGGCTACGGCGGGTGGTTTGGCATGGTGTTGCTGGCGATGTTCGCGGTGATTTTCCTGCCGCGGCAGTTTCAGGTGACCGTGGTCGAGAATGTCAATGAAGAGCATTTGCGCCGCGCGGCCTGGCTCTTTCCACTCTATCTGTTGCTGATCAATATTTTCGTGTTGCCGATCGCCTTTGGCGGTTTGATGCATTTCGGGGTCGGGTCCGTGGATCCGGACACCTTTGTGCTTTCGTTGCCCTTGTCCCATGGGATGGAGGCGCTTGCACTGTTCGTTTTCGTTGGGGGCCTGTCCGCGGCAACGGGGATGGTGATTGTCGAAACCATCGCCGTGTCGACGATGATCTGCAACGACCTCGTGATGCCCTGGTTATTGCGTAGCAAACGTTTCAGCCGTTCAGCGCATCCGGACTTGTCCGGGCTTCTACTGGTGATCCGGCGTGGCGCAATTCTGATCGTGGTATTGCTTGGTTATCTGTATTTCCGGTTGGCGGGCGAGGCCTATGCGCTGGTTGCAATCGGTTTGATGAGTTTTGCTGCGGTCGCGCAGTTTGCTCCGGCCATGTTGGGTGGCATGTACTGGCGCGGTGGTACGCGTGAGGGCGCGCTGGCGGGACTGCTCGCAGGTTTCGGGGTCTGGGTGTACACCCTCATGCTTCCCTCCTTTGCGAAGTCGGGATGGCTGGACCCTGCATTTCTCGAACATGGGCTCTTTGGTATCGAGCTACTGAAACCCGAGGCTTTGTTCGGATTGCAGGGGCTCGACAATATCAGCCATGCCCTGTTCTGGAGTCTGGCGGCCAATATTGGCTGTTATGTCTTTGTTTCGCTGATGAGGGCGCCCAGTGCACTTGAGGCAAGCCAGGCCACCTTGTTTGTCGATGTATTCAAGCGCGAGGGTGCAACTGCAACCACCTTGTGGCGTGGTAGCGCTGAGGTTCGCGATCTTCAGCAATTGGTGGCCCGCTTTCTCGGCCAAGGCAAGACCGTGCGCTTGTTCCGCGAGTATGCACGGCAAAGGGGCTACGCGGGGATCAACAGCATCCCCGCGGACGCAGGCTTGGTGCATTTCGCTGAGACTCAGCTTGCCGGTGCGATCGGCAGTGCCTCGGCGCGAGTCATGGTCGCGTCGGTCGCGCAGGAGGAGCCACTAGGTCTCGACGAGGTCATGAACATTCTTGACGAGGCGTCCCAGGTTCGAGCCTACTCCCATCAGCTGGAAGAGAAATCACGCCAGCTGGAGGCAGCGACCGAGGAACTGCGCGCGGCCAATGAGCAGCTCAAGGAGCTCGACCGGCTCAAGGATGACATCATGAGCTCGGTGACACATGAGTTGCGTACGCCGCTGACTGCAATTCGGGCGCTTTCAGAGATGATGTTCGAGGACCCCGAAATTGACCTTGTCGAGCGCAAACGTTTTCTTGGCATCATCGTGTCCGAGACTGAACGCCTGACCCGACTGGTCAATCAGGTGCTGGATCTCGCCAAGATCGAATCCGGGCACGCCGAGTGGCACAATACCGATATCGACATGCGTGAACTCGTCGAGCATGCGATCGACTCCACCCGACAACTGTTCAGCGATTGCGGCGCGGAGCTGGTGGTGAGCTTGCCGGAGCAGGCCCCAAAGCTGCTTGCAGACCGCGATCGCCTGCATCAGGTTTTGCTCAATCTGCTATCGAATGCAGCCAAGTTTGTGCCGAAGGAGGGTGGGCATGTGCGCGTCGAACTGGTCAGCGATGACAGGGAGGTCAGAGTGGAGGTCGAGGACAATGGGCCTGGTATCGCCCCGCAGTTCTTGCCTTACGTGTTCGAGAAGTTCCGTCAGGGCGGGGATCAGCGTGACCGTCCGCAGGGCACCGGCCTGGGTCTGCCGATCAGTCGCCAGATCATTGAGCACTTTGGTGGCCGAATGTGGGTGGAGTCGCCGCCGGGCCGGGGTGCGTGTTTTGCATTCGCCTTGCCGCTGAACAAGATGCGCTCGGATTCGGCGGACGCCGAACAATGACATAAAATGCAGGGATCAGAGGGGAGGCTAGATGGGAAACAAGATTCTCATTGCGGACGACGAGCAGAACATCGTGATTTCACTGGAGTTCCTCATGAAACGCGAGGGGTTCGAAGTGTCCATCGCGGTAGATGGCGAGGAGGCAGTGGATCGCATCCGCAGCGAGAAGCCCGATCTTGTACTGCTTGATGTCATGATGCCCAAGAAGAGCGGGTTCGAGGTTTGCCAGGAGGTGAAGGCAGACCCGGACCTCGCTGCGGTGAAGATTCTCATGCTCACCGCCAAGGGGCGCGACACCGAGGTGGCAAAGGGGCTCGCTCTCGGCGCCGATGCCTACATGACCAAACCCTTTTCGACGAAGGAGCTGGTGGAGAAGGTCCGCAGCATGCTGGCGGAGGGCTGAGCGATGAACGCCCGTACCCGCTTCGTCATCGCGATTGTCGTACTCGGCTTGCTGATGACCGGGCCCTTCCTGATTACTGCCCTGCTCATCTGGTTCAGCGCGGAACCCGACGATCAGTCGATGCTGGCGCAGCTCATCGGTCCTCGCCTGCCGCTGGGCGCGCTGATGACGATCGCCGGCTTGGCCATTGGCGTGTCGGTGGTGCGCAACCTCTTCAGACAATACGTGCAGGGCTTGCTGCGCATGGCCGAGCAGCAGCACCTTATGCTCGGCGCAAACCGCGACTTCCGCATCGAGCTGAAAGGCCCTCCCGAGGTTCAACGACTCGCGAGTACCGCCAATGCGCTGGCCCAGCAGCGCGATGAACTGCTCACCGACGTCGAAGCGCAGATTGCCAACGCCAAGCGATCGCTCGAGGCGGAGAAGGACCGTCTGGCGGCGCTGATGTCGGAGCTGACGCAGAGTGTCGTCGTATGCAATCTTGATGGCCGTATCCTGCTCTACAACAGTAGCGCGCGTCAGCAGTTCCGTGCACTGTCCGTCGCGCCGGGGGTGGCCGGCGGCGGGGAGCTCATCGGTCTGGGCCGATCGATCTACGGAGTGTTCGACCGCAATCTGGTCGCTCATGCACTCGAAACCATTCAACACAAATTGCGTAACGACGGCGTGTCGCCGGTCTCGAATTTCGTAACGACCAGTGGGTCGGGGCAACTGTTGAGAGTGCAGATGGCGCCGGTTCTCGCGGGTATCGGTACCGGGGGTTCATCCGAAGACAGCGCCGAAGCCGAGGCCGCGCGACGAATGACCGGCTTCATTCTTATGCTGGACAATATCACCCGGAATTTCGAGAGCGAGTCGCGCCGCGACCAGATGCTCCATACGCTGACCGAGGGTAACCGGTCGGCCCTCGCCAACGTACGTGCCGCGGCAGAAATGCTCGAGTATCCGGATCTCGATGACGCGCTTCGGCAACGTTTCAGGGGGGTCATTCGCGACGAAGTCAAGGCGATGAGTGAGCGTCTCGATGAGACGGCGACTGAGTTTGCGGATGCCCTCAAGGCGCGCTGGCCGCTGGAAGAGATGCTTGGCGCAGACCTGATCGCCGCCGCTCAGAGACGAATCGAGGCGCGCCTCAAGGTGCCGACGAAGCATGAGGAGATTGACGAGTCGCTATGGGTCAAGGTCGACAGCTTCTCCTTGCTCCAGGCCCTGCTTTACATGGTCAACCGCCTCTCCGAAGAATTCGAGGTTCGCGAGGTCCGTTTCCGACTGACTGGGGCGGGTCGTCTGGTGCACCTTGATCTCATCTGGTCCGGCCAGGCAATGAGCACTGAAACCGTGATGAGCTGGGAGCTCGAGCCCATGCGTTTCGATGGCGAGAGTAGCCCGCTGACTGTGCGCGACGTCATCGATCGTCATGGTGGCGAAATGTGGCTTGAGCGCGAGAAGGTTCGCCACCGTGCTTTCTTCCGCATTCTGCTGCCTGCTGCAAACCCGCAGGAACAGGTCGATCCCGCGTTGCTGACACGCGGCGAAGGCAGGCCCGAGTACTACGATTTTGATCTGTTCAAGTGGTCGGAGAAGTCACACGAACTGGACGACCGACTCCTTTCTGAGCTGACTTACACGATATTCGACACCGAAACCACCGGTCTCAACCCCTCCGAAGGAGACGAAATCATCCAGATCGGTGCAACCCGCATCGTCAATGGAAAACTGCTGCGCCAGGAGTCGTTCGAACAACTCATCGATCCGCGGCGCAAACTCAATCCCGAGTCGATTCCCATCCATGGCATTCAGCCTGAAATGCTTGTGGGGCAGCCGACGATCGACAAGGTCCTGCCTGCGTTCCATGCATTCGCC
Organism: Azoarcus taiwanensis; assembly: GCF_012910885.1. Classification (GTDB taxonomy): domain Bacteria; phylum Pseudomonadota; class Gammaproteobacteria; order Burkholderiales; family Rhodocyclaceae; genus Azoarcus_F; species Azoarcus_F taiwanensis. Next base: position 3,075 of record NZ_WTVM01000044.1, on the reverse strand, counting down.
TCGGACACCGTGCTGATCGCTCACAATGCGGCCTTCGACATGCGTTTCCTGCAGATGAAGGAGTCGCACACCGGTCTGGTGTTCGACCAGCCGGTTCTCGACACACTTCTGCTCTCCGAGGTGCTGCATCCCAACCAGGAGTCTCACCGGCTGGACGCGATCGCGGATCGGCTCAACCTGCACATTGTTGGTCGACACACTGCGCTTGGTGACGCGATCGTCACCGCCGAGATCTTCATCAAGATGATTCCATTGCTGGCGGAGAAAGGCGTTCGCACGCTGCGCGAGGCACGCGAAGCCGCGGAGAAGTCCTACTATGCCCGCATCAAGTACTGATTCCGGCATGTGGTCTGGTTTGTCGCGGTGGAGTAGTGTCGCCGGTGGGCGACCGCGTTCCGTGAGGGCGGCTTGATGGCGAGCAGCGATTTTTCGCGCCGCCTGCGCCGCTATTATCTTTGGTACACCGGCGCGTTTCTGTTCTTCATCACCCTGCTGTCGATCGGCGAATACATGGGCATGTCCCAGTCCATGATCGGGCATGTCTTTCTTTTCGCGACGATTGCGATCTACGCCGGGATCGGCGTCATGAGTCGAACGTCCGACGTCACCGAATATTACGTCGCTGGACGAAAGGTTCCGGCGGTGTTCAATGGCATGGCCACCGCAGCGGACTGGATGAGCGCGGCCTCGTTCATCGGCTTGGCTGGTTCGCTCTATTTTGCAGGCTTCGAGGGTCTGGCTTTCGTTACTGGATGGACCGGTGGTTTCGTGCTGGTGGCGCTACTCCTTGCGCCGTATCTTCGCAAGTTCGGTCAATACACGATCCCGGATTTCCTGGGGGCACGCTACGAGGGTAATTTCGCCCGACTCGTCGGCCTTGCAGCTGCAGCCCTTGCGAGCTTCGTCTATCTCGTGGCGCAGATCTACGGCGTCGGTCTCATCACCAGTCGCTTCGTCAGCGTCGAGTTCGAGATCGGTCTTTTTATCGGTTTGGCCGGAATTCTTGTCTGCTCATTTCTTGGGGGAATGCGCGCAGTCACCTGGACCCAGGTCGCCCAGTATGTCATCCTGATAATCGCTTATCTCGTGCCGGTGGTGATTCTCTCCTACAAGGTCACCGGTGTGCCCGTGCCGCAAGCGGTGTACGGCACGGTTCTGGGGCAGCTTACGGAGAAGGAGAGCGAGCTTTTCAACGACCCTGCGGAAGTTGAAGCGCGAAACCAGTTCAGGGCCCGTGCCGATGATTACGCGGGCAAGATCTCGCATTTGCCGGAGTCGCTCGAGCTCGAGCGACGTACGCTGGTCGACAGCTTGAACCACATGCGCCTCCACGACGCGCCGGCTCGCGATATCGGACTGGCTGAGCGAGCGCTGCGAGACCTGCCGGTAAGCGCGGACGAGGCACGGGAGCGCTGGGAAAAAGCGCGGGAAGAGGCGTTGAAACGCGCCGAGGTGCCGCCAAGGCACGCTCAGGCTCACCCGGGCGCCACGCCGGAGGCCGAACGAATATCACGCAACAACTTTCTTGCGCTGGTCTTCGTACTGATGGTGGGCACCGCATCCTTGCCCCATATTCTCATGCGCTACTACACCACGCCGGGGGTCGTGGAAGCCCGCAAGTCGGTTTTCTGGTCGCTGTTCTTCATCTTCCTCCTGTACGTCACCGCGCCCGCTTATGCAGTGTTTGCAAAGTGGGAGGTCTACACGAATCTGATCGGGTCGCGTATCTCCGAGCTGCCCCAGTGGGTTGCATCCTGGGGCAAGGTCGGCATGGTCAAGATCGAGGACATCAACGGCGATGGCGTGCTCCAGCTTGCTGAGCTGTCGCTGAATACCGATGTGATCGTTCTTGCGACCCCGGAAATTGCTGGTCTGCCTTACGTTGTCGCAGGCCTGGTTGCGGCGGGCGGGCTCGCGGCAGCGCTGTCCACGGCCGACGGGTTATTGCTGACGATCTCCAACGCCCTGTCGCATGATTTCTACTACAAGGTCGTCAATCCCCGTGCCTCCACCCACCGCAGACTCGTCATCTCCAAGTCGCAATTGCTGGTGGTCGCGGTCGTGGCCGCATGGGTCGCGTCATTGAGGCCCGACAACATCTTGTTCATGGTCGGCTTGGCCTTCTCGATTGCCGCGGCATCGTTCTTCCCGGCCCTCGTTCTCGGGATCTTCTGGAAACGCGCCAACCGGATCGGCGCAATAGCCGGCATGGTGATCGGTCTGCTGACGACCCTGTTCTACGTTGTACGAACCCATTCGTTTTTCGGAGGTTCCATGGACAACGCGTGGTTCGGCATCGCCCCCATTTCGGCGGGCCTGTTTGGCGTCTTCCTCGGCTTCGCCACGATTGTCATCATCAGTCTGCTGACCCGTCCTCCACCTCAGGAAATCCAGAATCTGGTCGACTACGTGCGATACCCCAAGCTCAAGGGCGACGAACCGGATTTCGTAACTGAAGCGCGAGGCAGGGAGCTCTGACTGGTCGGTTGGAAAGGACGGCAACGCAGCCTCGGAGCAAGATCGAGACACGGAACAGATGCGCGCGGATTGGACATGTCCAACGCGGTCGCTTTTCACTTTGGCCGTCCTGGCTGATACCGGGGCTTCCGGTTCCCGCAATTTCTGCTAGAATCTCGCGCTTCCACGGAGAGGTGGATGAGTGGTTTAAGTCGCACGCCTGGAAAGCGTGTTCAGGGTAATACCCTGACGCGGGTTCGAATCCCGCCCTCTCCGCCAGAATAAGCCAAGGCCCCGAGAGGGGCCTTGTTGCTCAAGCGGTTGCGAATCCCGCGGCCGTGGTCGTCGGCTCGCAGGCGCAAGAGCAGCCCGTGGAGTGCAGAGCGGATTCTGGGAGTTGACGCTGCGTTTGTTCTGTTTATAATGCGCGGCTTGCTTCGGCGGCGGGTTGTTTTTGTGGCTGTCGGGGTTGGAGGAGGAGGTGGAGCGCGGTTTGGATTTGAGTGCTTCTGGGGGTTGACGAGTTGTTTGGTCTTCTTCATAATTCCGCTTCTTCGCTGCTTGGTCAGCGGTTCTTTAAAAATTTGAACAACCGATAAGATGTGGGTGCTCGGTATT
>NZ_WTVM01000043.1 GCF_012910885.1 Azoarcus taiwanensis | reverse complement strand
GGTGTCTTAGGGTCTCGTGGGCTCGGAGATGTGTATAAGAGGCGGCACCGCGGCAATACGCTCTCACCCATCAGAAACGCGTCAACTTCGCGCGCAGCCTGACGACCTTCCCGCCATGCGGTCCGGTCGGACCGCATTCGTCAACTCCCCTTTCGGGCGATTCGCGTCAACGCGGCAATACGCTCTCACCCATCAGAAACGCGTCAACTTCGCGCGCAGCCTGACGACCTTCCCGCCATGCGGTCCGGTCGGACCGCATTCGTCAACTCCCCTTTCGGGCGATTCGCGTCATCGGGGCAACACACTCTCACCCATCAGAACCGCGTCAACTTCGCGCGCAGCCTGACGACCCTCCCGAATCGCCCACACGACGAGCGATTGCCCGCGCCGAACGTCGCCAGCGGCGAACACCTTTGGCACGTTGGTCGCATAGCAACCCTCGCCGTCGGTGGTGGCGTTGGCGTTGCCGCGCTTGTCCTTCTCCACACCGAAGGCGTCGAGCACGCTGCCGACCGGGTTGGTGAAGCCCATCGCGAACAGCACGAGATCGGCCTTGAGTTCGAACTCGGAGCCCGGGACTTCACTCATGCGGCCGTCCTTCCACTCGAGCCGCACCGCCTTGAGTGCCTTGACCTTGCCGTTTTCTCCGATGAATTCCTTGGTGGCGACCGCGAAATCGCGCTCGCAGCCTTCCTCGTGGGAACTGGAGGTACGCAGCTTGGTGGGCCAGTATGGCCAGGTCATGAGCTTGTCGGCCTGCTCCGGCGGCATCGGCATGAGTTCGAACTGAGTCACCGAGGCTGCGCTGTGGCGGTTCGAAGTGCCGACACAGTCGGATCCGGTGTCACCGCCGCCGATCACCACGACGTGTTTGCCGGTGGCGGAGATCGGGTTGGCCGGGCCGCCGGCGACTTCCTTGTTCTGGGGGATCAGGAACTCGAGCGCGAAATGCACGCCGTCAAGATCACGGCCGGGCACTGGCAGATCGCGCGGCACTTCCGAACCGCCGGCGAGGATCACGGCGTCGAAGTCCTTTTGCAGGGTTTCGGCGCTGACCATCTCGGTAGCATCGTTGATGATGCCTGCGGGGATGTCCTTGGTGCCAACGACCACTTTGGTGCGGAAAGTGACGCCTTCGGCCTGCATCTGCTCCATGCGGCGATCGATCAGCCCTTTTTCCATCTTGAAGTCAGGGATGCCATAGCGCAACAGGCCACCAACGCGATCGTTTTTTTCGAACACGGTCACGTCATGACCGGCACGCGCAAGCTGCTGGGCCGCAGCGAGACCCGCCGGGCCGGAACCGACGACGGCGATCTTCTTGCCGGATTTCGTGCTCGGCGGCTGCGGTTTGACCCAGCCCTCTTCCCAGGCCTTGTCGATGATCGCGTGCTCGATCGACTTGATGCCGACCGGGTCGTTGTTGATGTTGAGCGTACAGGCTTCCTCGCAGGGCGCCGGGCAGATACGACCGGTGAACTCAGGGAAGTTGTTGGTCGAATGCAGCACCTCGATCGCCTCGCGCCACTGGTGGCGATAGACGAGGTCGTTCCAGTCAGGAATGATGTTATTGACCGGGCAGCCGTTGTTGCAGAAGGGAATGCCGCAGTCCATGCAGCGTGCCCCCTGGAGCGACGCATCCTCGTCGCTCAGGCGGAGCACGAACTCCTTGTACTTCTTGACGCGCTCCTGGACCGGTTCATAGGCCTCGGACAGGCGTTGATATTCCAGAAATCCGGTTGGCTTTCCCATCTCTTACGCAGCCTCCAGTTGGTTCTGACGCTGACTGGCGATCTCGGCCAGCGCGCGACGATATTCATGCGGCATCACCTTGACGAACTGCGTCCGGAAGGTGCTCCAGTTGTCCAGAATCTGGCGCGCCCGCAGGCTGCCGGTAAAGCGTTCGTGACGCACGATCAGGCCCTTGAGGATGAGCTCGTCGCCCATTCCGAGGTGATCGATGTCCACTCGACCATGGGCCTCGAGTTCGTCGCCGGACTCGGAGCCCTTGCGCGCCTCGATTTCATCGGGAAGCGGCTCGAGCGCCACCTGCGCCATGTTGCAGCGACTCTCGAAGGTGCCGTCCTCGTCCAGTACGTAGGCAACTCCACCGGACATGCCTGCTGCGAAGTTCCGGCCGGTCTGGCCGAGCACCACGACGGTGCCGCCAGTCATGTACTCGCAACCATGGTCGCCGACCCCCTCGACCACCGCAGTGGCACCCGAGTTGCGCACCGCGAAACGCTCACCACCGACGCCGGCGAAATACACCTCGCCCTCGATCGCGCCGTAGAGCACGGTATTGCCGATGATGATGTTCTCGGTGGTGATGCCGCGGAAGGCCTCCTGAGGACGTACGATGATGCGACCGCCGGACAAACCCTTGCCGACGTAGTCGTTGCCCTCACCAACCAGTTCGAGCGTGATTCCGCGGGCAAGAAAGGCGCCGAAGCTCTGTCCTGCCGTCCCGTTCAGGCGGATGCGAAGCGTGTTCTCCGGCAGACCGGCGTGACCGTACTTCGCCGCGACCTTGCCTGACAGCATCGCGCCGACAGTGCGGTTGAGGTTCTTCACCGGCAGCTCGATCTGCACCGCCTCGCCCTTTTCGAGGGCGGGCGCGGCAAGCGAGATGAGCTGGTTGTCCAGGGCCTTGTCGAGACCATGATCCTGGATCTCGCAATGAAGACGCGGCACGTCGGCCGGCACGTTCGGGCGATAGAAGATGCGGCTGTAGTCCAGACCACGTGCTTTCCAGTGCTCGATGCCCTTGCGCATGTCGAGCAGGTCGGCGCGCCCGACGAGATCGTCGAACTTGCGAATGCCGAGCTGCGCCATCAATTCACGGACTTCCTCGGCGACGAAGAAGAAGTAGTTCACTACGTGCTCCGGCTGACCGGAGAACTTCTTCCGAAGGGTCGGATCCTGTGTCGCCACGCCCACCGGGCAGGTGTTGAGATGGCATTTGCGCATCATGATGCAACCCTCGACGACCAGCGGCGCGGTGGCGAAACCCACCTCGTCTGCGCCGAGCAGCGCGGCGACGACGACGTCGCGACCGGTCTTCATCTGGCCATCTGCCTGGACGCGGATACGGCTACGGAGGCGGTTGAGCACCAGGGTCTGCTGGGTCTCGGCCAGGCCGAGTTCCCACGGTGAGCCGGCGTGCTTGATCGATGACCAGGGGCTCGCCCCCGTGCCGCCATCGTGACCGGCGATGACCAGGTGATCCGCCTTGGCCTTGGCAACCCCAGCGGCAACCGTACCGACACCGATCTCGGACACCAGCTTGACCGAGATGCCTGCAGCCGGATTGGCGTTCTTCAGGTCATGGATGAGCTGTGCGAGGTCCTCGATCGAATAGATGTCGTGGTGCGGCGGCGGCGAGATCAGGCCGACGCCCGGCACCGAATGGCGCAGAAAGCCGATGTACTCGCTGACCTTGTGGCCGGGCAGTTGACCGCCCTCGCCGGGCTTGGCACCCTGAGCCATCTTGATCTGGATCTGGTCGGCGTTCACCAGGTACTCGGTGGTGACGCCGAAGCGGCCCGAGGCAACCTGCTTGATCGCAGAACGCAGGCTGTCACCAGCCTGAAGCTCGATGTCGCGCTCGATGCGTTTCTCACCAATGATCTGCGACAGGCGAATGGCCTGAGTGATCGGCTTGAAACGCATCGGGTCCTCACCGCCTTCGCCGGTGTTGGACTTGCCGCCAATGCGGTTCATCGCGATCGCCAGCGTGGTGTGCGCCTCGGTGGAGATCGAGCCGAGTGACATCGCCCCGGTGGCAAAGCGCTTGACGATTTCCTTGGCGGACTCGACCTCGTCGAGCGGCACCGGCGGGCCGGCGGGCTTGAGCTCGAACAGACCGCGCAGCGTCATGTGGCGCTTGGTCTGGTCGTTGATGATCTTGGCGTACTCCTTGTAGGAGTCGTACTTGCCCGAGCGAGTGGAGTGCTGGAGCTTGGCGATTGCGTCCGGGGTCCACATGTGTTCGTCGCCGCGAATCCGGAAGGCGTACTCGCCGCCGGCGTCGAGCATGTTGGCAAGCACCGGATCCGGACTGAAAGCCTTCTTGTGCAGGCGCACGACCTCTTCCATGATCTCGAAGACGCTCATGCCCTCCACCTGGCTGGTGGTGCCAGTGAAGTACTTGTCGCACAGTGACTGCTTCAGGCCGACCGCTTCGAAGATTTGCGCACCGGTATAGGACATGTAGGTCGAGATGCCCATCTTGGACATGACCTTCATGAGGCCCTTGCCGATCGCCTTGACGAAGTGCTTGACGTATTTTTGTGCGGTCTCGGTGTCGCCTGCGAGCTGCTGCAGGGTCTCGAGTGCGAGGTAGGGGTGCACCGCCTCGGCGCCATAGCCTGCCAGCACTGCGAAATGATGCACCTCGCGTGCAGAACCGGTTTCGACGACCAGGCCGGTGCGGGTACGCAGCCCCTTGGTGACCAGATGCTGATGAATTGCCGACAGCGCAAGCAGAGCGGGGATCGGCACGTTGTCCGCATCGAGCTTGCGATCGGAGATGATCAGGATGTTGTAGCCCTGCAGCACTGCATCCTCGGCTTCGGCGCACAGGGATGCGAGCCGGGCCTCGACACCTTCGTTGCCCCATGCGATCGGATAGCAGATGTCGAGCTCCGCCGAGCGAAACTTGTTGTTGGTGTAACGCGCGATGTTGCGGATCTTCGCCATGCCGGCGAAGTCGAGCACCGGCTGCGACACCTCGAGACGGAACGGCGGGTTGATCTCGTTGATCTCGAGCAGGTTCGGGCGCGGCCCGATGAAGGACACCAGGGACATCACGAGTTGCTCGCGGATCGGGTCGATCGGCGGATTGGTAACCTGCGCGAAGAGCTGACGAAAGTAGTTGTAGAGCGGCTTCTCGCGGTGGGACAGCACCGCCAGCGGCGAATCGTTGCCCATTGAGCCGGTGGCTTCCTCGCCGGCCTTGCCCATCGGCTCGAGGATGAACTTGATGTCCTCCTGCGAGTAGCCGAAGGCCTGCTGGCGATCGAGCAGGGAAACCTCAGGCGTATCCGGCTGCAGACGTGCCGGCGCTTCTACGCTGTCGAGCTTGACGCTGATGCGCTTCAGCCAGTCGCCATAGGGGCGCGCGTGAGCGAGCGAGGCCTTCAGCTCGCCGTCATCGATGATTCGGCCCTGCTCCATGTCGATGAGGAACATCTTGCCGGGCTGAAGACGCCACTTCTTGACGATCTTGCTGTCGGGAATCGGCAGCACGCCCGACTCGGACGCCATGACGACGAGATCGTCGTCGGTGACCAGATAGCGCGCCGGACGCAGACCGTTACGGTCAAGGGTCGCACCAATCTGGCGTCCGTCGGTAAAGGCAACCGCAGCGGGACCGTCCCATGGTTCCATCATTGCGGCGTGATACTCATAGAACGCGCGACGCTTCTCGTCCATATGTGTATGTGACTCCCAGGCCTCGGGAATCATCATCATCATCGCGTGCGCCATCGAGTAACCGCTCATGACGAGCAGTTCGAGCGCATTGTCGAAAGACGCCGAGTCGGATTGGCCCGGGTAAATGAGCGGCCAGATCTTCTCGAGATCAGCGCCGAGCAGAGGCGAGGACACGCCTTTTTCGCGCGCGCGCATCCAGTTGTAGTTGCCACGCAAGGTGTTGATCTCGCCGTTGTGGGCGATGTAACGGAAGGGATGGGCCAGATTCCACTTCGGGAAAGTGTTGGTCGAGAAGCGCTGGTGCACCAGTGCGAGCGCCGAGATTGCGCGCGGGTCGACCAGGTCACGGTAGTACTCGCCGACCTGGTTGGCGAGCAGCAACCCCTTGTAGTTCACCGTACGGGTCGACATGGAGACGAAATAGAACTCCTGGCCGTACTTGAGCTTGAGCGACATGATGGCGTTGGCACCGCGGCGGCGGGCGATGTAGAGCTTACGCTCGAGCGCCTCGGGCACCATGATGTCAGCGCTGCGGCCGACGAAAACCTGACGGATCACCGGCTCGGTCTTCTTCACAGCAGGCGACATCGGCATATCGCGATTGACCGGTACGTCACGCCAGCCGAGCACGATCTGGCCCTCGGCGCGGATCGCGCGCTCGATTTCCTCTTCACAGGCCAGCCGCGAGGCCTGTTCCTTCGGCATGAACACCATGCCGACGCCATACTCTCCCGGCACAGGCAAGGTCACGCCCTGCTTGGCCATTTCCTCGCGATAGAGCAGATCGGGAATCTGAATGAGGATGCCGGCTCCGTCACCCTGCAGCGGGTCTGCACCAACTGCACCACGGTGGTCGAGGTTTTTCAGAATTTCCAGACCCTGGAGAACGATATCGTGGCTTTTTCGGCCCTTGATATGGGCGACAAAACCGACGCCGCACGCATCGTGTTCATTGACCGGATCGTATAGACCCTGCTTCTCGGGGAAATCCATCACGTTATTCCTCAACTCGACGTAGTTGCCAGACGGGCTCTTCTCCGATTACTTGCCGCGCTCAAACCCGGCATGCAATCGCTCGGATCACCCAAGCAAGATACGCACCAAAAAAGTGCACGCGCCAAAAAAAACCGGTTTTACCCGGTCTTCACAGCCAATCGGCTGAACATGCGCGCACGCTAAATCGCCCATTGTCGCCAGGCGGGTCGAACAATATACCGCTGCGCAAAGAACCGTTCAAGCTCTTTTTGCGGCGCAGCAAGCCCATGAAGCATCAGTGAATTTCGCCGACGGCGAAGAGGCGGCGGTGCTCGCGGATGGCGTAACGATCGGTCATTCCGGCGATATAGTCTGCAATCGCGCGGGCCTTGTCGCCCTCGGCACGCTGTTGGTACTGCGGCGGGAGCAACGCGGGTTCGCCCATGAAGGCTTCGAACAGATCTGAGATGATCCGTCGAGCCTTGTTGGTCATGCGCAGGACCTGATAGTGGCGATACAACTGCTCGCGCAGAAAGCGTTTGAGCTCCAGAAGCTGGGGCAAGAGCTGCTCAGAGTAGCCCACGAGCCTCGGCGCGCACCGAACCTGTGCAAGGCTGCACACTTTTTGTGCATCGATGTTCTGTCGGGTGGTCTCTATGAGGTCGAGCGCCATCGTGTTGATCATGCGACGAATGGTTTCATGTATCAGGCGACGGCCTGCCAGGCCTGGCCAATCCGCCTCGACCGCGGATCGCATTGTCGCGAAGATTTCCACCGATTGCAGTTGCTCCAGGGTAATCAGACCGGAGCGCAAGCCATCGTCGATGTCATGGTTGTTGTAGGCGATTTCATCGGCAAAGTTGGCGAGCTGCGCTTCAAGCGATGGTTGTGTGCCTTCAAGGAAGCGCTTACCGAGGTCGCCAAGCTGCACCGCATTGGTGCGTGAGCAATGTTTGAGGATGCCTTCGCGCGTTTCGAAGGTGAGATTCAGGCCATCGAAGGCGGCGTAATGCTCTTCGAGCACATCAACGGTGCGCAGCGATTGCAGATTGTGCTCGAAACCACCATGTGGCTTCATGCACTGATTCAGTGCGTCCTGACCGGCATGACCAAAAGGCGTATGGCCCAAGTCATGTGCGAGCGCGATCGCCTCTGCCAGATCCTCGTTCAGGCGTAGCGCACGGGCAGCGCTGCGCGTGATCTGGGCAACCTCGATGGTATGAGTAAGCCGAGTCCTGAAGAGATCCCCTTCGTGATTGACGAAGACCTGGGTCTTGTACTCGAGCCGACGAAAGGCGGTCGAATGCACAATGCGATCACGATCGCGCTGAAACTCGCTGCGGATGCCGGGGTGCGGTTCGGGGTGAAGTCTTCCCCGGGAGTTGTCCTCAGTGACCGCGTAGCTTGCCAACATACCGTAAGCCCCTTCGTTGCCGACCCTGACTCCAGAAACCTTCTGAAACGTCACCACTACCTGTGGGAGCCGCGTAAGCGGCGAACCGCGGCGACTCACCCGGGCGGATTGCCAGAATCCAGCGTCGCTTCGCGGCTTACGCCGCTCCTACCGCTCCGACAAACGCCTCCACGACCTGTGGGAGCCGCGTAAGCGGCGAACTGCCGCGACTCATCTGGCCACATCGGCCGAATCCAGCGGCGCTTCGCGGCTTACGCCGCTCCTACCCCTCAGACAAGCGCATCCACGACCTGTAGGAACCGTGTAAGTGGCGAACTGCGGCGGTTCATCCGGTGATATTGCCAGAATACCGCGCCCCTTTTCGGCTCAGGGGCTGCGCTGCCGGATCGCAGCAAGAATGGCTTGCTGACCAGCCTCGGCATGGATCACCGCCTTGCCGACCTTTTGCAACAACACCAGTCTCAATTGTCCGCCTTCCACCTTCTTGTCGCTGGCCATCAGGTCGAGATAGCGCTCACCAGATAGTTCCGGTCCGCGTATGGGCAAGCCGGCCCGGACAAACAAGGACTCGACGCGCTCGACATCCTGATGACTCAACCAACCCAGTTGACGTGAGAGCTCGGCTGCCATCATCGTGCCTGCTGCCACCGCCTCACCATGCAACCAAGCGCCGTAACCCATGCCTGCCTCGATCGCATGACCGAAGGTGTGGCCAAGATTGAGCAGAGCGCGCTCGCCACGCTCGGTCTCGTCGGCCGCGACTACTTCGGCCTTGTTCGCGCACGACCTCTCGATCGCCTCTGCAAGCGCTTCCGTCTCGCGCGCCAGCAGTCGCTCCAGGTTGGCCTCCAACCACTCGAGGAAGGGCAGATCCCGAATCAAGCCGTATTTGATGATTTCCGCAAGGCCGGCCCGCAGTTCCCGGTCCGGCAACGTATCGAGCGTATCGATATCGGCTAATACCAGGCGGGGCTGGTAAAAGGCGCCGATCATGTTCTTGCCGAGGGGGTGATTGATCGCGGTCTTTCCGCCGACCGAAGAATCAACCTGGGACAACAGCGTGGTTGGCACCTGAATGAAAGGCATGCCCCGTTGATAGCAGGCGGCTGCGAAACCACCCATGTCACCCACAACCCCGCCTCCGAGTGCAATCAGTGTCGTGGAACGCTCACAACGCGCACGCAGGAGGTCGTCGAAGATCAGATTGAGTGTTGGCCAGTCCTTGTGAGCCTCGCCGTCTGGCAGCACCGTCGCGCCAGCCTCGACGCCGACGGACGCCAGCGCTGATTGCATGCGTTGCAGATAGAGTGGGCCCACGACATCGTTCGTCACAATCACCGCTCTCGAAGTCTTGAGAAACGGGCGAACCAGACTCCCGTCATGCAAAAGACCCCGTCCGATTCGGATTGGGTAGCTGCGTGCGCCGAGCGCGACTTCAAGTGTGCGCATGTGTGTTCCAGTATGCTTCGATCGCCCGATCAACCTGGCGAACCATGCCACCGGGACTACCGCGGCCGCCCTCGACAACGATGTCCGCGATCTCCGCGTACAGGGGGTCTCGCTGGCGATAAAGTTCTTCGATACGGCCGCGCGGATTCGCTACCTGCAACAACGGCCGGTTTCGATCGTGGCGGGTTCTCTCCCAGAGCTGGCGCGGGGGGACTTTCAGGTACACAACCAGGCACCTGCTCGCCAGCATAGCGCGATTTTCCGCTGCCAGCACAACGCCGCCACCAGTCGCAAGGACGAGCCGCCCACGTTGGGTCAAGTCGTCCAACAATTGGGTTTCGCGACGCCGAAAACCTTCCTCACCCTCGATTTCGAAGATGGTGGCAACGGATACACCGGTACGCGCGACGAGCTCCTGGTCGCAGTCCAGGAAGTCAAGCCCGTGGCGCCTTGCGTACTCTCGGCCGACAGTGGTCTTTCCGGCGCCCATCATTCCGACAAGGACGATGGGCGCCTGTTGCGCTGCTGAATTCCGGATCAATCTTTTGCGTTCTCGCGTCTGCCCTTCGTTCAGCGGAGGGTGAGCGAGTCAGTCACGATTCGCGGAGTAATGAAAACCATCAACTCCTTGCGATCGGAAACCGTCCGCGTATTACGGAACAGCCCACCAACGACAGGCAGTTCGCCAAGAACCGGAACACGCGCCACACCGGTGGTCTCCTCCTCCTCGTAGATGCCACCGATCACGACCGTGCCTCCGTTCTCGACGAGCACCTCGGTCGTCACGTTCTTCGTATCGATACCCGGCTCAGAGATGCCGGGGAAGAAGATCGGCCGGTCCTTGTTCACCTGAACACGCAACTGGACCCGTCCGTCGGGCGTGATCTGCGGGGTAACCCGCAGCGACAGCACTGCCTTCTTGAACTCGACAGTAGTTGCCCCTGCACTCGACTCAGTGCGATACGCGATCTCGGTTCCCTGCTCGATTGAGGCTTCGACCTGATTGGCCGTCAGCACACGTGGGCTGGACACAACACGCCCACGGTTGTCACTCTCGAGCGCGGCGAGCTCGAGATTGACGAAACGGGTGGCGGCTCGGTTAAACAATGCAAGGTTCAGGGTCGAAAAGCTCGCGACCGGATCGCCGCCGAAAGTCGAGAAACCCGAACCTCCACCAGTCAGCGCCCCGCCTACAAAGGTGCCGTTCTGAACGCGGCCAAAGCCCGCTCGCGCACCACCACCGATACCAAAGCTTGCCGAACTGCCAATGTTGAGTCGCACGCCCAGATCACGCGCAAAATCCTTGTTGGCCTCGACAATCCGGGCTTCGATGAGGACCTGTCGCGGGGCGATGTCGATCTCGTTGATCAGACGACGCACCGCGTCAAGGCGCGAACCAACGTCGGTAATAAAGACCTTGTTGCTTCGCTCATCGTGGGTCACCGTGCCCCGCGGAGAGAGCACCGTTTGCTCCCGCGCAGTCAGGAAGCTCACGATCTCCGAGGCCCGATGGTAATTTACCTGGAAGCTCTCGGTGATCAAGGGCTCGAGATCGCCGACCTGCGCCCTGGCTTCGAGTTGCTGACGCTCGCGATCGGCCAGTTCCTGAGCCGGCGCGATCCAGATGACGTTTCCGGTCTTGCGCTGATCGAGGCCCTTGGCCTGGAGAATGATGTCGAGGGCCTGATCCCAGGGAACATCCTGCAGCCGCAGGGTCAGGTTGCCTGTGACCGAGTCGCTGGTGACGATGTTGAAGTCGGTGAAATCGGCGATGACTTGCAGGACCGAGCGGACATCGATGTTCTGGAAGTTCAACGACAGCTTTTCACCGCCGTATTCACCCGGCCGTACGCCCTGGACAAGGCGCGAGGGATCCTCGACGAGACGACGGACTTCGAGCACGAACTGGGTGTCACTCTGGTAGGCATTGTGCTCCCACATGCCAGTCGGGGTAATCAGAAGACGGGCATTCTCGCCCATCGCTTGCGCGGTCATGCTGCTAATCGGCGTGCCGAAGTCAGTGACGTCGGAACGGCGCTGTAGATGGTCGGGCAGCGAGGTCTTGAGAAACTCGACGACCAGATTGCCCCCCTGCTGCCGGATATCGATGCCGGTGTCGGGTGTTGCGAGTTCGACGACGATGCGACCTTCGCCGTCTGTGCCGCGACGAAACTGGATGTCCCGCACCGCACGAACGTCCTGACGGAACTCCGGCGTCGGTGTGGCGAAGTTTGCAAGCGCTTGACTCACTTGGGTGCGCGCGGTGGCCTCACCTGCAGTCGGATTGAGGGCAATGATCACTTCACGCCCCTCGACGCGGGTTTCGTAAGGTGGCACCCGCAGCATGTTCAGGACGAGACGCGTACGGTCACCGGCCTGAACGATGTTCGCACTGCGCAGATCACCCTGTTCGATGCTCTGCTGGCTTCGCCCAAGGGCGTTGGCTGTGGAGGGAAAATCGAAGGCGATGCGCGCCGGATTCGCGACGCTAAAGCTCGCCGGCGGGCTGTCCATCGGCTCGGCAAGCGTCACGCGAATGAAGATGCTGCCGCCCTGCTCTGCCACCTGCAGGTTCTCGATGCGGTTCTGCGCCGCCTGAACCTCGCCTGCAGCGGCCGCCTGCGCGACCGCGGATGGAATGTAGGCTCCGAAGAGCATGGTCGCCGCGAACAGCGCCAGAATGGATTGTCGTTTCATCTTTGGACTCCTACCGTTCCTGCAAGCGCAACTGACTGGTGCGTTCGACCCAGTTGCCTTCGAGATCCTGAACCAGTTCGACGAGCGTCACGTCGCCTTCGGTAATGCTGGTAATCATGCCGTGATCCTGCCCCATGTAGTTTCCGGTTCGGACCTGGTGAAGCACGCCACCCACGTTAATCAGTGCCTGAGTCAGGTCGTCACGCATCAGCACGCCGACCATGTTCAAGGACTCGAGCGGGTACGCCTCAAGGGGTTCGCGGCGGCGATCCATATCGGGGCCACCGGTCACGGCAGTCTCCTGCATGGCCGGCTCGACGCGGCTGGTAGCAAACGGATCAAGATCATCCGCTGCATCGTAGGCGACCACGGGGAAGGGTTTGATTTCAGGAAGCGGATCGACCCGGCCGACCATGCCACGCTCCTGGCTGGCCATCCAGGTCCGAAGATCCTCTTGCTCAGCAGTACAGGCCACGAGCAACAGACTGCAAGAAAGTATGACTAGACGCTTCATGTCGCTCACCTACCCCCCTGAGCAGCACGTGTCTGCTCGCGTTGCCGCGCCAACTCCTCGTCATCGAGATAGCGGTAGGTTGTGGCTCTGGCCTCCAGCCGCAACAGGTTGTCATCCTGCTTCTGCATGGAAAGATTTCCAAGTGTCACGATTCGCGGCATACGAGCGACGTCGCTAGCGAACTCGCCAAGATCGTGATAACTGCCGATGATGCGGATCTCGATCGGCATCTCGGCGTAGAAATCACGCACCACGTCGCTGCCAGGCTTGAACAGTTCGAACAGCAGGCCCCGGCCAAGACCCGCCTGGTTGATCTCGGACAGCAGCGAGTCCATTTCTGCCCTGTTGGGCAACTGACGCAGCAAAGCTCCGAACTGTCGGTCAGTTTCATCGAGCTGCCGACGATACTCCTCGAGATTGACCGCCTGGCGCTTCTTGATCCGCCAGTCTTCGCGCAACTGAAGTTCCTCGCCTTGCCTGCGCTCGAGGGTTTCCACCTGCTCCCGCCAGTCGAACCACCACACCAGCGCGACGGTGATGATCAGCAAGGCGGCGAGAAACAACGCTCTCGGCGCACCCGGCCAGAGGCTGGGGTCGTTGGGGTCAAGGCCTTGAAAATCGCGCTTCAGTCGATCAAGGTCGAAACCCTTCGATGCCTTCTTGGCTCCGGACTTCATTGCATCGACTCCTCATTCTGTCCGGGCCGCTGAATGCGAATATTGAGCGTGAACTCGCTCAAACGGCGATTATTGACCAGTGCCGACTTGACTTCGACCAGACCGGGGTCACCGAGATAGGGCGAGGCATCGAGATTGCGCATCAGATGTGACACCCTCGCGTTCGACTGAGCGTAGCCCACCAGCGTGACGAGGCTGCCCGACTGGCGGATGCTGTTCAAACGCACACCTTCGGGCATGCGATGAACCAGCTCGTTAAGCAGATGGACCGTTTCCGCACGATTGCTCTGCAAGGATTCGATGACCTGTTTGCGGGCCAGCAGGTCTTCGATCTGTTGGCGCAAGTTCCGAATCTCCGCAATCTCGCGATCGAGACTCGCGATTTCTGCCCGCAGAAACGCGTTTCGACCTTCCTGATGTGAAACGTTGCCCGACAGATAGGTGTGGCCTGCGAAACCGATCGCAGCACCGAGCACAATCATCAGAACAGCAGATACGTAGAAACTCTGACGTCGCTGTTTGCGCTTTTCCTCCCTGTGCGGGAGCAGGTTGATGCGAATCATGAATCGAATCTCCTGAGCGCCAATCCGCATGCAACCATCAGGCTGGGCGCATCGGAAATCAGGTTCTTGGGTCTGACCTTGGAAGACAAGGCCATCTTGGCGAAAGGATTCGCCACAGTGGCAGGCACTTGAGTGCGGCCCGCGACGACATCGGCGAGGCCAGGCATGACCGCGCAACCACCCGCAAGCACGATGTGGTCAACCTCGTTGAACTGCGTGGAAGTAAAGAAGAACTGCAAGGCGCGCGAGATCTCGAGCGCAATGTTGTCCATAAAGGGACGCATCAGATCGCGCTCGTAATCGTCCGGCAGATTGCCCGCTTTCTTGGCCGCCTCGGCCTCGTCTGCGCTCATGCCGTACTGCCGCGCGATGTCCTGGGTGAGCTTCGTCCCTCCGATCGACTGCTCACGGGCGTAGATCTGCTTGCCGTCACGCAGAATCGAAACGCTCATCGCGCTGGCGCCGATATCAACCAGTGCAACAATCTTGCCCTTCGCACCGTTGGGCAGCTGACGGCTGACCAATTCGAAGGCGGCCTCCGCGGCGAAGGACTCGACGTCCATTACAACTGCTTTCAGACCTGCAGCCTCAGCTGCTGCTACCCTGTCCTCGACCTTCTCCTTGCGCGACGCGGCGATCAGGACCTCGACGTCATCCGGATCTGCAGGCGACGGACCGACCACCTGGAAATCGAGGTTGACTTCGTCGATGGCAAACGGAATGTACTGACTGGCTTCGGACTCGACCTGGAACTCCATCTCTTGCTCACGCAAGTCCGCCGGCAACATGATGCGTTTGGTGATGACCGCCGAAGCCGGCAGCGCCACCGCGACGTTCTTGACCCCCGAGCCCATGCGTCGCGCGGCGCGCTTGATTGCGTCGGCCACTGCATCGAGATTGGAGATATTGCCATCTACAACGGCGTCGCGCGCAAGAGGTTCGACCGCATAGCGCTCTATTCGACAACCTTCCCGATCTGCACCGGAGAGCTCGACGAGTTTCACCGAGGACGATGAAATATCGAGCCCGGCCAGCTGGCGCGACCTGGGGCGGAATAATTGGAAGTCGCTCACTCAGAAATTCCTTAAATTTCTTTACGTTAGGCCGAATACTTGCGCAATTGTCTCAAATGCTAGCAACAAACAAGGGAAAGTGTAAAGAAAAAATGCTCACCGAATGCGACAAAAGCGCAACTTTCTTGACCCATATATAATCCTACGTCGGCTCGCCCACTGGATTCTTGATGCGCTGGATTCTCTACCCCATCGTCGCGGTCATCGTCGCGGCGCTCGTCGCGCTGGCTTCGCTCGGCACGACAATCATTTTCGCCTGGCCAAAACTGCCTTCGCTTGAAGTCCTGACCGATTATCGTCCGCGAATTCCGCTGCGGGTCTACACCGCCGATGGCGAACTGCTGGGCGAATTCGGCGAAGAGCGCAGAGCGCTGGTGCGTGTTCGCGATGTTCCGCCACAACTCGTACATGCCATTCTCGCTGCCGAAGACGAACGCTTCTTCGAACACCCTGGCTTTGACCCGGTCGGCATCGTTCGCGCCGCCATCGCCAATTTCACTACACGGGACCGGGGCCAGGGCGCCTCGACGATCACGATGCAGGTCGCCCGCAATTTCTTCCTTTCGCGCGAGAAGACATACAACCGCAAGCTTTACGAGATCCTGCTCGCGATCAAAATCGAGCAAAATCTCACCAAGGACGAGATTCTCGAGGTCTACATCAACCAGATCTTCCTCGGGCATCGCGCCTACGGCTTTTCTGCTGCAGCAAGAACCTATTTCAGCAAGACGCTCGCGGAGCTGACCCTGGCCGAGACAGCAATGCTTGCCGGTCTGCCCAAGGCGCCATCAGCTTACAACCCCGTCAGCAACCTGCGGCGGGCTACCCTTCGTCAGCAGTACGTACTACGCAGAATGCTGGAGGCGGGCTTCATCGACAACACCGCCTTCGAAACCGCCCGCGCCGAGCCCATACGGCTCGCCTTCAATCGCAGCCCTTCCACGTCGGACACCGGCGGCGACTTCGTCGCCGAGATGGCCCGCCAGATCGCTCTGGCGCAGTTCGGCGAAGAGGCATACAGCCTGGGGCTGCGAGTCATCACGACGGTGACCCGCGATGAGCAGGCCCATGCCAAGGCTGCGGTGCGCAAGGGGGTCATGGAGTTCGACAAACGCCGTGGCTATCGTGGGCCCGAGGCCTTCGTCGAGATCGGCGGCGCCAACGAGGAGAAGCTGGTCGAGCTGCTCGGCAATTACCGGGACTTCGACGAGTATCGCGCGGCAGTCGTGCTCGAGACCTCCACGTCCAAGGTGAAGGCGTATCGCAACGGAGAAACCATCGACATCAGCGGCAACGGGCTCGCCTTCGCGGCACCGATGCTGGCCGAACGCGCACCGCAGACGCGCCGCATTCGCCCCGGCGCAATCATCCGGGTTGTCGAGAACGGCGACAAAGGCTGGGAAATCGTCCAGCTGCCCGAAGTCGAAGCCGCGCTCGTCGCGATCGACGCGAACACCGGTGCAGTGAGGGCTCTGGTCGGTGGCTTCGACTTCAATCGCAGTCACTTCAACAATGCAACCCAAGCCATTCGTCAACCTGGTTCGGCGTTCAAGCCATTCATCTACTCCGCGGCACTTGAACATCAGTACTCGCCGGCGAGCTACGTCGAGGATGAGCCTCTGTACTTCCCTGCTGGCGTGACAGGCAGCAAAGCGTGGGAACCGAAGAATTACGACAACAAGTACGACGGGCCAATGACTCTCCGGGAGGCCCTCGCGCGCTCGAAGAATCTGGTTTCGATCCGGATTCTGCAGGCGATTACCCCACAATACGCGCAGGACTATATCGCGCGTTTCGGTTTCCCGGCGTCGCGCCATCCGGCTTTTCTCACCATGGCGCTCGGCGCTGGTCAAGCCACCCCTTGGGAGCTGGCGAGTGGATACGCGGTATTTGCCAACGGCGGCTATCGCATCGAACCCTATATCGTTCAGGAAATACTCGACGCCAACGGGCGCACCATCGCCAAGGTCGACCCGCCGATCGCGGGCCGGAGCGCGCCCCGGGTGATCGATCCACGCAATGCCTGGCTAATGGATTCCATGCTTCAGGATGTGATTCGCAGCGGCACCGGTGGCCGCGCGAGATCGCTCGGTCGCAACGACATCGCGGGCAAGACCGGCACCACCAACGACTATGTCGACGCCTGGTTTGCCGGATACAACCCCGATGTGGTCGCTGTCAGCTGGGTCGGCTATCCCCAGCCGCGCAACCTCGGGCGCGGCGAAACCGGCGGACGGGCAGCGCTGCCCATCTGGATTGACTACATGAGTCATGCCCTGAAGGGTTTGCCAGAGAAAGCCCATCCGCGGCCGAGCGGCCTGCTTCCGATCCGGCACGAAGGGAGCGAACTGACCGACTGGTACTACCAGGAGCATCTGCCGCCCGAGCCGCCGCGGCGAGAGGAAGAACTGCCCAACATCCCGGAACTGCGCTTTTTCGTCACCGAGCAAACGCCCTGGCAACCCTCGCCACCGCCGATCCCCGCCGCGGGCCCGGCCACGCCCGCGCCGGTCGAGGAGCGCAGCCTGGCACCGCTTCAGCGCTGACCCGGCCGCAGCTTCCAATCACTCGGCTTGCAGTGTTACTGCCGCGCCGGCCTGCTCGCTGACGAGCCGGGAGAGAGTGGCGTACAGCTCGGCTCCATCCCGGCCGGCGATCCAGCCGCCCTCCTGGGGCCGGAAGTGAAAGCCGCCGGAACGCGCGGCGACCCAGATCTCGCGGGCCGCAGTGTGGCGATTGATGATGATCTTGCTGCCATCGTCGAACTCGATCTCGAGGATACCGCCCGGTTTGGATTCGATGTCGACGTCCGCTCCGCAATTTTCAATGGCTGCCTCGATTCGCATCAGCTCGGCGTCTGCCAGCGCGCTGAAGACCGATTCTTCCATCATCACTCCTTCTGTTAGCATTTGATCTTTTTCCATGGGCGAAACCATGCGCAACCTGCTTCTCGCTGGCGCCGTCTGCGCCAGCCTGCTGCTCACCGCCTGCGGTATCCGCGGACCGCTCTACCTGCCCGAAGTTCCGACGCCGGCATCCGCCAGTCTCTCCGATCATACCAAGTCGATCGCACAGCCTCCCCAATGAATCCTGATTTCCCGATGAGCACCCTGCGACGCGGAACCGATGGCCTGCAGGTGGAAAGTGTCAGTCTGCAGTCCATCGCCGCACGCTACGGTACGCCGACCTTCGTCTATTCTCTGGCCGCACTGCGCGAAGCATACGATGCCTACGCTCGCGCCCTCGCCGGCGTCAACGCGCGGGTACACTACGCAGTCAAGGCCAACTCCAACCTTGGCGTGCTGTCGGCTTTCGCCCGCATGGGTACCGGCTTCGATATCGTCTCCGGCGGCGAACTCGCGCGCGTCATCGCGGCAGGCGGCGACCCTTCCGCCGTGGTGTTCTCAGGCGTGGGCAAGAGCCGCGCCGAAATCCGCCAGGCGCTGGCGGCCGGCATCGAGTGCTTCAACATCGAATCCGCCTCCGAGCTCGACCGAATCGACCACATCGCCGGGGAAATGGACCTGCGGGCGCCGATCGCGTTTCGCGTCAATCCGGACGTCGACCCCAAGACCCACCCGTACATCTCCACGGGGCTGCGCAACAACAAGTTCGGCGTCGCATTCGACGAGGCTCTGCGACTCTATCGTCGGGCCGCAGGGATGCGGAATTTGCGCATCAGCGGCATCGCCTGCCACATCGGTTCGCAACTGCTCGACCCGGCACCGGCGCGGGAAGCAACCGAGAAGCTGCTCGGGCTGGTAGACGCGCTTGCCGCTGAAGGGATCGCGCTCGATCACATCGACCTGGGCGGTGGTCTCGGCATTCGCTACCGGGACGAAACCCCGCCCACGGTCACCGAGTATCTTTCGCCGATGCTCGGCCTGCTCGCCGGCCGCAAGGAACGAATCTGCCTGGAACCGGGGCGCTCGCTGGTGGGCAATGCCGGCTTGCTCCTGACCCGCATCGAATACCTGAAGCCCGGCGTCGAACGCAACTTCGCGGTGGTCGACGCGGCGATGAACGATCTTGCACGGCCCGCGCTTTACGACGCCTATCATGGCGTCGTCGAAGTGAATCCGCGTGGTGCAGGGGCCCGGCAATACGAAATCGTCGGCCCGATCTGCGAAAGCGGAGACTTCCTGGCACATGACCGCAGCCTGGACGTCGCCGAGGGCGACCTGCTGGCCTTCCTCTCGGCCGGCGCCTATGGCATGACGATGAGCTCCAACTACAATACCCGGACGCGCGCCGCCGAGATCATGGTCGATGGTGACAAGACATGGGTAGTGCGTGAGCGTGAGACGGTCGAATCCCTCTACGCACTCGAGACACCACTCCCGCACGGCTGATCGACACGGGGCGAAGCGAGTCATGCAGCCTGTCAAGATATTGCTGCTGGTCTTCCTGTTGCTACCGATGATGGCTTCGGGGCAGGACAGCAGGCTGCCCGCCTCGGTGGAACAAGCCCTGTCGCGCGCAGGCATCCCTGGCGACCACGTCTCGGTATGGGTGCAGCCGGTAGATGCCGAGCGCCCCTCGCTCGCCTACAACGCCGAACGTGCAATGAACCCGGCCTCGGTGATGAAGCTGGTCACCGCCTTCGTCGCGCTCGATGCGCTCGGGCCCTCCCATACCTGGACCACGCGGCTCTCAAGCACCGGGCAAATCGCCAATGGCACCCTGGCGGGTGACCTCCACATCATCGGCGGCGCCGATCCGGTACTCGGCTACGAACGCATGTGGCGCCTGCTTCGGCGCCTGCGCGAAACCGGTGTCGAGACCATAGCCGGCGACATCGTGCTCGACGGTAGCGCCCTGCGTCTGCCGGAGCACGATCCCTTCGCGTTCGACGGCCGCGGGCTACGACCCTACAACAGCGGCCCGTATGGCATGCTGCTGCATTTCAATACGCTGCAACTGCTCCTTACGCCGGGCACTCCCGGAACGCCAGTCGGTGTGGTGAACAGCCCGCCTATCCACGGTCTGAGCATAGAGAATCGCATCATCAGCCAGACGGGTGCGTGTGGTGTCTGGCATCGCAATCTGGATGCCCGCATTGAGACCAAGCCCGACGGTCCCCACCTGGTGCTGCTCGGCAGCCTGCCGTCGAGTTGCGGACAGCGCAATTGGGCGGCGTCGCCACTGGCGCCAGACCATTTCGCGGCTGCGGTGGTATCCGCACTGTGGTCCGAGGTCGGCGGACGCCTCCAGGGCCAGGTACGCAGCGGCATTGCCCCCGCCCAGGCAGACCTGATTCTGACCGACTCCTCGCCAGCGTTGGCCGAAGTCGTGCGGGAGATGAACAAATGGTCGAGCAACGTCATCGCTCGCCAACTGCTCGCCAGCATCGGTCGCCAGGAGCCCGGTGCGCTCGACATGGTCGCTGCCGGCGTACGGGTCGCGACACAAAGCCTGCAACTGGCCAGGGTGGACACCACCGGGCTGGTGATCGAGAACGGCGCGGGCCTGTCTCGAGTGGAGCGCATCCGTGCGGACAGCCTCGGGCAGATGCTCATCGCCGCGTGGCGACGCCCCTGGATGCCTGAGTACATCGCTGCCATGCCGATGGCGGGCATCGACGGCACTGCTCATCAGCGACTGCGCGGCAGCCCGGCGCGCGGCCAGGCGCACATCAAGACCGGCACCATCAACAACGTTCGCGCAATCGGCGGCTATGTGCTCGACCGCAACGGCCGCCGCCATGCAGTTGTGATGATGGTCAACGACTCGAAGGCGCACGACAGCCAGGCGGCGCAGGACGCGCTGCTGGAGTGGGTCTGGGAATCGCGCTGAGCGCGTGACGTTCGCCTGGTGCGTTTCGCCTTCGGCTCAACACACCCTATTGGATACATTGCATCAGCGCGATCAGCACATAGGGTGCGTTGAGCGCTGCGAAACGCACCGCATCATCACCTCTCGACCGGCATCGGCAAAGTGCGCCCATGCAGCAACACCCACCAGCCGCGCACGATGCGATAGATCACCCACACGCTGCTCGCCATCAGGATAATGACCCCGAAGATCGCGCCGAACACGGTGATCAGCAGCGCGATGGATACGACAACCCACAGCAACGCGAACCAGAAGGTACGGATCTGCCAGCGGAAGTGGCTTTCCAGCCAGGTCCCGCGCACCGCGTCACGCTTGACGTAGTTGATCACCACCGCGACGATCGACGGGATGCTCGCGAGGAAACTCAGCAGGAGCAACATCGACCCGGCCAGACCCGAAACCAGCGCAAACGCGTGCAATGCATAGACGACATGGGTGATCATCACCAAGGTGTGCATCGAATCCGGCCGGTCGTCACCCGGGCCTCGCACCGCGCTCATTGGACGTACCACGCGTTCATCCCTCACAGCCCGAGCGTCTCCCACATGTCGTTCACCTTGCGCTTGACCCCCTCGTCCATGACGATGGGCCGACCCCATTCGCGGTCTGTCTCGCCCTGCCATTTGTTGGTGGCGTCCAGCCCCATCTTGCTGCCCAGACCGGCGACCGGGCTGGCGAAGTCGAGATAGTCGATCGGGGTATTGTCCACCAGCACGGTGTCGCGGGTGGCGTCGATCCGGGTGGTCATCGCCCAGATCACTTCCTTCCAGTCGCGGATGTTTACGTCGTCGTCCACGACGATGATGAACTTCGTGTACATGAACTGGCGCAGAAAGCTCCAGATTCCGAACATCACCCGCTTGGCGTGCCCCGGGTACTGCTTGCGGATGCTGACCACCGCGAGCCGGTAGGAGCAGCCCTCCGGCGGCAGATAGAAGTCGACGATCTCGGAAAACTGCTTCTGCAGCAGCGGCACGAACACCTCGTTGAGCGCCACGCCCAGCATCGCCGGTTCGTCCGGCGGCTTGCCGGTGTAGGTCGAGTGGTAGATCGGGTCGCGACGCATGGTCATACGCTCGATGGTGAACACCGGGAAGTCCGACACCTCGTTGTAGTAACCGGTGTGATCACCGTAGGGCCCTTCCGGCGCCATGTCACCCGGATGGATTACGCCCTCGAACACAATCTCGCTCGAGGCCGGCACCTGCAGGTCGGAGCCGATGCACTTGACCAGCTCGGTCTTGGCCCCACGCAGCAGGCCAGCGAACTGGTACTCGGACAGGGAGTCCGGCACCGGCGTCACCGCGCCGAGAATCGTCGCCGGGTCGCAGCCCAGCACCACCGCTACCGGAAACGGCTCGCCCGGGTGGGCCAGCTGGTGCTCGCGAAAGTCGAGCGCGCCGCCGCGGTGCGCGAGCCAGCGCATGATCACCCGGTTGCGGCCAATGACCTGCTGGCGGTAGATGCCGAGGTTCTGCCGCTTCTTGCCCGGCCCGCGGGTGACTACCAGCCCCCAGGTGATCAATGGCGCCGCATCACCCGGCCAGCAGTGCTGGATCGGCAACTGCGCGAGATCGACCGCGTCGCCCTCAAGCACCTTTTCCTGGCACGGGGCCGAGCGCTGCAGTGCCGGCGCCATGTTCAGCACTTGCTTGAACACTGGCAGCTTGTCCCAGGCGTCCTTGAGCCCCTTGGGCGGCTCCGGCTCCTTGAGGAATGCCAGGAGCTTGCCGACCTCACGCAGCGGCGTCTGCCAGTCACGCTCCGGGCCGGGATCCTCACCCATGCCGAGCGCAACCCGTTCCGGCGTACCGAACAGGTTGGCCAGCACCGGTACCGATTGCGCCACACCACGGGTCACCGGTTTTTCGAAGAGTAGCGCCGGCCCGCCGGCGCGCAGCACCCGGTCGGCAATCTCGGTCATCTCCAGGTGGGTATCCACCGCCACCTTGATCCGTTTGAGCTCACCCCGCTGCTCCAACTGTGCGATGAAGTCCCGCAAATCCTTGTAGCGCATAACGTCCCGTCCTGGCTGCCGCCCGGTCAGCGGTAGCGGTTGATCTCATCCCGTGTCGTCTCGGCCGCCCTGCGTGCAGCCTCGGCGAAGTGCTCGTCGCTTCCCGCATACAGGATCGCGCGCGACGAGTTGATCATCAGCCCGGTGCCCGCCGCGCTGCGGCCTGCCCGGACGGTGGCGGCGACATCGCCGCCCTGGGCGCCTATTCCCGGCACCAGCAGCGGCATATCGCCGGTCAGTTCTCGCACCCGTCCGATCTCCGCGGGAAAGGTGGCGCCGACCACGAGGCCGACGTTGCCGCTGGCATTCCACTCTGTCGCCGCGAGACGTGCAACCCGCTCGAACAGGCGCTCGCCGCCACCGACATCGAGAAACTGCAGATCGCTGCCGCCCGGGTTGGAGGTGCGGCACAACACGATCACCCCTTTGTCAGGCCGACCGAGATAGGGTTCCAGGGAGTCACGCCCCATGAACGGATTGACCGTGATCGCATCGGCACCGAAGCGCTCGAAGGCTTCGACCGCGTATTGCTTGGCAGTGCTGCCGATGTCGCCCCGCTTGGCATCGAGGACTACCGGGGTGCCGGGGTGGCGCTCATGGATATGTGAGATCAGTGCCTCGAGCTGGTCCTCGGCACGATGCGCGGCAAAATAAGCGATTTGAGGCTTGAACGCGCAGACCAGGTCAGCGGTGGCGTCGACGATCTCGCGGCAGAACTCGAAGATCGCATCCGGTCGGCCAGCGAGATGCTTGGGGAAACGGGCCGGGTCGGGATCTAGTCCGACGCACAGCAGGGAATCTCGGTTTCGCCAGGCATCGGCGAGGGCAGTCATGAAGTGCATCTGGGCATCCTGGGCGGTTCGGTTGGGTCCGGGCCGAATGATAGCCTGCTCGCCGGTGTTTTGCCCCGCTCGGTTCAACCGCCGATCAAGCGAAGATAGGCCTCGCGCGTCTCCGGGGAGACCGCCGCGACAACCTGCTCGTGGGTCGTCTTGTGGCGGCCAATGAGGCGAGCCGACGCGACCGTCTTCGATTTGCAGAACCAGTGACAGGTGTGCTGCATCAGCAGCATCTCGGCCGACAGGACGTAGGCGCGCTGTTTGGGCGTACGCTCGTCAGCATTCTGGACCACGTTGGCAATGCCGCGGGCGTGGATCTCGAGCGCCTTGCGCAGATCGAACGTCACGCCCGGAAACAGGCGGCCGGCAAAGGGGATCGACCACGGTAGCCGACTGACGCGCAGGGCTTCCGGATCCAGCGCCCCGATTTCGGCCGCAAAACGGCTGAACTGACTGCTCAACGAAGCCTCGCTGGCCTGCATCAGTTCCAGGATCTGTTCGCGCCTTGCCTCGGAGTCCTCGCCGAGTGCCCGCATGTAGCCTTCGGTAAGCGTCTCCATCAATTTCTCGATGCGATAGCTCTGGAGATGACCGCCCAGCAGTGCGATGCGTTGCCGTTGTTCCCGGGAGGCGACCACGTAGGCGCCCAGGACAAGTCCGATGATGAGTATGTAGCTTTCCATTCAATCATTGTCCTTTGCTTCGGGGGGTGACAGCAACGCGCATATGTCGATACAGCATGGCGCGTCGAATGAGTAACGGTTCTGGCGAGTGAACGACGAAGAGGCCGAAACCGGCCCCTTCGTCGTTCACTGACTTGCCGGATCAACCGTCGATACCGAGAATCCGCATCGCACTGGCAAGCGTATCAACTGACTCCTGATGGCGGCCGGCATTGTGGAGCGCCTCGCCTTCGGCACGCAGCTTGCGCACCTCTTCCATCTGCTCGCTGGTCAGTGCTGGGTTCTCCGCGAGGGCGGCATCGATCTTGCGCATATCCGCAGGGCAGTGGAACGCAAACGCAGGCGCCGCAAGCATCAGCACAGCGACTCCAATCAACATCCTGACTTTCATCTTCTGTCTCCTCGGGGGCGCGAGCACATGCCCGCTTTCAGTCGACCCCCAAGAGCTACGCAGGTTTCACATCGGACGGCTGGCATGATCCCGATCCGGCATGCGTGGCGCTTCAAAGAAATGATCAGCCGCCGAACACCCTGTCGATCACGAGACCGGCGAAGATCGTCGCACCCAGCCAGTTGTTGTGTAGAAAAGCCTTGAAACAGCGTGGCCGGTCGCGGTCACGAATCAGCGTGTAGTGGTAGATCGCGATACCGCCCGCTGCCAGCAGGCCTGCGAAATAGAACAGACCCAGGCCGGCGAGGCTGCCAACCAATGCAAGCAGACCCAGTGTGATCGCATAGCACACCATGACCGCCAGCACATCGAAGCGTCCGAAGGTGATCGCCGCGCTCTTGATGCCGATCTTGAGATCATCGGGCCGGTCGACCATCGCGTATTCAGTATCGTAGGCGATGGCCCAGAACACGTTGGCGAGCAGCATCACCCAGGCGACCGCGGGCACACTTCCCTGCACCGCAGCGAATCCCATGGGAATCCCAAAGCCGAAGGCGATGCCGAGGTAGGCCTGCGGAATCGCCAGAAAGCGCTTTGTGAACGGGTAGCTCCCGGCGAGAAACAGCGCCGGCACGCTCAGCACCAATACCAGCTTGTTCAACGGCAGCACCAGCAACAACGCCAGCAGCGACAGGCCGGCCGCATAGACCAGCGCCTCGCCCGGTCTAATGGCCCCGGTGGCCAGCGGCCGATTGCGAGTACGTTCGACATGACCGTCAAAGTTGCGGTCGGCGTAGTCGTTGATCACGCAACCGGCAGAGCGCATCAGCACCGTACCAAGCACGAAGGCAAACAACACATAGGCCGGTGGCAGGCCGTCGGCCGCGATCCACAACGCCCATAAGGTGGGCCACATCAGCAGCAGAATGCCGATCGGGCGATCGAGTCTCGCGAGGCGGATGAAGTCCGGAATACGGGATGAAAAAGCAGCGGAGGTCATGATCTGGTATTACGTTTTACTGGCTCGGACAAGGCGAGCACTGCGGGCAGAAACACTTCGGTGACGAGCAGATCGCGCCCGCGCAGACGGAAAAGCGAACGCCTCGCCCAGAGTCGCGCCGGTCGCGCCAACGTCTTGGCATGGATCAGGGCCCGATGATAGCGCGCATCGCCCCGCTTGAGGGCCGCGGAAAACAGAGGCTGGCGACGAATGCGCGGATCGGCGAACAAGGCTGCCCCGAGCGGCCGGCTGCCGATACCACGGAAGACCCGCCAGACCAGACGCAGATCACGCTCGCTGACGACCGAGCGCGCATAGACCACCGGCTGGTCATCGGCATACAAGATCACCTCGCGCACACGCAGATATTCGCCAGTGCGCAAGCTGAAAAGCGCTCGTTCGTCGCTCATCGGCCGCGCACGGCGTTGCTCGAGCACCGCAACGTGAAAGCGTCCGCTGCGAGCGACGATTCGCGCGGTCAGCGATCGGGTATCGGTGAGCCAGGGACGCAGCCCGGGTGGTAGCGTCGGTGTCAGCGGGCGGGGCCGCCAGTGGAGAGGCATCGAATCGGCTGACTGGGTAGCTGTTGGCGGAGGCCGATCATCGTCAGCGCACACCTCGGTGTCAAGCCACCGCTTCTCCCGGACGACGGCCGCCGAACCACACTTTGACGTCCTCCATGAAGGCCAACAGGGCCGGAATGAAGAACAGCACCAATACCGCTGAAAAGCCGAGCCCAAAAGCGATCGATGCCGCCATCGGGATCAGGAACTGAGCCTGAAGCGACTTTTCGAAGAGCAGCGGCATAAGCCCCCCAATGGTGGTCAGTGAGGTCAACATCACCGCGCGGAGTCGGCCGCAGGCGGCACCGACCAGCGCCTCCTGCATGTCGGCGCCCTTCTTGCGCAACTCCTTGAAAAAACTCACCAGAATGATCGAATTGTTTACCACGATACCGGCGAGCGCGAACAAACCGAAGAGCGACAGCAGCGTCAGATTGATGCCCAGCACCCAGTGGCCGAAGATCGCCCCGGTCAGCCCCAGCGGAATGGCCGCCATCACCGCCAGTGGCCAACTCCACGATGCGAAGGACCACACCAGGACGAGATAGATCAGGCCAAGGCCGAGAAACAGGCCGGTGCGCATGTCGCCGAGGGTTTCACGCTGGTCCGCCGCCCGCCCCTGAAAGCTGTAATCGACGCCGTGGTGCTGGGCGAGTTCTGGCAGCACCTCGCGCAGGAGCTCAGCCTGAACCGCATTCGCATTCGTCTGCGACACATCGATCTCGCCCGAAACCTCGACCGCGAGTCTTCCATCCGCATGACGCAAGGCCTCGAAACCGCGACGCGACTCCCACGCAACCACGGTGCCGAGCGGCACGAAGCGGCCACCAGGCACTTCGACCACCATGCGTTCGAACACGTCGAGACGCTCGCGCTCGTCGCGCGGCAACATCACCCGCACCTCGAGTTCGTCGCGCCCGCTCTGCACCAGCTGTGCGAGCGCGCCATCGAAGGACGCGCGCAGCTGCCGCCCCAGGCTCTCAGTCGTCAGGCCTAGCGCCTCGCCGGCCGGCGTCAGGCGGTAGACGAGTTGCTCGCGGCCGAACGGCATGTCGTCCTCAGGCTCGGTCACCCCGGGGATGCTGGAGAAAGTCTCGGCCAGATCCAGCGCGGCCGCCTTGAGTGAGTCCGCGTCGCTGCCGGTCAGCCGCACCGTCAAATCCCGCCCCGGCGGCCCCGACTGACGCGCGGTAAAGGTCAGACTCTCCAGACCCGGCGCGTCGCCAGCCTTGGCTCGCCAGGTGGCGAGAAAGCGCTCGTTGCGCACCTCGCGCTCATCGGGCGGAACCAGCTCGACCATGATCGCCGCAAGCTGGTCGCCCCGCGCACCGCCTGTCACGCCGCTGCCGACGGCACCACCAAGCCTCGATACCGCGGTCTTGATCAGGCCACCCCCCAGTTCGGCCTCGGCCTCGAACAGCGCGGTCTCGAGCTGGCGCAAGTAGGCCTCGGTGGTTTCCAGCGGCGTACCGGCGACGAAGCCGGCGTTGGCAAACACCGTCTGCCCCTCCGGCGTCGGAAAGAAGACGAAGGTGATCCGCCCGCCGACCACCAGCCCGACCGCAAGAATCATGCACGCAAGGGTCAGCGCCATCGTGGTTCCCCGCCAGCGCAAGGCCAGCGTCACCAGAGGGCGGAAGTGATGTTCGCGAAAGTGGTTGAATCCTGCATCCAGCCGCTGGCGCAGTCGCGATGCCTTGCGCGCAGCCTCTCCGCTGAGCGCGCTGCGCAGATGCGCGGGCAGGATGAGGAAGCTCTCGATCAGCGCCGCCATGATCACCATGATCATGACGAAGGGGATGTCGAACAGGATGTTGCCGATGATGCCCCCGACCATCATCAGCGGCACGAAGGCAGCGACCGTAGTCAACGAGGCCGCGACCACAGGCCAGAACATGCGCCGTGCGCCGCCCAGTGCCGCCTGCTCCGGCCCTTCGCCCATCCGGCGGTGAGTGTCGGCATCTTCGCTGACGACGATGGCGTCATCGACGATGACACCGAGCGCCATGATCAGTGCGAACAGGCTCATCATGTTGATCGTGCCACCGAAGAACAGCATCAGCCCGAGCGTCGCCAGAAAGGCGGTGGGGATGCCGATCATCACCCAGAACGCGACCCGGGCCGGCAGAAAGACGTAAAGCACGAGCACCACCAGCAACAGGCCACCGACGCCGTTCTTGACCAGCAACTGAATGCGGTCACGAATCAGCTCCCACTGGGTATCGAACACCTCCAGCGTGATCGAAGGCGGCAGCGTTGCTGCGGTCTGTTCCAGCCAGGCATCGAGCACCCGCGCGGCACGTAGCGAATGTCCGGTCTCCGAGCGTTGCAGCTGCAATTCGACCACCGCATCGCCTGCCTCGAACAAGGCCAGGGAGCCCGGACGCGGCTCGCGGCTGATCGTCGCGATCTCGCCGAGTCGCACCAGCCCCCGCTCGTCCGCGACCACCGGCAGGGCTTCGAAGGCGAGCGCGTCGCGCCGCTGCTCCAGACCGCGTATGTCACGCGCACCGTCGCGTTCACCCGCGACTCCGGCCGGCACGTCACGGGCGAGGTTCGACACCCGTTCGGCGATCTCGACCAGCGAAAGGTCCAGGGTTTCGAGCGCCGCCGAGGGCACCTCGATGGCGATCCGCTCCTCGGGCAATCCGGTGATGTCGATGCGATCGATGCCGGCTGCGAGCAGCTCGCTTTCAAAACGACGGACCCAGGGCCGCAACTCCTCGACACTCGCGCCACGCACCAGCAGGCGCGCAATCGGCTCGTAGCGCGAGATGCGGCTGACCTGTGGCGTCTCGGCGTCACGAGGCAGGTTGCGGAACTCATCGACCCGTTGCCGCACCTGATCCAGTGCAAGCAACGCATCGGTGCGCTCGACGAGTTCGAGGGTGATGCTCGACACGCCCTGAGCAGAAGTCGACGTCATGCGCTTGAGACCGTCCACGGTCTTCAGCCGCTCTTCGAGCGGACTTGTGATCGCGGCCTCGACATCCTCGGCCGAGGCGCCGCTCCAAACCACTCTTACGCTGATGATATCCAGCGCGAAAGTCGGGAAGAACTGCACGTTCATCCGCGTCACACCGAGCACACCGACGACGAAGGCGAGCAGCATCAACACATTGGCCGCCACGCGATGGCGCAGCAGCAGCGGAATCAGGCCTTGTTTCATCTCACGGACGTCCCGCCCGCCACGATCTCGACGGCAAGCCCGTCGATCGCATTCGGCAGATGCGTGCTCATCACGCGATCACCGCTCGCCAGACCGGTCGCCTGCACGAGCATGCGCGGCACCCCTGCAACGCGATGCTCGCCGACACGCTCGACGATCAATGCACGCAGACGGTTCTCGTCATCGATGCGATAAATGCGATCACCGCCATGCAGGGCCGACATTGGCAACGAGAACACGTCCGTCACCGCGGGACGTTCGAAGATCGCATTGACGAACGCACCGACCGGCACTCCCTCTGCGCCGTCGAGTTGCAGCAGTACGTCGACCCCTCGGGCATCGGCCTCGCCACCGATGCGGACCAGACGCGCGGCCATACGTGACGCGCCGAACTCGACCTCGGCGGAGAGCACCTTGCCGGCATCCAGCGCCTGGGCGAGCTCGGCCGCGTAGATCGCGGGCAGTTTGGCCCGCAGGTAGAGCGCATCGGCGGCATGGAAGGACAACAAGGTCTGCCCGGCCTGCACCTGATCGCCCGCAGCGACCTCGACCCGGGCGATGCGTGCATCGTAGGGGGCGACCACTTCGGCGCGCTCCGCGTCGCGCTCGGCTTCAGCCAGGCGCGATTCCAGTTGCGCGAGACGCGCCGGCTGTTCTGCGATTGCCAGTTCGCGCTGGCTCACCGCGAGCCGCGCCCGGGCGACTTCCTCGCGAGCCTGGTCGGCTGCGGTTTCGGCACCCAGACGCGCTGTCGCCAGCGCGCCGAAACGCGCCAGCTTGGCCTCGGCCAGCGCGAGCAGCGCCCGCTCCTGCTCCAGCGCATTGCGGTCATGGCGCGCCCTGGCCTGCTCGCGCTCCACGTCCGCCCGCGCCTGGAAGAGACGCGGCTCAAAATCCCTGGGATCCATGCGGGCCAGCACCCGCCCCGCCTCGACTCGCTCACCATCGCGCACTGCGAGCTCGAGCACACGCCCGGATACCGGCGCCGCGGCACGAACCCGGTCCGGCGCTTCAGTGCGACCATATAGCGTCAGAACCGGACTCTGAGTGGCTGATTCGACGGTTTCAGCGGCAACCCGCCATACCCGTTCGCGCACCTCCACCTGCGGCGGAGGCGGCCGGCTGGACTTGAGCCACATGAAACCGCCAACGGCGACGGCGATGATGACGAGGGCCAGCAGACGGCGCATGGTTTCAATACCTATCCTGAGTCACACAGGGCACGACGCCCCAAGGTCTATTAGCAGTTGATGATAACCCGCTCGAGCCGCCGGGTTTGTACTGTACTGTATTGTGCTTCAGGCCCGCAGCAGCCCTTCTCGCCCGCCCAGCCATCGTGCCATCAGGCGCCCGGCACGCTCGGGCATCTCCGCGAGCAGCCGCTCAGCCAGGACACGGGCCGGTTCGATCAGTTCCGCATCACGCTCCAGATCGGCATAGCGCAACATCGGCACACCGCTCTGGCGTGCACCGACGAACTCGCCGGGTCCGCGGATGCGCAAGTCTTCACGCGCAATCACGAAGCCGTCGGTATGCTCGAAGATGACCTTGAGTCGCGCCCGTGCGGTGTCCGACAGGGGTTGCGAGTAAATCAGCACGCAAACCGACTCGGCAC
>NZ_WTVM01000042.1 GCF_012910885.1 Azoarcus taiwanensis | reverse complement strand
AAGTAGTGGAACATCGAGGACTGGGGGTCGAGTTGGCCGCGCATCGTTGCAGGACAAGGAGTCTGGAGATGTGTCTATGACAAAAAGCTTTTCGGATCGTTCACAGCCTTTTGCATCACGCTGTTAGGAGCTGGGCTTGAGCCAATGTCGTCTTTGTCGAGTTCAGTCGTTGCTGCACCGGGAGGAGACTCGACGGTTGGTTCGTGTTCCCGTGTTTGACTTGAACGTTCTGTCTGTGATGCTTCCAG
Source organism: Azoarcus taiwanensis (assembly GCF_012910885.1). Taxonomy (GTDB): domain Bacteria; phylum Pseudomonadota; class Gammaproteobacteria; order Burkholderiales; family Rhodocyclaceae; genus Azoarcus_F; species Azoarcus_F taiwanensis. The sequence continues at coordinate 30,877 of NZ_WTVM01000042.1, read as the reverse complement.
CCATGCTGGTGGTTTGAGATACATCACGTTGGGGGTGAGGGCCACGGCTGCGGTTAAAGCTAGCGCCGCGATTCCCCAGTTCCGGCGAAGCGCAAACAGTCCGGTTAGCGTGAGCAAGCCGGCGATGAGCGACAGGCTGACTGCCCTTGTGTTGTTCAGGATTGTGATGCCAACGAGAAATACTGCACCTAGTGTTGGCCAGAGTGTGGCATGGCCGCGCATCCATCCGAAGAACGCGATGGTGCCAAGCGCGGTGATCAGTGCAGCAGGTGCGTGATAGTAATCTGTGCCGCGTACCCTGTAGAAAGCGTCACCGCCAGCATCAATGGAGCCAAGAAAATAGGAATAGTCACCAATTGACCATTGAGTGAGGGTAATGCTGCCTATCAGCAACGCTGCAAACGCGATAACCTTGATTGCGGATTCGAGTTGCTGTGTGGATTTAAACAGCAACAATGCCAGAAAAGCCCAGTAAACCCAGGTTGCCCAACCAGATAGCGCAGTCGCAGTTTGAGCGATTGCGTCCTCTTCTGCGCCGTTGGTTGCGACAATAAGTACTGTGGTCAGGCTTAGCAGCCAGAACAACGATAACCCCGCGATGAACAGGCGTGATAACGGTGTCGTGTGCTTATGCCATAGTAAAGATCCAAAAATTGAAACGAGCAGCAAGTCAAAACCGAGTAACGACAGGTCGGGCAAGAGTCCGACGGGGTGACCGAAAACATCGGTGAGCGAGTGAATGACGTGTGAAACAGGGCTTTGGAGCAGGGCGTGGAACCAGCCTCCAAGGCTGGCCAGACCAGCAAGGGCAAGGATCAGTCCGAGTACCAGTTTGGACGCCAAACTCCAGGAAAGGATGAACAATACCGAAACAGCCGTGAGCCCACGTACCCCCCCCTGCCAGATTGGTAGCATGGGTAGCACGATGGCTCCGAACAACAGGCAGAGATAGGCCTGACGCAGCTTCTGGTGACTAACGAGGGCGTTGTGCATGTCTCAGGCTTATGCCAAAGAAATCGAATTGACGCCAAAGCCACCGTCTTTACCTGCAGCCCCTATGCCGGTACGGCATATGGACTCCAGCGCCAAGGTCTGTTCATCGAATACATAGGTCCAGTGCTTTCCGGGTTCGATGACGTCGAGGTTGTCGTGGTAATAACGGCCGCTGTGATCGAGGATTGCAAGAAATGGTTGTGGACCGAACATGCTGCCTGCACTCAGCCTGGCATGCAGTCTGTTGCCGTCAAGCCGCAGCTCAAAACACGGCGGAGATTGAGGTTGGCGATTTTCCAGCAGGCAGACGTGTTGCTGAGCGGCTTCTTCTGCGCCCGAAAAGCGCAGTGATACCTCGGGATAGTCGGGAGCGACATTTGCAAGCAACTGTCGAACATGATCAACATCGGGACGGATGTCGCGATAGTCATGGTCGGCAAAAGCGAGTATTGCGCTGCCTTTGGCGCAGGCGTCATCAAAGGCCTGACGGACATGGGTTTCGGTCAGGCAACGCAGCCTTGTTCCAACGTTCAGGCATCGGAATATCCAGCGACGGCAATGCCCGGGTGTCTGGTAGTCGTCGTGATGGGGGTGATAGCCAAGCCAGTCAGCGGGGGCGCGGGTCCAGTCTCCGAAGCGTCCGAGTTGAAGATCACGCTGACCTTGCAAGTTGTCGTCACAGGCTTGATTGGCGTAGTCGAAGGGTAGCCATTGTTCAAGGAATAGATGGCTATCCGGGCGCTCGGCATGAAAACCAGGGCGGTTGGTGGTTGGAAACCAACTGTCTTCCAGTATGCGTCTGGCAATGACTGCTAGCAGGATATCCATTGAGTTGTTGAACGAGGTCGCCGCAGCGAGCGGACGGCGTGTCAGCGAGAGTGGATGAAAATGCCAGTTGATCTCGTCCCGGGTGCTTTTGCTTGATGCGAGAATCTGTTTATAAAAGTTGAAAACCTTGCCATAACCCAAGGCTTTATGACGAGGGTTTTCGGTATAACCTAGGTGGTCCAGGCAGTGCCAGCTATATACCCAGCCGCATCCGTTTGCATCAAGCATGCGGTTTCGGAAACTGGCCGACAAGGCGTCTTCGAGCATTCGCTCAATATCGCTCCAGTCGCGGTTATACGCCAGCAGGGCTGGCGATAGTACGGCGGCGACACGTGCCTCCATTCCGCCAAGGTCGACTTTCTGGCGTTGCAGGGCTTCAAGCGTGGCGACTGATGGGGGCAGGTCTATGCCGAATATGCTTTTCAGCCGGGAGAAGGTCGCTTGTATGCCTTCGTTGAGCGGCCCCTCCGTGTCAATGCAATGAACGACGTGCAGGACGGGCTGTCTGGTTTCAGGGTTCATGATGACGTTCTCGGTACAGGTTTTCGAGGCTGTAGCGTCGTGGCAGTACGACATCCTCAATCAGCTTGGCCACCCGGTCGGATGCGCCACCCGGCTGCGGCAGGGTTTTTCGAAGGGCTTCAAGTTGTTGTGCGGTCGGTGTATCCGTCAGGAGGCTCTGAAGGCCGGACTGAACATCCTGAAGGGACTCAACCGCCAGCGCACCGTCACTGTCGCCGTAGGTTACAAAGCGTGCATAGGATGAGATACGAGGAACAAGCAGCGGCTTGCCCGACAGTAGAAGCTCCCAGCCGACTGTTGAGGTCAGGGTGACGCCGACATCACAGGCGTGGATCAGGTGCGACAGCGGTTCATGCGCGTAGCTCTGAAGGCAGTCCTCGGGAATGACCTCGCCGCGTGGGTCTGTGCTGCTCGGATGCAAGCGCACAATCAGTCGCCACCCGTTGGCCCGGCAGATATCGGCAAGATGCTGTCGTACCCGTCGGGGCAACTGAGGGTCGTCCGGTTCGGGTTGTTCGGCCCAGAAAATCAGTTTCTGGTTTTCGGGTATTCGCCTTTCCTGCCGCCAGCGTTTCCCTGCGGAAGGCAGGTCGGGATCGGCCAACTGATCAAACATGGGACTGCCAACGAGGTGGATGTCATCTCGTTGTCGCCCTGCAGCGATCAGGCGTTTGGTCACGTCTTCGCGCGACACCGCAATCACGTGACCGTTGTCCGGGCGACCAAGCCAGGGTTCTTCAAGAATGCCGAACAACTCGACCATACACAGGCTTGGGATGTCGAGTTGATAGGCTGCGCGCAATGCAGCTTTCTCCATTCTGGGCGAGGTTGTTGCGACGACGACATCGGGCCGAATCCGTGACAAGACCTCACGCATGAAATGCACAGGGGTGAAGGCATTGAGACCTAGCTCGCGATAACGCTGCCAGGCTGCGGATTCACCAATGTCTGAGGCCAGATCACGAAACGACACCCCGAGATAGGCGATGGACTCTTCACGGGTGATTCCCTTGCCATCAGTATGATGCTTTTCGGCTAGCTTGATACCAGGGAGACGTATAGCCGGGTCTGAAGTGTCAATGAAGTCTATTGGGCGAAGCGGGCTCAGTTGTTCGAGCTCAGCGACTTGGGCTGCTGTCGTCAGGGCAAGCAGGGTGCATTGGTGGCCGAGTTGTGTCAGCGTACGTGTCAACGGTGCTATGGCCGCAACATGCGCACCACCATAACAAGTCAGAAATGCTTTCATCAGTTGCTGGCTTTGCTTGGGTTGTCAGTTTTGTGGTTTGCAGCCGACGCCGACAAGAGAGGCCTCTTTGCTCCAGCGTACCCATTTGGACGTGCTGCGAGGTAGGGGGAGCGCAGCCGTGAAGCGTGCGAGCGTTGCCATGAACGGGCTGTGCCATGTCGAGGGAAGCTGTATAAGCTTGGTTGTTTGGACGTTCTGGAATCCGTACATCTTGAGGCATTGGGTCAGACTTTCACGAGTGTATGGAGTGACATGTGAAAACACCTTGTAAAAATTCCGGGTATTCGAGTCCCAGTCTGGCGTCATGAATACGACCTTGCCGCCGGGCTTGAGTACGCGAATGATCTCGGCCATGAGGTGCGGCAATTCGAAGGTATAGAAATGCTCGATGACGGATTTGGAAAAAATCACGTCGAAATGGTTGTCATCAAACGGGAAGCGTTCCTTGGCGATGTTGCAGATCAGGTGAGGTACATCATCCGCTGCTGCCTCCCTGTCCAGTGAAACCGCATCAAAGCCCAGATGCATGGCAATCTTTGTGTGTGCGCCCCAGCCTCCTCCCAAGTCCATGAAGCTCCCTTTGTGGATGCCAGCGAGATCGTGGAGGATGTGACGGAGCAATTCTTCGGGATAGCCGGTTTCCTGTCCCTTGGCGTGGGGCAAGACGACTTCATTGAAGAATTTGGGTTGTTCGTTATTGCTCATTTGCATGCCTTTATTCTTGGTCTATCTTGGCTAGTAGCTGCCTTTTGTCCAGAGTTGCCGGACGGTCATCAGTATGATGCGCAGGTCGAAAAGGAGTGAATGTCTCCCGACATAGTCAAGGTCGAGTTGCAGCCGTTGCTTGGTCGTCGCATCGGATCTCAGCGTTGCCTGCGCCAGGCCGGTGATGCCCGGTCGCACGCTATGTCGTAAGGTCCAGTCATTCTTCGAGTATAACGACTGCTGCTGCGGAACATCGGGACGAGGTCCGACAACGCTCATGTCGCCTTTGAGCACATTGAGCAGTTGTGGTAATTCGTCGAGACTTGTTCTACGGAGCCAGCGCCCGCTTGTGGTGATGCGAGGGTCTTGTTGTTGCGTTTGATAGCCGCCAATACGGTCGGCGTTGGTGACCATGCTGCGGAATTTGTACATGGAGAAAGTCTTTCCACCCAGTCCCACCCGGGTCTGGCGATAAAGCACTGGACCCGGCGAATCGATTCGCACGATGAGTGCAATGGCAAGCAACAGGGGGGCGAGCAGCGCGAGTGCGGAAGCCGCGCAAAGGATGTCAAAAAAGCGCTTCACTCGGTGCTCGGTGCGTTTTGAGCGAAGGTAGTGGGGAAGGCAATGCCCAATTCAGCAAAACCGGGTGAAGAGTCTTGTTCGAAGTCTGTGGGGTCAATGAACGTCCTCGCCCACAATTCTACTGCAATCAGCGCGCGTAATTCGCGGGTGCGATCGGATGCCGGTTGCTGGTGCTCTTGAAGCAGTTTCCGTACCGACTCGGCTTTGAACAGATCCCGAGACAAAGTGCGTTCGGACAGCAGCAGGTTTTGAACGAAACCGGCCAGTGAACCGCGAAACCACTCACCAACCGGCACGGTAAACATTTGCTTGCGCCTGTAGGCCAGGTCATCGCCTATGAGTTCGCGCGCAGCCTTCTTGAAGATGTATTTGGTCACACCGTCACGTAGCTTGATGCTGCCGGGCATTCGAAAGGCGAGTTCCATCATGCGATAGTCAAGAAATGGAGTGCGGGCCTCGAGTGAGCAGGCCATACCCATACGGTCAGGTTTGACCAGGTTGTTGCCGGCCAGCAGCAGTCGCATGTCGATGTACAAGGCCTGATTGATGCGGTCAAGGTGAGCCGCTTCATCGAACAGGGGGCAGGTGATGTCAAAGGATTGGATGTTGGCGGCTAGCTTGGCGAACTCCGGGGTGTACAGCGAACACTTTGCGGTTTCATCGAACAGACTTAGATTGGCATGGTAACGTTTGCGGAAGAGTTCGTCGCTGCAGTTCAGCGCGTCTGTGGCAGAGAAGAAGTTGCGGTATTTGTCGTAGCCAGCAAATAGTTCGTCGCCGCCATCGCCGGTCAGCACGACTTTGACCTCCTGTGCCGCGAGGCGGGCGACACGGTAAGTGGGCATGAATGACACGTCGCCGTGGGGTTGATCGCAAAACCACACCGCCAGCGGCCATAGGTCGAGCATGTTGGCGTCAACCTTGCGCATGGTGTGCCGGGTTCCGAAGCGGGCGGCTGCCTGTGCGGCAAAAGGGCTCTCATCGAAACGCGGCTCGTGAAAACCGATGGCGTAGGTATTGACTGGCTCGCTCATATGCCGACTCATCAGTCCGACCACGGTGCTGGAGTCCACGCCACCCGACAGAAAAGCACCAAACGGCACGTCAGAGCGCAATCTGAGGCGTACCGCATCATCCAATGTGGCGTTGAACTCCGCGATCCAGTCGTCCTCTGAGCGGGTTTCGGTGCGCTGGTCAGCAAGGCACCACCACTGGTGTTGCTGGCTGCCGCGGCGGTCGATGCGCAGAAAATGCCCCGGTTTGAGGTGCTCGATACCTTCGAAAAGCGTTAGCGGTGGCGGGACGTAGTTGAAGGTCAGATAGTGGTGTAGCGCTTGCGGGTTCAGTTGTCTGGTGATGCCGGTACGCAACAGCGATTTGATCTCGGAACCAAAGCTGAGGCGTTTGCCGTCATCGTGGATGTAGAGCGGTTTGACCCCTATACGATCGCGAACAAGGTAGAGAGCGTCCTGCCTGGCATCATGAATGGCGATGGAGAACATGCCGTTTAGGCGGTTCAGGAAGGCTATGCCTTCACGTTCATAAAGACGCAGCAGCACCTCGGTGTCGGAGTGGCTACGGCAAGCGTAGGCTGAGCCCTCAAGTTCCCGGGCCAGTTCAACATGATTGAATATTTCCCCGTTCTGGACCACAGCAATATTTCCGTCGTCCGACACGAAGGGCTGGTGCCCCCCGGCAATGTCGATAATGGAAAGCCGCTGGTTGCCAATGGCGAGGCCTTCTGCAAAGTGGATACCTTGATCATCCGGGCCACGATGACGCAATATCGCACCCATGGCCCGCAGCTTGTCGTCCGGCAAGGGATCACGTTGTCTGTCAAAGTATCCAAAAATTCCGCACACGTTTTGGCTCCGGCAAGCCTTGGTGGAGGCTTGCAGTTAGATCAGTTTCTATTTGCGAGACGCAGGGCAATCTCACTGACGATTTGTTTGAGTTCCTGCCGGTTGGATTCGAGTACTGACGGGTGGGCTGCTTCGCTGGCGGCGATGAATTGACGCAGTTTTGCGATTTCGCACGCAAAATCCATTTCCTTGTTCAGTTCGTCTAGCGTCTTGGCCTGACGGTGAAATGTCCTTGACAGGATGGCTGAGCGGGAACCAAGCCGGATGTGCTCTCCGATTATCCGTTCTGCCGTCAGCAAGCCCTCTCCAATACGCGCCAGACCGCCAAAGCCAAACGGCATGTTGGCCTTGGCAAGTGTTTCCGCGATACGGTCCAAAGTGCCATCGGCGAGCGGTTGGAACATGAATGCCTGTCCGAGCGACAGATGCAGGTCGTTGAGTCCGATGAAGATCTCTCCGACTCCAGGTGTTCTTGCCACGAGTGGCAGGATGTTCAGGGCCTCGCGAGTTTCGGCAAGGGGAATTACTGGGACACGCTCCCGGACCAATCTACAGAAACCCTGAACTTCATCCATTGATTTGAACATCGGCAGCATCAACAGGTCTGCGCCGCGTGTCAGGGCGTCTTCGATCTCGCCATGCGAGCCTGCATGCCACGGGTTGAGGCGGACAAGCAGCGTGGTGTTGCCTATCGCAGCTCGGATGGAAGAGATGTCATCGGGTGTATGCCGTGACATCCAGGTATCAAGATGCCCCTGTCGCTCCTGCTTGCCAAGGTACTCTAGGTCAACAAAGATCCGGTCGACACCGCAAGCTGCAACATGCGCAGCAATGTCCGGTTGGTTGACTATCATCATCAGTTGCATCATCTGCCATGTCCTTTGATTCTTTTCATGCAGGCGGTTCTGAGTCGCTGATCAGACAGAATGACAAGGGTCAGCATCACGATGACTGTCAGGCACGCCCACAGTAACCGGGACCACGTGGCAACGCTGATTGTACTGCCCAAACATGCCACGCCGAGTCCTGCTGCAGCCGGGAGGGCGATGTTTGTCGGCGCATGATGCAAAGCCGAGCGGAGCGTGGCGCGACCAAAGTGTCGGGCTGTATGCCATGTGAGCAGGATGGTTCCCAAGAGATAGGCGATGCCATAGCTCATCATGACCCCCCTCAAGCCGATTTGTGCCAGGAGATTTGGTGCCAGAACTGCAACGGAAAACAGCATGACTATCGCCGTCACGACAAGTGGTCGTGTGTGTCCGCTGGCCGCAAAGGCAGACGCGTAGACATTGAGCATTGCCTGAAAGGGCAAGGCAATGAAGCCGATGCTGGCCAACGCAGCGAGGGTATCGAACTGATCTGCTCGAAAATTGGCGCTGAAGAAGGCGATATGGACGAGAACGTCGGCAAAAAATATCGACGGGATAGCGATGATCAAGGAAAACAGCAGCGTAAAGCGTAAACTGGTTGCCAAGCTTGCATGTCCTGCTGCTGCGCTACCTTGTGGCAGGTCTGCTGCCAGTCGTGGCAACAATACCGTGACGATTGAACCAATGACCACGCCCATTGGCAGCTCGACCAGCTTGTACGCATAGTTGAACAATGACAAGGAACCCGCGTCGTCTAGTGACGAAAATGCACGTGCGAGTGGCGGCAGTATCACCAGCACTGTCAGAAAACTGAAGCTGCCGAGAAACTGAGCTACAAGGGTGCGATCAATCAGGCCATGCCGCCCGATCGGGGGGGTCCAGACTGGTCTAAGGCCCCATGTCTGCGTAGCCAGACGCAAACCCGCTCCGATCAAGGCGCCTGCCGCAATGGCGGTGACCGTTTCCGTGGCGGGTAACACCAGTAGACTGGCGATGACCGAAAGATTGAAGATCAGCGTGCCCGCCGCACCGAGTGCAAAGCGCTCCCGCGAGTTCAGCAAGGCAACCACAGCGCCTGACAGGGCGGCCATAGGCAAGGACAGGGTGACGAGGCGGAAGTGCCAGACGAAAGAGTCTCTTGTGGATTCACTCAAGCCTGGCGCTAGAAGGCTTAGCGTTGGCAACGCAAGGATTGCGACGCTCAAGGCCAGCAGCACAAATACCCCGCCGATGATACGACAGGCTTGCATCAACAAGGCGGTGTCCCCACCCGGGCCCAAGCGTTTGTACGCGGGAACAAGCGCTGCCGTCAGTCCGCCACCGAGCAACAGGTTAACGACCAGGTCGGGGAAAGTCAGTAGCACGATCGCGATGTCAGTGTGTTCGCTCGCGCCGCCTCGGAAAGCGAGCAGCCATTCTCTGCCGAAACCGGTCAGACGCCCCGCGAGCACGAACAAGGAAACGATGAGGCCGGACTTTATCAATGAGGACATTCGTGGGGTCAGCGTTTCAGATGCTGGTAAATCGCTGTTTTCCTGATTTGCCGTTTCAGTCTGGTTTTCAGCGCGTAGGCGGCGAGGTGATAACGGACACACGCAGGAGGAGGTCGCTTATCAACCGCAAAATAGCACTGGATGAAAGTTTGCTGTTCGGGGGGCGAAAGTTTGTGGCAAGCGCGAACCAGGTCGGCCATCCGCTGCCGCAGATTGACGCTACCAGGCTTGCCTGCACGCAATCGGGCTGTGTCGATAAGTGCAAATTGCACCTTATCTCCGGAACGCATCATGATGTTGCCACCGGACAGGTCGCGAAAGAACACACCTTTGTCGTGCAGTCGATGCAGCTCCGCTGCCAGCATTTCATAGAGGATGTGAGTATCTTGCAAGCGTTGCGGTGCTTTCCCGCTCCTCAACTGGCTGAATATCGCACCGACTGATTGACCGCCCTCGATCTTTTCGCAAACAAACCAGTTCTCTGTCAGGTTGTCTCCACGTGCCTCGAACCAGGCGACTGGTCTGGCTGTGTCGACTCCACGGCGCAACAACTCGGCAGCTCCGCTCCAGCTTCTGACTGCCTTGGAGGGTTTGAGGCGATCCAATAGTTTTTTATGCAAGTGGTGTTTAATGGGTTTCTTGACGACTAGCTGTTTATGCGCATCGCGTGGATCAGTGACTGTCCAGATCGCGTTGCGGGCGTGTCGCAGCGCGTTGTCAGCGCGCTTGGCCGGTGTTTGAAGCATGTCGGGGCGCAGCCCCTTCATAAGGATGTCCGCCTCCGCACGGTTACTGGCGAGCACCATGCCATGCCAGTCCGGGCTACGGTAGTAAAAGTGCAGTTTGCCCTCATGTCTATGGATACGCAGGCCGGGTAGTGCGCGCGCCTGGGGGGACAGGGTCGGGGTGAGTGATTTTGGCCAGCTAGCGTAGATCAGTGCTTCCGAGAAGAGCGTTGGGGGCTCTGACAAGGTGTTGCCGTCACGATCCAGCCACTCCGCCTTGATCATATCTGCAGGCGAATAGACATCGCACGCTGCTGCAGCCAGTGCGTTAGCGGTCCAGATGACGTGAATCTCGGAGTCGTCGCGCAGGAAGCGATGTACCTCAAGCTCATGCCCATGTCTGCCGAGATAGCGTGCTCCCGGAATCAGCCGGTTGAACGCGGCCAGTGCGTGAAACGCTGGCCGCACCCTGAAGTCGCAGGCGGTGCCGGTAACCGATGCGTAATGCGTGATGCGCTCCAGCCTGGGGTAGGCGTGGTCGCCGTCGTCAATCAGCCCTTCGCGATGACACACCAGTGGACCCCAGCCGGCGCGGGCTACCGCGCCGGATGCGGCGCACAACACCATGTAGCGGCTGAGGTAGTCTGCCTGCTTCTGCTCGCTATCAGGCAACATGCGCTCAATGCGTGGCAGGGTCCAGAAGGCCGCGGGCGACATCATTCTCGGTACCCCGGCGTGGGCCCCAAGCCGCTGTAGCAGCCGCGCCTTTTTGAGAAGGTTGAAGCGGACTCGTGGAGCTAGAAGAGATCCGAGGGCCTTGTGATCCCAACGTTCAGGCTCGGTCGCCCTTTCCGCGAAAAGGTTGTCGGTGTGAATATCGGGCCGTAGGCCCTCACGGGCAAGCAGATCCAGGATGCCGATGGTCCAGGGCGGTTCGAAGTCGGTGATGCTCGGGCCGGCGAGGACGAGGTTGCGTTTGCGGATTTCTTCGTGCCCGATTCGCCAAGCCGATAGAAACCCCTCGAGACTGTAGCCTGCCCAGCGATTGCGGTTGATGGTGGAGCACAGTTCGACGATCTCGACGCGGGGGCCGAAGCGATCGAGCGTGGCGATGAGAAAGTCACGCCATTGCGCTTCGGCTGCGTGCGAGGGCATGGCCCGAGCGGCTTCAAAGGGCTGCAGGATGTGCAGCATGACCTTGAAGTCCTCGGCGAGCAGGTGCTCAAGAAAGCGGGCGACATGGTTGTCGAGATCGCCATAGGTGAAGTCGAGCCGGACCTGTTTTACGCCGAGGTCGTTAAGCGCCGCGATGATGGCGTCGTCGGTGGCCGGGTCCGGGTTGGTGGCCACGCCGACGCCACAGAAGCTTTCGGGCACACGGTGCCCCACTGGGGGCAGGTGGCCACGAGGCATTGAGAATTGGCCGGTGAGCAGCGCGCGAAGGTTGGCGGCAATGAAGCGCCACTGGAGTTTGTTAGCCATGTTGAATGCGTGCGTGCCCTAGTAGCCTTGAAAGAGAAATTCCAAGGCCTGCGTGATCTGTACCTGCTCATCTGCGAGGGACGCCACCGGAGTCTTCAACACGCGCACGGGCACCGCGCCCATCTTGGGTGTCTCAAGGAGGTAGTCTTGCCCGTTGATTGTTAGCACCGGTGTAAGGCGGGTCGGCAGTTTGACCTGCGGAAAATGTTGGAGGCTGCGCAAGGGGACAGCCATGCGGCTATCCAGCCCGTCGAGCAGGTCACTTTGCACATCCAGCAGATAGGGCGTGGTGTTGGCGTGACGACCGGGATTGGCATAGACATCGAAGCGCGCCATCAGAAGTTTTTCCACTCGTCCAGCGGCAGACCTTCGACCTCGACGGTGGCGTTGTAGGCGGCGATGAAGTCGGCGTGATCCTCTTGCCACTTGCGCTCCTGCGCACGGCGGACGACTTCGCGTAGGACATTGTCGCAAACTTGGGAGATGTTGATATCAAGCTGCTTAGCGGCGTCGAGTATGTCGCTGCTCAGGCTCAGATTGACCGCACGCTTGCCGGGCGGGCCGGTTCGAGTGCGTTGATGGGTTCGCGTGCTTGGCATTGATTGCTCCATGCGCATTGGGCTATGCGCATGTGAATTCTACATGCTTGTGGGCGTTGATCGGTCAAATACGCGGGGCGATGCGCTATCCGAGGGGGCGCAGTGTAACTCCGACCCGGTCGATGTGGTCTCGCAGCGCGGCGTTATCGATCTGGTGCATAAATAGCAAATCGACCTGCCACGGGAGGTCGAGTTCGTCGATGGCGCGAGCGATGAGTAGCTGCCGCTCGAGCGTGATGCCCGGTGCGATGAGGCACAGGTCGATGTCGGAGCCTGGGCGGTCAGTTCCCATCGCGCGTGATCCAAAGAGCGTCACCCGCTCAACTTCGGAGAAGCGTCCGATGGTTTCGAGGATTCGTTCCAGGGAAGAGGGAGGTAGGCCGAATGGTTGAGCCGCCATGCTATGTAGTCTGGTCGGAGCTGAGTGATGCCAGCCTGGCGTCGAGGGCCAGGAAGAGCGGGTGGTAGCGCGTAAGGATCCGCTGCACGATGAGGTCTGCGATCTCTTCGTTGTAGGTGTGAGAGGTCAGGTTGCGGCTCTGAATCATCTCCATCCAGCCCTCGCCGTCCTCGATGAGGCCTTTTGCAAATGCCTGACGGCTTGCATCCCGCGATCCCATGATGTTTTGCGAGCCTTGCCAGACGAAGAAGTCGCGGAGCACGTTCCAAGCGAGCTCGTGCGTAAACTCAAAGGCCTGGATCAAGCCCTGCTTTTCGAGGTCGCTCAGCGGGCGCTCCTCGGCCAAGCGGACCGCATCGGTCAGCCGGGAAAGCGCCTTGCCATAGTTTGCGTGGCGTTGTTGCCAGCGGATGTCGTTGGGTTTCGGCATTGTGCTCAGAACTCCTGCTTGGGCAGTCGTTCGACCAGGGCATCCCACGCAATCTCGAGCTCCGGCATCGTCTGCAGTCGGGTGGTCTCTTTGAGCTCAAAGATGTCCGGTCTGCCGTAGGCGCCATCCCGCAGGGTGTAGATGGTGAGCGTGCGGTCGTTGGGGTGGACAAGCCAGTATTCGGGGACCCTCGCGCGTTCGTAGATGCGCCGTTTGACGACCTGGTCGTGAGCTGCGGTAGAGGGTGAGAGCACTTCGGCGACCCAGTCCGGTGCGCCGCGAACACCGCGGCGGTCGAGTTTGCCGGGGTCGCAGACGATGATGACATCCGGCTGGACGACCGTGTCGATGTCTTCGTTGGCTTCGTCGCCGCGCGGCAGGCGGACGTCAACCGGGGCGATGAAGGGGCGGCAGGGCTTGCCTTCGAGTTGCTGTCGAATCTGGTAGAACAGCTCGCCTACGATATCCTGATGATCGAGATTTGGCGCAGGTGCCATCATGACGGCCTGGCCGTCGATGAGCTCGTAGCGAACGTCGTCCGGCCAGGTCAGGTACTCGCTGTAGGTGTGGTGTTGGTGGTCTCGCAATGGCAGTCCCATTCTGGTCTCTCTGTTGCTTGAAGCGAGCGATTCGCGGTTTGTGCCGTTTAACGCTCTATCAGGCCTCGCCACTACCTGTAGGAGCGGCGTGAGCCGCGAACATCGGCGCAGGATTGACGTTCTGTGCCCAGGTTCTGCGCTGCTTCGCGGCTTACGCCGCTCCTACAAGTGGTAATTCCGGCTCGCAAGCTGCTTGATTATCGCATTCGTTTGGCGAGTATGGGCGCGTGCTACCATCCGCGCCATGTTGTCGGACCTGACTTATTGAAAATGGCTTCTCGAAAAGCCCCCGCCGATTCATCCCTGAAGATCTACCTCCGCCTGCTCTCCTATGTCCGACCGTTCATCGGTTGGTTCGCGATCAGCATGCTTGGTTTCGTCATCTTCGCGTCGACCAAGCCGATGATGGCGGCGATGCTCAAGTATTTCGTCGACGGGCTCACCGATCCGGATGCTGCGGTATTGCAGGGCGTACCCTTGCTCGACGGGATGGATCTCAGTTTCGGGGTGCCGCTGATGCTGGTGGCGATCGCGGCTTGGCAGGGTGTGGGTTCCTACCTCGGCAATTACTATATCGCGCGGGTGTCGATGGGGCTGATCGACAGCCTGCGGCGTGCCTTGTTCGACAACCTGCTGCGCTTGCCGAACAGCTATTTCGACAATACCAACTCCGGCCATCTGGTCTCCAGAATCACCTACAACGTCACCATGGTGACCGGCGCGGCCACGGATGCGATCAAGACCGTGGTGCGAGAGGGGCTGACGATCGTCTTCCTGTTCGCTTACCTGCTGTGGATGAACTGGAAGCTCACGCTGGTGATGGTCTTGATCCTGCCACTGATCGGCTTGATGGTGCAGAGCGCGAGTCGTAAGTTCCGCAAGCAGAGTCGGAAGATCCAGGCGACGATGGGCGACGTCACCCATGTCGCGTCCGAGACCATCCAGGGCTATCGGGTGGTGCGCAGTTTCGGTGGGGAAGCATACGAGACCAAGAGGTTCCGCGAGGCGAGCGTTGACAATATGAATAAGCAGCTGCGGATGTTCAAGACGTCTGCAGTGTTCACGCCCTCATTGCAGTTCGTCACCTTCAGCGCGATGTCGGTGCTGCTCGGTCTGGTGTTGCTGCTGCGGGGTGATGCCACTGCGGGAGATCTGGTCGCTTACATCACGGCCGCGGGTTTGTTGCCCAAGCCAATCCGGCAACTCTCGGAAGTCAGCTCTACAATCCAAAAGGGGCTGGCGGGGGCAGAGAGCATTTTCGAGCAACTCGATACGCCGCACGAGCGCGATGACGGCAAGCGCGAAATCAGTCGCGTGAGCGGCCGAATCGACTTCCGAAATCTGAGCTTCGCGTACCCGGGGGCCGAGCGCAAAGTGCTGGACGATGTGAATTTCACCGCCGAACCAGGTCAGATGATCGCACTGGTCGGCCGCTCAGGCAGCGGCAAGTCGACGCTGGCCAACCTGATCCCACGTTTCTATCAGCATTCGGAAGGCGAGATCCTGCTCGACGGGGTGTCGATCGCCGACTTCAGTCTTCGCAACCTGCGCCGTCACATTGCCCTGGTGACACAACAGGTAACGCTTTTCAATGACACGATCGCCAACAACATCGCCTACGGAGACCTCGCTGGTGCGCCGCGCGAGGCGATCGAACGGGCCGCGGAGGCTGCGTTTGCGCGAGAGTTCATCGACCGTCTGCCGCAGGGGTTCGATACCCTTGTGGGCGAGAATGGGGTGTTGCTCTCAGGTGGTCAGCGCCAGCGTCTGGCGATCGCGCGGGCCTTGCTGAAGGATGCTCCGATCCTAATTCTGGATGAAGCGACTTCAGCGCTCGACACCGAATCCGAGCGTCACATCCAGGCGGCGCTAGACCGGGTGATGGAAGGCCGGACCACGCTGGTGATCGCTCACCGTCTGAGCACCATCGAGAAGGCCGACATGATTCTGGTGATGGATCAGGGGCGCATCGTCGAGCGTGGGACGCATGCCGAGCTGCTTGGCTTGAATGGGCACTACGCCAGATTGCACGCAATGCAGTTCGAGGACGTTTAGTGCTGCCCAAGCAGGAAGTCGTGATCAAGCCAGTCGCGTTCGGAAGGGATATTTTCCATACGTTGCAAGTTGCGTTTGCGCCAGAATTTGCTGAGTGGTTTGCGGTGGAAGCGGATGTCCGAAATATCGATCAGACCGAGGTCACCATCCGGGGTCAGTACGATGTTGTTGAGATGTAGGGATCGAAAGTAAATCCCTTCGTCGTGCAACGTTTGCACCAGCCGGTTGAATGCCGCTTTCAGCGCGATCTTCGAGTCCTCGCCCAGCCCTTGGGCGTTGAGTGCTCGCAATGTTCTTCCCGGCAGTGCTTCGTAATGGACCGCGTCTCTTTGGATCTCCGGGACGCGGAGTAATTCGATGACCTTGGGGCAGGGTATCCCCCGCTGCTCGAGCGTTTTCGAGTTGTTCGCAAATCGTTCGGCGTATGGATACCACCAGGCAGAGGAAATGAGCCGTTTGCGACGAAAGAGTTTGAGATAGTTGCCGTTCGGGCGAAGCAGAACTTTCTCGCCGTGCCAGCCTTTCTCGATGACTCTGGAGCCTCTCTTGAGTATCTCGAAGTCTTGAAGGCTCAGTCTTCTCATGAGGATTCTCCTACGGAAGCCTGGGGAGATTGCGCTCAAGCCATCTTACGAGCGGGCTATCGTCGGGCCAGTTTGCTATCAATCGGTCTCGATCCTTTTCCCAGGCTCGGTTCAAGCCGACCAAGCTGGTGTGTGGGGTCATGGCGTCAAGATCGATCAGGTAGATTCGATCGTTGTGCCACAGCAGGTTGGTGGCCTTGAGGTCGCCATGGGTGATTCTAGCGGCGGAAAGAGCCTTGAATAGGTCGATCAATGCATTGCCGACTGTGGAGTCGGGTGGAGCCGCCGGGTCGAGGTATTCCCTCAGATTCTGCCCCGGGCAGTCTTCCGTGACCAGCCACGCGCGTCCGCGCAGCGGGCCGAAACGGCGCTCGACGATGGCGAGAGGGCGAGGTGTTGCGATACCCAGAGCCTGGAGCCGGTGAGCCGCCAGCCATGAATGCCAGCCGCGGGTCGGGCGCCACGCACGCGACAGCGCGTGGATCACTCCCTTGATGTTGTAGCGCTTCACCACCCAGACGGCGCTACCGATTCGGATGCGGGAAACTGTTGCGGTATTGCCCTGTTTGAGCGGTTGGCCCTCCGCCATGCAGCGATCAGGGTCGTCGATCACTGGACTTAGCCTTGCCTCTTCATCGCGCGCGACGATCTGCAGGCTGGAGAAACGCCGCCGTGCAACGTATCGGCTACAGCTGCGCCCCGCCTTGTCCAGATAGTCGTGGATGCGTTTATCGCGAGCTTGTTGAATCGCGGCGTCGAGCGCGCGGGGGTCGTCGGTCAAGGTCGGGTTGGCCCGCCGGTATTTCTCCAGCAAGCGAACGGGCTCCAGAGTCCACGCCAGCGGAAACTGAACGATGAGCAGGGCCAGGTTTGCCCTTGCCTTGGAATCAGCGAGATGGGTAAGGGGTTCGCCGCTCACAGCGTCACCATCGACCAGCATCATGCGTCCGTCCGCGTTCAGGAAGTTGCCGGGGTGCAAATCGTTATGTATTAGCCCCGCGGCGTGCAACTGTCCGACGAGGGCGAAGCAGGGGGCGAGCAAGGTGGCTACTCGGTCGTCCTGCGAACAGGTTCCAGCCAGCTCGCGTATCTGCTCTGCCATGGTCGTCGCGCCGTCGATGAATCGGGTGAGAATCAAGTAACCACCATCCGACAGTTCTTCGGCAGCGATGATCTCCGGGGTTGCAACGCCAGCCTTGTTAAGCGCCCGGATGCCGGAGGCCTCTCTCTCCCAATGCCGCCTTGCGTTGTTGCCAAAGAAGAGCTTGGCTAGTGCCCGACCGTCCGCACCACGGGCCTCACCGACAACGCGCTTGCCGGGCAGGTGTCGAAGTACAGATACAAAAGAGATGGTGCTCCCGTCTGGGCGCCGGATTGCAAACGGCAGCGGAGGGGGGGCTTCCAGCACCTTCAGGGTGGGTGCATTGAGCAGTCTGATGTTCGAGGTGAGTGAGATGTCGCTCACAAACCCAGCCTCTTTCTCAGCGCCCGCCGACCATGGGCGCGCTCGACCGCGCGAGCCCAGCGCTTGCCTTCCGGTGTGAGCCGATCCGTCTCCAGGTAGGCGAGGAGGAAACGCAGGCGCTGGGTGCGTCTGAACACCAGCTTTGCCGATTTGTCGAGACTGGCCAGATCCTTCACCGCGCGATAACGCAGCAACCACGCAGGCCAGTGCATACCGCTCGGACAGTCGATCAGGTAGACGCGCTTGTCGTCCTCGCGGAAGAGAAGGTTGCGCCAGTGAAGGTCATTGTGCGCGAAGCCATTGTTGTGCATTTTCTGGGCAATCCGCGCGACCTGCCTGATGCACTGATTGACCCATCCGGACTGCGACATTCGTGGATCGCGAGACTTGGCGAGCTGTGCCAGATCGGTTGTGTTCGGGATCTCTTCAGTAACCAGTGCGCCACGCACGAAGCGGCCAAAATGTCTCTCCAGCCCGTGTGCGACCACCCGCGCGGTAGGTATTTCCCAGTTCGCGAAGGCGAGCAGGTTCTCCCATTCCGCACGGATCCGCGGGCGGCCAAGCCAGTAGCGCAGCGGGTCTTTTGCCGGGCGGGTGTAGCGCTTCACGTAGTAGCGGGTGCCGTCGACCGTCACCTTGAGTACGCGGCTGAGTGGATCCTTGGTGATGAACTCGCCTTCAAGCGCGAAGACCGCCTCCAGCGAGCCGAACGCGCGCATCTCGGAGGGGCGAGCATCTGCGGAGAGCGTCCAGCGCTCGCTCATCGTTGCAGATCCGGTCGGTGGGCGAACTTGCGCTCGAAGCGCTCGGCGAGACGGATCGATTCGCGTTGGAGGTAGGCGAGGGTCGAGGCCTCGTCACGCAGGACGATGCGCAGCGGTTGGCGGAAGTAAGTACGGATGAAGCGCAATCGGTCGCGCGTCGTGAGACCGATCTTTAGCGCCGAGAAGTACAGCGCCGCAAGATCCTTGTCGCGCCAGCGCGGGGGGGGTGCCTTCCGGATCTGAACGCGATGGAGGTCGATAATTGCGAGTCGCAGCTCACCCGGGGTCGGCTCTGGCTTGGTGCGCAAGAGGAAATGACAAAGGTAAAAGTCACGGTGGTTCAGACCGTTGCGGTGCATGGTGCTCGCGATATCCGCGACCGCGCGAATCAGGGCGTGCTTCAGGGCGGGGGCAGGCGGATTCTGTGCCCACTCGCGAGTGTAGCTATCCAGGTCTATGGCAGGTTCGATGGCTTCGGTGACGAGGAAGGATTCCCGGTAAGCCCAACCACTTCCGCGCTCACCATAGGCCAAAGCGTTCATCGTCGGTACGCCGAGTGCGTGACAGGCTTCGATGGCGCGCCATTCGTCTCCGGCACCCAGCACCGGCCGCCGCCCACGAAGGACTTCTCCGACTATGCGTCCCCAGCCGATGCCTTTCTGCCACTTGAGGTAGTAGCCGCAATCATCCAGTTCGAAGCGCAAGGTGCGCCTTCCCTCGACGTCGCGTCGGATCTGATCCGCATTCGCGCCGGCCGCCAGCCTGGCGGCGTGGTCGAATGGGTCACCTGCGGACCACTTCCCGTCGAACGGCGGGCGCAGTACCACCGCTCTCATGCGAGCGCGCCCCCGACAATGATGTCTGCCGCGCGCTCGGGCATGTCGTAGATGTCGGCGGTCTTGCCGAAGGCAATGCCATTGCTCGACCATCT
Organism: Azoarcus taiwanensis; assembly: GCF_012910885.1. Taxonomy (GTDB): domain Bacteria; phylum Pseudomonadota; class Gammaproteobacteria; order Burkholderiales; family Rhodocyclaceae; genus Azoarcus_F; species Azoarcus_F taiwanensis. The sequence goes on along the minus strand of NZ_WTVM01000042.1, from coordinate 11,740 downwards.
TGCCCGTGCATCGTCGTCTGCCAGCATGGATGCCAGGGACCGGTCCAGTGTTTCCTGTTCGAACGGAGCGCTCGGGATGACGATGCCGGCATCCGCTTCGCTGACGAAGCGGGCAAAGCCGCAGATGGCGGTGACAAGCACCGGGAGTCCGGCGACCATGGCTTCCAGCAGCACGTTGCCGGTGTTCTCGTTGTAGGCGGGGTGAATCAGGATGTCGGATCCGAGCAGGAAGTCGGGAATGTCGTCACGTCCCTTGAAGAAGGTGATGCGGTCGGCAATGTTGAGTTGCTGGGCCCTTCGAAGGTACGGGTCTGCCTTGTCCTGGCCGATGATGAACAAGCGGGTCCGTGCGCTTAGCGCCGGCGGCAGCGATGCGAGGGCGGTAAGGCTGCGATCGACGCCCTTGATTCGAAAGCCGGAGCCGATCTGCAACAGTAGTAGCTCGGACTGGCCGATACCCTGTGCCTCCCGGAACCGTTGGCGACGCTTGGTGGCATCCGGGGGCGCGCAGCGATCGCGGGAGATCCCCGGCGGCAGCATGTGAAAACGGTTCTCTGGTGTGCCGTAGTGCTTGATGAACATTGGCATTTGCACCGGCGACATCATCAGTATTTGCGTGCGTGATTCCGGTGAGAACACCGCGCGTTCATACTCCGAAAAGTGTCGGAAGCGAGAGCTGAAGCGATAAAAAGGGCCGCGCAGGCGCTCGGCCTTTTCCGCAAAGCAGGGATCCCCCGCGTAGTAAACATCGAGCCCGGGCATCTTGTTGAAGCCGACGACTCGGTCGACCGGACGCTGGGCCAGGTCGCGAGCAAGCCATGCAGAGAATCTTCTGTAGCGCCCAACGTTCGAGACAGCACGCACCGGCACGCGCACTAACTCGATGCCCTCGGGCACCTCGCCCTGCCACTCGAGGACATAGACCCTGACAGCGTGACCCCGAGCGAGGCATGCCTTGGCGATGCGCAGAAAGTTGCGCTGCATGCCGCCGAAGGGGAAGTACTTGTATAGAGCGAAGGCGAGGTCCATGGGGTCAGGCCTAGCTTTGTAGCATGCCGGTGAGCCGCTCCCACACCCGCTCCGGACTGAGGCGGGTGAAGCACAGGGGCTGCTCGGCGACCAGGTCGAAACGCTCGCGGTCGGACTCGGTGGGAGTGTAGGCGCATTGCTTCTTGAGGCAGGGTGCGCAGGGAAAGTCGGACGCGAGATGGGTTTGTTGCGCGCCCCAGGCACCGGTGAGGCCGGGGTGTGTGGCACCGAACAGGGAAATCGTGGGCACGTCGAGCGCGGCAGCGAGGTGCCCCAGGCCGGTGTCGACCGCAACACACGCGCGGGCGTTGGCGAGTTCCGCAGCGATGCCGGCAAGCGGCAGCTTGGGTAGTACAGTGGCAAGCGGAATGCCAGCGGCGATGCGCTCCGCGCGTTCGCGCTCGCCGTCGTTGCCCCAGGGCAGGCGCACCGCGACACCGGCGTCGGTGCAGCGCTGGGCGAGTTCGCGCCAGTAGCGTTCGGGCCAGTGCTTGGTGGTCCAGGTGGTGCCGTGGAGGAAGAGGACGCCTGACTTCACGTCGTTGCCGGCGTCTGCGCCTGCCAGCACCCGATCTCGATCCAGTCCGTAATCGCCGGATGCGTCGTCGGCTGGCACCGGGTAGCCTAGCGAGCGCGCGAACAGCTCGCGAAGGCGTGCAACCGCGTGCCGGCCCTTGGCGACGGGATGCGGGTCGGTGTAGAAGCGCCCTGCCAGTGGTTCGCGAGCGCAGTCACGGTTGAATCCATGCACCGGCACGGTGGCATAGCGGCACAGGATGGCGCTCTTGATGAGACCCTGAGCGTCGATGGTCAAGTCGTAACGCGCAGCCGTGAGTTGCTGGGTCATCTGGCGCCATTCGCCACTGAGCCAACTCCGGAGAACCGATTTGCGCCAGCGCCGGAGCGCGACCGGAATCACGCGGTCTACTGCGGGATGCCATGCCGGAATCTCGGCGAAGCTTTCCTCGACGACCCAGTCGAAGCGGATGCCCGGGATCGCGCGCGTCGCGTCAGTCACCGCCGGCAGGGTGTGGATGACGTCGCCCAGCGAGGAGGTTTTGATCAACAGGACGCGCATCGACTCAGGTCGTCACACCGAGTTGGTCGAGGGCCGCGAGCACGCGTTGCGGCGCGATCTCGGTGAGGCAGCGGGTGTGCCCGAGCGGACAGGTGCGTTTGAAGCACGGCGAGCACTCGATGCCGAGGTAGATGACATGGGCGCGGTCGGACAGCGGCGGCGTGTGTTGCGGCGTCGAGGAGCCGAAGATCGCGATCTGCGGCAGGTCGAGCGCGGCGGCGACGTGCATCAGGCCGGAATCGTTGGTGACCGCGGCGCGGCTCAGCGCGAGCAGATCGACCGCGTCGCCGAGCTCGGTGCGGCCGCACAGGTTGATGACATGCGCTTCCTGGTCCGACGCGATGATGTCGGCGGCTTCCTGGTCTTTGCCGGAGCCGAGAATCCAGACCTGAAAACCGCGCTCCACGAGCTCGGCCGCGAGGGAGGCAAAGTGCGGCAAGGGCCATTGCTTGGCGGGTCCGTACTCCGCACCGGGCATGAATGCTATGGCAGGCCGTTCCATCGACAGACCGAGCTTGTCCGGGAGTGTGCGCTGGTTGGCTGCATCGGCGACGAGCCGCGGCCACGGCAATGGATCGGGCAGTGGTTGGTTGATGCCTTTGCCGAGTGCTACGAAGCGTTGGACCGTCATCGGCAGGCGCCGCTTGCTCAGCATGCGCATGTCGTTGATCAGAAAGTAGCGCATCTCACCGCGAAAGCCTGTGCGCTGCGGGATGCCTGCGAACGCGGGGATCATGGCCGACTTGAGCGAGTTGGGCAGCACGATGGCCTGATCGTATCCCACGGTGCCGAGGCTCTGGCCCAGCTTCCAGCGCACGCCGAGTTCGAGTTTTCCGTGGCCGACCGGCATCACTACGCCGCGCGAGACTTCGGGCATGCGGGCGAGGATGGGCAGCGACCACTCGGGTGCGAGCACGTCGATCTCGCACGGGCCTGCAGCCTTGAGCACCTTGAACAGGCTTTGCGCCATCACCATGTCGCCGACCCAGGACGGGCCTACGATGAGAATGCGACGGGGCGCTTGTTGCGCCTCGGGCATGTCGTCGTCGAAATCGCGATCCTGGTTGGCTCTGCTGATCATGGGAAGGTTCGAGCTATTGCCTGCGGGCTCAACGGTTGGCCGCCAGCCACTCCATGTATTTGGGTACGCCGACTTCCACCGGCATGAACTGGCGGTCGTAGCCCGCGGCGCGCAGCGCGCTCATGTCGGCTTCGGTGAAGCTCTGATAACGACCCTTGAGTTGCTCCGGGAAGGGGATGTACTCGATCTCGCCCTGGCCGTGCCAGCCGATGGCGGCGCGGGCGACCTCGTTGAAGCTTTGCGCCCGTCCGGTTCCGACGTTGAAGATGCCGGACACTTTCGGGTTGTCGAGCAGCCACAGGTTTACCGCTACGACGTCGTCTACATGGATGAAGTCGCGACGCTGCTCGCCCGGGCCGTAGCCGTCGGAGCCTTCGAAGAGCTTGAGCTTGCCGGCCTCGCGCAGCTGGCCGTCAAAATGGAAGGCGACGCTGGCCATGCCGCCCTTGTGCTGTTCGCGCGGACCATAGACGTTGAAGTAGCGCAGGCCGGCGACCTGACTCCTGATACCGGCCAGAAGCGGGCGCAGGTGACAGTCGAACAGGAACTTGGAGTACGCATACATGTTGAGCGGCCGCTCGCACTCGCGGGCCTCGCGAAACTCAGGCCCCATGCCATACACCGACGCCGACGAGGCATAGAGGAAGGGCACGTCGTGCGCGACGCACCAAGCGAGCAAGGCCTTGGTGTAGGCAAAGTTCACCTGCATCACGTACTGGCCGTTCCACTCGGTAGTGGCCGAGCAGGCGCCCTGGTGAATCACCGCCTCGACCGGGCCGATGCCTTCGCCAGCCTCGATGCGGCGCAGAAATTCGTCCTTGTCCGCGTAGTCGCGGATGTCGGCGTCCGCAAGGTTGAGGCATTTACGGCCGTCGGTGAGGTCGTCCACCACCAGGATGTCGGTGATCCCCCGGGCATTGAGCCCCTTGACGATGTTGCTGCCGATGAAGCCGGCGCCGCCGGTGACGATGTACATGTGTTCTGCTCCTGTTGTCAGGCCTTGCCCAGCGCGTGGGCGAGTTCGTCGGCACTGACGGTTGCGGTGCCGAGCTTGCCGACGACGATGCCGGCTGCGATATTCGCCAGCGCGGTGGCTTCGGGCAGCTCCAGTCCGCACGCCAGCGCGGCGCCGAGCACGGCAACCACGGTGTCGCCGGCACCAGTCACGTCGAATACGTCCCGCGCCCGAGTCGGCAGGTTGAGCGGTGGCAGGCCGCGCTGCAGCAGCGTCATGCCGCGCTCGCTGCGGGTGATCAGCAGGGCTTCCAGTTCCAGGTGGGCGCGCAGGGCTTCGCCCTTTTCGACGACCGAATGCTCGTCGACGCAATGACCGACCACCGCCTCGAATTCGCTCATGTTAGGTGTGATGACGCTCGCCGCACGATAGCGCTCGAAGTCTGTACCTTTTGGGTCGACGATGACCGAGACGCTGTGTTCCCGAGCCGCGCCGATCAATGCGCGCGTGTCGGCGAGTGTGCCTTTGCCGTAATCCGAAAGCACTGCGGCACCTGCTCCCGGGAGGGCCTCGCGAAACGCGGCCTCGATGCCGGCGGATTCGCTCGCGGCGAAGGGGTCTTCGAAATCCAGACGGATCAGCTGCTGGTGGCGGCTGATGATGCGAAGCTTGGTGATCGTCGGATGTCGCGGCGCTTCGAGTAGCCGGCAGGCCACGCCACCATCGTGCAAGCGATGGCGCAGCAGGGTTGCGGCCTCATCATGCCCGACCAGTCCGACCAGTTCGGTTGCGGCACCGAGCGAGGCGGCGTTCAATGCCACGTTGCCAGCGCCTCCGGCGCGGAACTCGTCGTTCTCGACCTTGACGATGGGTACCGGTGCCTCCGGCGAAATCCGGTTGGTTGCGCCGTGCCAGTAGCGGTCTAGCATGACGTCGCCGACGACGATGACGCGGCCAGTGGAGAAGTCGGGGAGACTGGGAAGCATGGGGCGGGGGCTGGCGAAAACCCGAATTATCCCATGAAGTCTGCGTTAGCCGATGGGTTCGCGAGGTGGGTCGGACGATTGCACGAGATACGAAGCCGTTCGCACTCGATCGGTGTAACCGTGCAATAATAAAATTTACGAAAAAAAGGCGGCAAGGGGCCCTGCGAAAAGCTGGCGCCCCTTCGGAATCCTTGCCCAGAAGGCGCGTATTCCGCATGACCGGCCGAAAGGAGAACAGCGGGGGCAATGCTAGCGCTGTCCGCTTACAGCCAACTTACATCCTTGTATCCATGCGCATTCTTCTTACCGAAGATGACCCGGTCATCGCCGATGGGCTGAGTAGGGCGCTCAAACGTGGTGGTTATGCGGTCGACCACGTGATGTCCGGCGCAGATGCAGACGCTGCGCTCGCCACCCAGTCTTATGATCTGCTGATACTGGATCTCGGGCTTCCACGGCTTTCCGGTATCGAGGTGCTGAAGCGTCTGCGTGCGCGCAAGTCGGCATTGCCCGTACTCATTCTGACCGCCCAGGATGGGGTCGAGGACCGTGTTCGCGGGCTCGATGCCGGTGCCGACGACTACATGACCAAACCGTTTGCTTTGCCCGAGCTTGAAGCGCGCGTTCGAGCGCTGACCCGCAGGGGAACCGGGCAGCCTCGCTCGATCGAGGTGGGCAGTCTGTCCTATGATCAGGCTGACCGGGTGGTGCGCATCAACGGTGAAGTCGTCGATCTGTCGGCCCGCGAGGTCGGTTTGCTCGAGGTTTTCGTGTTGAGAGTGGGGCGCCTGGTGAGCAAGGACCAACTGGTCGATCATCTCTGCGGCTGGGGCGAGGAGGTGTCCAGCAATGCAATCGAGGTCTACGTACATCGCCTGCGCAAGAAGCTCGAAGACAGTGGGGTACGCATCGTGACTGTTCGCGGGCTTGGCTACTGCCTCGAAAACCCCGATGTTGCGCAGGCGTCGAAAGCCTGAACGGGGCGTTCAGCCCAAAGGCCGGGGGCAGCCGAATTCGCTGTTCGGTGAAATCCTTGACTGGATGCTCGCGCCACTGCTGTTTCTGTGGCCGATTTCGATCATCATCACCCACAACGTAGCGGACGGCATCGCCAATCAACCCTACGATCTTGCGCTCGCGGACAGCGCGCGGGCGCTCGGCCGCCTGATCAGCGTTCAGGATGATCGGGTCGCGGTGGATTTTCCTGCCCCGCCCAGGGCGTTGTTCCGGTCCGATCAGGACGACGTTCTCTACTATCAGGTGGTGACTTCCTCCGGCGAGCTCATCAGCGGCGACGCCGAGATCACGCGCGTCGAGCCGCCAGAGCAATGGGTTACCGAAAGCATTTTCTTCCGGGATGATTTTGTGCTCGGGGAGGATGTGCGCGTTGCCTACCAGTTCATCCGCCCGCTGCCGCCATCCGATGAGATCTTGCTGATTCAGGTGGCGGAAACCCGCAACAAGCGCAGCAACCTCGCGTCGCGGGTGGTTACCGGTGTCCTGTTGCCGCAGTTCGCCATTATCCCGCTCGCCGTGGTGCTGGTCTGGGTTGGTCTCACCAGGGGCATCGCGCCCCTCAACCGGCTGCAGAGTCTCATCCGCAGACGGCGACCCACCGATCTGTCGCCGATCACCCCCGCGAGTGTGCCCGAGGAGGTCAGGCCGCTGATCGTGTCGTTCAATGACATGATGGCGCGACTCGAGGAGAACCTGCAGTCGCAGCAGCGATTCATCGCAGACGCCGCGCACCAGATGCGCACGCCGCTCACCGGCCTGAAGATGCAGACCGAGCTGGCGCTGCAGGAGAGCGACCCGGAACAGTTGCGCCGCTCGCTCGAGCAAATCGCTGAGAGCGCCGATCGGGCGAGTCACCTGATCAACCAGTTGCTCTCACTGGCGCGAGCGGAGGCGACGTCGGAAAAGGTCTATGCGATCGAAACCATCGATCTTGATGCCGTCGTGCGCGAGGTGGCGCAGGAACTGTTCCCCGCAGCGCTGGTGAAAGACATCGATTTCGGCGTCGAATACAGCGGACATCAACTCATGGTCGAGGGCAATGGGGTGTTGTTGCGCGAGATGATCAAGAACCTCATCGATAACGCCATCAAGTACACGCCGCGAGGCGGCAGTGTTACAGCACGGGCTCGCGCCGCAGGGGCGATCATCTTCGAAGTCGAGGACACTGGCATCGGCATTCCCGAAAGTGACCGTGAACTGGTCTTCGAGCGTTTCTATCGGGTTCTCGGCAGCAGCGAAAGCGGCTCCGGCCTTGGTTTGCCGATCGTTCGGGAGATCGCTGATCTGCACGGTGCAACCGTAACCCTCAATGCCAACCCGGCGGGACACGGCACAATTGCACAAGTGGTCTTCGCGCGTAATCAGCCGACGTTGCTGCCGCCCCCTTCGCCGATGCGTGAAACCAGCACCAGTGACGCGGCACGATGGGCTGAGCAGCGCTAGCGCCAGTGCCTGCTCGATCTGGCTTACGGTATTTTTGCCAGCCGGGAGCATTCAGCCGCCAGGAGCATTGACTGCCCGGAATCTTCGGCTATAATGCCGCTTCTTTGGCCAGGTAGCTCAGTTGGTAGAGCAGCGGACTGAAAATCCGCGTGTCGGCAGTTCGATTCTGCCCCTGGCCACCAGCTTCAAACAGAAAGGGTCGGCATTTGCCGGCCCTTTTTGTTTGCTACACAGAAGTTTCGGTTCAAAGTGCTGATTTTGCTCAATTTTTGAATTGTTCGGCGGATGCTATAATCCACCGAAATCGCTCCAGTGTGCTCCTCGATGCAACTTTATGCCCTCGGTCTGAACCACCACACCGCGCCGCTCACGATACGTGAACGGCTGGCGTTTCAGCCTGAACGCATTGATGACGCCCTGCACGATCTGACGCGTGATCGTTCCGTGCGTGAGGCGGCGATTCTGTCTACCTGTAATCGCACCGAGCTCTACTTCGCCGGCGAAAAGCCGCAGGAAGCGGCTGACTGGCTGGCGGCGTTTCACCGCATGCCTTTGCCGGACGTGTCACCCTACCTCTACGCCTACCCGCAGCGCGACGCGATCAGACATGTCTTCCGCGTGGCGAGTGGGCTCGATTCCATGGTTCTTGGTGAGCCGCAGATCCTGGGTCAGGTCAAGGAGGCAGCCAAGCGCGCCGAAGAAGCCGGCACCATGGGCGTGTTGTTGCACAAGCTGTTCCAGAACACTTTCGCGGTGGCCAAGGAGGTGCGCTCCACGACGGCCATCGGTGCCAACATCGTCTCGATGGCGGCAGCCGCGGTGCACCTGGCGGAACGTATTTTCGAGCGTATCTCCGACCAGCGCGTGCTGTTCATCGGCGCCGGCGAGATGATTGACCTGTGCGCTGCGCATTTTGCGGGTGGCAAACCCCGCCTGATGGCGGTTGCCAACCGCACCGAGGCGCGCGCGCAGGTGCTGGCGAGTCGCTTCGATGCCGAGGTGATGCGGCTGGATCTGATCGGCGAAATGTTGCCGCGTTTCGATATCGTCGTCTCCTGTACGGCCGCGCCTTTGCCCATCGTCGGTCTCGGTATGGTCGAGCGGGCGATCAAGGCGCGCCGGCACCGTCCGATCGTGATGGTCGATCTGGCCGTTCCGCGCGACATCGAGCCCGAGGTCGGCAAGCTTGATGACGTCTTCCTGTATACGGTCGACGACCTTGCGCAACTGGTCGACGCCGGTATCGAGTCCCGACAGCAGGCAGTGGTCGAGGCCGAGCAGATCATCGACACGCGGGTGGACGGTTTTCTGCACTGGATCGAGGCGCGCGATGCAGTGCCCACGATTCGTGCATTGCGCGAGCATGCCGAGTCCTTGCGTGTGGCGGAGGTGCAGCGCGCGGCCAAGCTCCTGGCGCGGGGTGAGGATCCACAGGCAGTGCTCGATGCGCTTAGCCAGGGCCTCACCAAGAAACTGCTCCACGGACCGACTCGCTACCTGAACCAGAGCGAAGGCGACCAGCTGGCCGGCGCCAGCGATCTCGTCAAGCGCCTGTTCAACCTCGACCGTGGCGTGTAGCAGCCGGTGCCGGCCCCGCGGGCTCGGCGTTTGCGTCGTCATCGATAAACTCTCATGAAGCAAAGTATCCGCGACCGCCTGGAACAGCTTGTTCATCGTCTCGAGGAACTGGATCGCGAGCTTTCCTCTGAAGCGGTCGCACGCGACATGGATCGGTTTCGCTCGCTCGGACGTGAGCGGGTCGAGATCGAGCCGGTGGTTGGCTTGTATCGGGAGTTCGCGAAAGCCGCGTCCGACATCGCTGAAGCCGAAACCTTGCTCGACGATCCGGAGATGCGCGCGCTCGCGCAGGGCGAGATCGAGCAGGGAAGGACCCGATTGGAGCAGATCGAGCGCGACCTGCAGCGGGCCTTGCTGCCGCGGGACCCCGACGATCACCGCAATCTGTTTCTTGAGGTGCGTGCCGGCACCGGGGGTGACGAAGCCGCCTTGTTCGCAGCCGATTTGCTGCGCATGTACGCGCGCTATGCAGAGCGCCGTGGCTGGAAGCTCGAGATCGTGTCCGCCAATGAGTCCGATCTCGGCGGCTATCGCGAGGTGATCGCGCGGATCAACGGGCAGGACGCCTATTCACGACTCAAGTTCGAATCCGGTGGGCACAGGGTGCAGCGCATACCGGTGACTGAAACCCAGGGCCGCATCCATACTTCCGCCTGCACCGTGGCAGTCATGCCCGAGGCGGACGAGCTGGTCGACGTGGCGATCAATCCGGCTGACCTCAAGATCGACACCTTTCGCGCCAGCGGCGCCGGTGGGCAACACGTCAACAAGACCGACTCCGCGGTACGCATCACCCACCTGCCGAGCGGTATCGTCGTCGAATGTCAGGACGACCGTTCCCAGCACCGCAATCGCGCCCAGGCCATGTCGGTGCTTGCCGCGCGGCTGAACGACATTCAGGTACGCGAGCGCCAGGCCAGCGAAGCGGCCACGCGCAAGAGCCTGGTCGGCAGCGGCGACCGCTCGGAGCGGATCCGCACCTACAATTTCCCGCAGGGCAGGATGACCGATCATCGCATCAACCTCACCCTTTACAAGCTCGACGCGATCATGCAGGGCGAACTCGACGAGTTGATCGACGCACTGACCATTGAACACCAGGCGGCACAGCTCGCCGAACTGGTCGGCGACTGACATGACAATTTCACTTCTTCCGGATATAGCAGGCGCACTCGAATGGGCGCGAAAGCGCATCAATGCGGTTGATGCCCGGCTGTTGCTGCGCCACGTGCTTCAGTGTCCGGCATCGCGCCTGGTCGGCTTCCCCGAGTCTCGACTCGATCCAGCGCAGTGGTCTGAGTTCCGCGCGCTGGTCGAGCGCCGCGCCGCGGGTGAGCCGGTCGCCTATCTGGTCGGCGAGCGTGCTTTCTACGGTTACGACCTTGTCGTGACCCCCGCCGTACTCATTCCGCGACCGGATACCGAGCTACTGGTCGAGCTTGCGCTGGCGCATTTCGGTGACAAGCCCGGTGCGCGGGTGCTCGACCTCGGTACCGGCAGCGGCGCGCTGGCAGTGGCGCTCGCACTCGAGCTGCCGGGCGCCGAGGTGACTGCTGTCGACCGTTCGCGCGAGGCGCTGCTGGTTGCGATGGCGAATGCCGCACGGCTTGGAGCGAGTGTGTCATTCGTGCTCAGCGACTGGTTCTCCGCGCTGGAAGGGGATCGCTTCCAGCTTATCGTCGCCAACCCTCCGTACATCGCCGCCAGTGACCCCCATCTCGAACAGGGCGATCTGCGCTTCGAACCGCAAACTGCGCTGGCCTCCGGTCCCGAGGGATTGGACGATCTCGCGCAGATCGCGACCGAGGCGCCCCACCATCTCGAAGCCGGAGGCTGGTTGTTCATGGAGCACGGTTATGATCAGGCGTCGCGGGTGCGTTCGCTGCTGACTGATGCCGGTTTCGCTTCGATCGCATCGCACCGTGATCTCGCCGGCATCGAGCGGGTTACCGGTGGGCAGTGGCTTGCGCGGTGATCCGGTATTCTTGATGTGCACTATTGACTGGCATCGGCGCAGTCCCTAGAATTTCCCGACTATTTAACTCAGGTTTTCAAGGCCCCAACATGAACGTCCAGGAATTCATCCGCGAGCAGGTCACCACTCACCCCATCGTGCTCTTCATGAAGGGCACGCCGCAGTTCCCGCAGTGCGGCTTCTCCGCAGCGGTCGTTCAAGTCCTGAAGCAGTCCGGAGTCACTCAGGTGGCCGCCATGAATGTGCTCGAGAGCGACGAGCTACGCCAGGGCATCAAGGAGTACTCCAATTGGCCGACCATCCCGCAGCTCTACATCAATGGCGAGTTCGTTGGCGGCTGTGACATCGTCAAGGAGATGTTCGAGAATGGCGAACTGCAGCAGATGCTTGCCGATGCGGGTGTTGCCGGCGAGGCTTGATTCAAGGACGCGGCAGTCGGTCTCCGATTGCGGGGGCCGCCTGGCGTGAATCCGGTTTGACATTCGGGCGCCTCGAAAAACCTCGGCACCTCTGTGATTGGTAAAATTGGATTGTCCTGATTTCGTTCTCTGCCGCCAGCCATGAAGAAACGCACCGCCATCAAGACCGACCTGTTCGC
>NZ_WTVM01000041.1 GCF_012910885.1 Azoarcus taiwanensis | reverse complement strand
ACCCTCGGGTCCAGGACAGCTTCCACATCGAACACCACTGATTCCCTTTCCATCTCTGACTCCTTCAAGTCGATGGGTGGGGAAAATTCGATTACCACAGGTGGGGATTATTGGATTACCGCTGACAGATGCGGACACCAGCCCGCCTTTCTCACACCGCCACGGCTACGGGTGCCGCCGCGAAGCCCGCAGCGGCACGGGCCGCTACCGTCCCACGCTCTTGTCCAGCATTCTCTTGAGGCCGTGCATCACGGCGATATTGGCTTTTTCCATCGCCTGAAGCTCGGCCAGCGCAGCTTCAAGCTTGCCCTGCCCATGCAGCTCCACTGCCCGCCTCGCATGGGCATGGACCGCACGATGCGGCGCTTCCAGTTCAGCGTATCCGGCCAGATCGGCAAAATGCTCCCGCCCCTCGCCGTCGTAGTACCACTTGCCAAGCCGGCAGTGCTGTTCGTCGGGCAAGTCCTCCGGCCCCAGCTCGGACACCCCGAGGAACACCTTATACACCTCGAGCTTGATGGTTAGCTCATCGATGTTTGCCAGCTCGACGTTGGACAGCAGCGCGGAAGACGTCACCGCCTGCTCCATGCGATGCGACAGGCTGAGAAGGTGCTTCATGCTCTGCACGGCCTCTTTGCTTTCGCTGGAGTATCGGCCGGCGTCGGCGGCGCCGAGCTCCATGACCTCACGCGCCGCACCCGTCTCCTCCTGGATACGCTCTACCAAGCCGCCAATCTCCTTGGTGGCGCCGGCAGTACGTTCCGCCAGCTTGCGCACCTCATCGGCGACAACCGCGAATCCTCGCCCTGCTTCGCCTGCACGCGCCGCCTCGATTGCCGCATTGAGGGCAAGGAGGTTGGTCTGGTCGGCGATCTCTTTGATCAAGCGCACGATACCGCCGATCTCCTCGGCGCGCCGGCTGAGGGTTCCAACATTTCTTGACGCCTCTTCCATGCGTTCGAACATGCTGTGCAGGTTGTCCGCAATGCGCTCGAATGCGCTGCGGCTGCTGTCGGACTGCGCTGCCGCCTCAAGTGCGGATGCCTTCTCCGCGTTGAGCGTGGTCGCGAGGCCAAAGAATGATTCGCGAACGCCGCCGAGCGAGTCACTGAAACTCCCCAGACTGGCAAATACGCCGCCGAGGACAGCATGCTCACGACGCAAAGCGTCGGCCTGCGTGCGAAGGTCAAGCTGTTCCGCCTCAAGCGCCCGGACGCGTTCATGGAGTGTTGCGTTGGCCTGCACAAGCTGCAGATTCTCGGCTTCAACGGTGTGTAGCCGCTCTTTGTGTCGGGAGAAGAACATCGTGAGCTCTTGTCGGTTTCTTAAAGAGTCATATCCTATACCTCTTTTTAAAACCGGGATACCTGATCGCAAACGGGCAAGCGCCCTCTGTTGCTGCGACACCAGATCCGCTTTACAGACGCGACCGGTGCAACTCGCGCGACGGCGCTTGCCGGCGCGAGCTGCAGCAACGCTATGCAACGACGACTTTCTGCGCCATACGGCGGTCGGCATGATCCAGGGCGAGATCCGCAGCCGTCTTGATCATGACGAATACGACCAGGCTCGACGCACCCCAGGCGAGCTTGTCGGCAAAGACGAGCCCGAGCGGCATTGGAAAGATGCGCAGGTAAGGCAGGAACATCAGTATCCCGATGTTGGGTCTGCCGCGAACGTCCGCCGCATGCTGCGCCTCGAAGGTTCTCCGTTGCGAGAAGGCGAAACTCAACCCGCATGCGACAAGCGTCAGTATTTCTAGCGGCGCATGCACAGGGTAGCGTTCGGCGAGGACGGCCAGATAGGCCAGATGAAACGCGCCGAAGTGCAGTACGAAGAAGTTGGCGGTGGAACGCTTCCCCTGTTCGGTCTCAGGCACTGACCTGCCATTGGATGTGAAACCCGTAGTGGAGAAGGCTCGCAGCGCGAGCATACGCTGGCGCGCGTACCAGCCAATGATCACACTCTGCACCCAGTAGGGCCACATCAGCCAACGGAGGTCCCAGTCCAGCGCCAGGGCCACAGCCAAGGTCGCCGCATTGGCTAGCACGAGGTTGCGAGCGGAATCGAAGCTCGAGAACTGGTTGGCCTGGGGCGAGGGTTTCATCTCAGCTGTTCTCCATGCGATTCCAGGCGGGCGCAGGTGATGGCCGACCGGTCGAATTCGGTATCCGTCTCGATCATGTGGCTGCCAACGAAAAGAAAATGGGCCAGGCCCAAAAAGACCTGACCCATTCACATGTTTGGCGCGCCCGGCGCGATTCGAACGCACGACCCCTGCCTTCGGAGGGGGATGTGTACCCGACTGAATATTCACTCAAAACAACGTGAATATTTATCTTTCAAATAGTTAGCGAACCTGTAGCAGCCCCTGAGAGCCTCTGAAAACCCTGTTCTACCTGTAGCGCTGGGGCCACTTTACGCCAAATTTACGCCAACGTGGGAATCATGATCGTTCATCCCCTCGCGACACAGTCCGGTACGGTCTACACTCCCGCGGCACTACTTTAGTTGCCCCTGTGCCGGTTAGTGTACGAGTGACACATTCGGTGCTGACTGCGCCACCTAGAACCGTTGTCGGTCCGTACCGACGATCAGCCGACAAGCCTTGGCCGACCGCGTACGGCCAGGTGTCCCCGGCTGTCAGCCTGTCGAAACCATGGTCATTGGAGCGCCAGGTTCACTCCGAAACCTGTCCACCGATCTACTTCGGCTGGTCGGCCAGTGCTGCCATTGGGCCACTGGCCCTACTCGGGCGGCAATACGACGGTTACCTGTCGTTTCCCAGTCAATGGGGAGCAATGACCGCTTGTCAGTTCAGGCTGCCGCCGGTGTCGACCCTCGACGGTCCTACGCGGCATCTAAGGCTGCTGACCGAGAAGACCGGCCAATTATGGCGACTGCTCACCGGCAAGTCGTCAGTTTCTATGCCACCTCAGAAAGGTCACGAAGCGGAATGGCTAGCTGAGCACCTGAAGGCTGACGGTGGCAAGCGCGACATAGCGACCGGCCTTGGCGATGGTGCAGATGAGGACAAAACTCCACAGTGGTTCGCGCATGACACCGGCTACCACCGTGAGTGGATCCCCGATGATTGGCATCCAACTCAACAGTAGCGACCAGCGACCATAACGGTGGTAGTCCGCTTGCGCTTTGGCAAGTCGCTCGGGTCGTACCGGGAACCAGCGCCGATCGCGCCAGCGTTCCACATAGCGACCGAGCACCCAGTTCACTACCGAACCCAGGACGTTGCCCACGGTGGCGACCGTAAGCAGCGTCCAGACCGGATGCATGCCACTGAAAAGCATCCCGACCAAAACTGCTTCGGACTGCAGTGGCAGCAGGGTCGCCGCGCCGAAGGCGCTCAGAAAAAGAGCGAGGTAGGTTGCGGACAGTATCAACCCCCGATTCCGATTGGCCGGGTCAGGATTTGCGGTCCCGCTTCATTCAATTCCACGCCCACTGATTACGGAGCATGCGTCCTGATCGACTTCAAGGTATAGGCGCCCTCGACCTGTTCGATCGTCACCACGACCTGATCACCGACTGCGATACCGTCCAGCAGCGCCTTCTCCTCGACCTGGAACACCATGGTCATCGGCGGCATGTCGAGGTTCGGAATGTTGCCGTGCCGAAGCGTGATCTTGCCGGCGTTCTGATCGATACGACGGACCTCGGCTTCGACCTCGGGCAAATGCCCGTCGGCGTGCGCAGCGACACTGATAAGGGTGGTCGCGAGCATGGCGGCCAATGTTTTACCTGTCATCTTCCACATCTTTCTCGTCCTCCGGTCATTGCATCGAGCGTGGTGCGTTCGGCGCGGTGCCCGCCACTTGCTGCGATTCAACCCTGACACTCGCGAGCATGCCCGCCTGATAATGACCCGGCAACAGACAGGCGAACTCGAATTCCCCGGCACGATTGAAGGTCCAGACGATCTCGGCCGTCTCGCCCGGCGGCACATGGGCCATGTAGGGTTCGTCATGCTCCATGTCGGGAAAGCGCAGCATCAGTTCGGCGTGCTCTTGCAGTGCCTCACGGTCGCCGATGACCAACTCGTGCATGATCTGACCGGCATTGCGGACCACGATACGCACGGTCTCGCCCTCGCTGACCTGCACCGCGGACGGGGTGAAGCGCATGTCGTCGGTCATCACGACCTCCAGCGTGCGATTCGCCTGCTCGGGCTCGCCGGCGATCCCCCAGCCGGTCTGTTCCTTCACCACATGCTGGCGTGGCGTGTGCTCCTTGGTGCCATGGGCATGGAGGCCCAGGCTGGTCGTGCCCAGTATCAGGATGGCAAGCGTCGGGGCGAGGATTCGATTCTTCATTTTCTTGGTGAGACTCCATGGGGGTTGAAACACTACTCGACCTGACCGCTCGATGGCGGCCAGGGCGTGCTCTGGTAAAGCGTTTGATCAGTGCGAGTGTGAACCGCTACCCGGCTTGCGCACCTGCATCTCGAGGGCGGAGCGCCGCAACCCCGGGACCTCGCCGGTATTCAGGCGCTCGGCGCTGAAACGCGCCGGTTCCGGCAATTCTCCCTGCCATTCGAAAGCCTGGGTGCCAGGCGGTTGGGTGTACCAGCCGGGGTCGGAGTAATCGCCTGGTTTCTGGTCGCGGCGCACCTTGAAGGTGGTGAACATGCCGCCCATGCCGATCGGGCCATGGGGGCCGAAGCCGGCCATCATCGCCAGGGTCTGTTCGGGCAGCATCATCGGCATGTCCTTCATGTCGGCCATGCCGCGCTCGCCCATCATCATGTACTCGGGCTCGAGTTGCTGGATGCGCCCGACCAGCCCGCGGTGGTCGATGCCGATCATGGTCGGCACGTCGTGACCCATCGGGTTCATGGTGTGATGGCTCTTGTGGCAATGGAAAGCCCAGTCCCCCTCTTCATCGGCGATGAACTCGACCTGCCTCATCTGGCCGACCGCGATGTCGGTCGTGACCTCCGGCCAGCGTGAGCCCGGCGGCGTCGGGCCGCCGTCGGTGCCGGTGACCTCGAACTCGTGGCCATGGAGGTGGATCGGGTGGTTGGTCATGGTCAGGTTGCCGACCCGGATGCGCACCCGGTCACCCAGGCGTACGTTCATCGAGTCGATGCCTGGAAACGCGCGGCTGTTGAAGGTCCACAGGTTGAAATCCAGCATGGTGTTGATCTTCGGCACCAGGCTGCCCGGGTCGATGTCGTACGCGTTGAGCAGAAAACAGAAGTCGCGTTGGACCTCGTTGATCAAGGGGTGGCGGGTACGGGGATGGGTGACCCAGAAGCCCATCATGCCCATCGCCATCTGCACCATCTCGTCGGCATGGGGGTGATACATAAAGGTGCCGGGCCGCCGGGCGATGAACTCGTACACATAGGTCTTGCCAACCGGGATCGCCCGCTGGTTGAGCCCGACCACGCCGTCCATGCCGTTGGGCAGGCGCTGGCCGTGCCAGTGGATCGAGGTCGATTCCGGCAGCCGGTTGGTCACGAACAAGCGCACCCGGTCACCCTCGACCACCTCGATGGTCGGGCCGGGACTCTGCCCGTTGTAGCCCCACAGTCGCGCGACCATGCCAGGGGCGATCTCGCGCTCGACCGGTTCGGCAACCAGGTGAAACTCCTTGACCCCATTGTTCATGCGCCACGGCGCGGTCCAGCCGTTGAGGGTGACCACCGGGTTGTAAGGCCGGCCGGTCGACGGCATCAGCGGCGGCGCGGTATCGGCCGAAGTCTGGATGACCGGCTCGGGCAAGGTAGCCAGGGCGGCCTTGCTCACGCTGGCGGCGGCCACCGCCCCGACGGCGGCACCGGCGATGAATTGTCTTCTGTCCATGCTCAATGCCCTCCCGCTGCTTTTTTGCCTGCTGCTTGCGAGACCGCGTCGGCACCCGGATAGTCCGCGCCGGCGAGTACCGCCTGAAGATTCGCATGCGCCAGCCAGAAGTCACGCAAAGCCTGCGCCGCCGAGGTGTCCGCGGCGAGCCGCTCGCGGGCGGCATCGAGCAGATCCCATGTGCTCTTCAGCATCCCGTTGTAGCGCAGCAGCACTTCTTCCTGTTTCGCGGTCTGCATGTCCTTGCGGCTGGCTGCCTGGACGGCGAGATCATGAGCGATGCGGTAGTTGACGTAGGCTTCCCGCACCTGCGAGCGCACGCTCACGGCGAGACTTTCGGCATCGGCGATCGTGCGAAAGGCATGGGGCGCATCGTGACCCACGGCCGCGCGTCGCAGGTCGATGAGCGCGGCCGCAGCCGGCGGCTGGCTGAGCACGCTTTCGTCGCTGGCAAGCTCGCCCAGCATCTGTTCCACCGCCTCGGCACCGAGGGCCTGCCAGCGCGCCTGCGCATTCGTTCCCTGGGCGCGTCGGGCACGCTCGGCCTCCTGCGTGGCAAGCGGCAGCATGGGATGACGCGAAAGGGCAGCCGCTTCCAGCCCGGTCGCGTCTATTGCGGCGGCTGGCAAGGCCGGCAGACTCGTGGGCAGCGTGAACTGCACCGCCTCTCCCCACAAGCCAGTCGTCCGTGCCAGCGCTTCGCGTGCACGGGTCGCCTCCTGCCGTGCGGCGATCAGGCCGACGCCTGCATCCTTGAGGGAGAGTTGCTCACCCAGCAGCCGGTCCTGGCCCCAGTTGCCGACACGGGTCATCCGCGCCGCGAGTTCCGCACCGGTTTCGGCGGCGCCATAGGCTTTGCCAGCGTTCTCCAACGCGGCTTCGGCGGCCACCGCGCTCACCCACGCGCGCAGCACGTCACGGGAGAAGGTGGCAGCCGCAATGTCCGCCTGGGCACGCTCGGCGCGGCTCATCGCCGAGGTCGCCAACAGGTCTGGGCGCGTGGACAGCGCCAGGCGCAGGGCTTGAGCGGCACTCATCAGCGCGCCTTCCGGCACGGATTCCAACTGTCCGGTGACCGGGTTCTCGCTCTCCCAGCGCAGAACGTCGATATGCCCGCGGGTGAACTGCCCAACCGTTTCATTGGCTTCACGCCAATTGAGCTCGCCCATTTGCGGCAACGTGCCGAGCAATGGAAGCGGGGCGTATTGGGGGGCGGGGACCGGCGCGGCCGGATCATAAGGCGGGGCGGACTGCGCGGCGATTGGCAGCAGGCCGGCCGCCAGCAAGCCCGCCAGGTGGCGTGTGCGGATCACGTTCTGACTCCTTGTCTCTCGTTGGATGCCTCCACGCTTGTGTGTGCGTGGTAGGTTGGGCACGTCGCGCATGCGCTTCCGGGCCTTGGAAACGGATCATGCGGCCTGGTTCCTTACCAGAAGCTGAATCGCGGATTACAAAAATGTAATCCGCGATTCATTCGACAAGATTCGTTTCTCGCCTTGTTTCAGCTGCCTGAATAGAGCTCCTCGTAGTGGCGACGCTCCTCCTCGGTCATTTGCAGTGAAGGCCGAGGTGAGTTGTGAGCCATGTTGCCGACGTGCTCCAGACGACCGTTCTTGAAAGTGTACTCATGCGTTGGCGGTACCCAACCAGTTTCACCACCTACGTAGCGCCAGCCGTCGGCGGCGACCGGATCTGCGCGGAATGCGCGCAGTTCCTCGAGCACCTCGGCCCGGCTCTTGGTCGAGGGCATCACGTGGAAGTCGTAACCGGCTTCGCCCCCGACCCAGTGCATGCCACTGTCGGCGCTTGCGAACGGAACGGCGAAGATGCCGAAGGAAAGGGCGATGAGGGTTTTTTTGATCGTCATGCTGTGGCTCCTTGTTTATCAATGTAGGTAACGCTTTGTCTGCATCACGGGGTTCATGATAGGGAGGCACCGATGACGGCAAGCTGAAGGGGGCATTACATCGGCGTCAGCAACATGACGATCAAGACATCTGCCCAGTCGCAACGCGCTAAACTTTAAAAGATGCTCCCTTGCCACTGGAGGCGCGATGAAGACGGAATCGCTTGGTGCATCTGACCTGCCGCCGCGAAAGCGCCGCCGCCGTGTCATTACTTTTCTCGCCGTCGCCCAATTGTTGGGCTTTCTGTCTTCGCTGGATGCGTTGATGTCAGTACGCACCGCTCAGGGCACGGTGGCCTGGATGGTGTCGCTCAATGCGGCGCCTGTCGTCGCGGTGCCGGCCTACTGGATCTTCGGGCGGACGAAGTTCCAGGGGTACGTCGTCGGACGACGCGACGAGGACAGCCGGCTCCATCATGAGCTCGAGGAGATGATGTCGCTGGTTCACCCTCATCGGGTGGCCTTGCCGCCCGGGGAGCGGCATGTCGGGGCGATCGAACGCCTGGCCAAGATGCCGATCGTCGGGGGTAACGAGGTGGAACTGCTGATCGATGGTCAGGCTACCTTCGACAGCATCCTGCAGGGCATTGGGCAGGCGCGAGACTACGTGCTGGTGCAGTACTACATCTTTCGTGACGACGAGGTCGGACGCGCGTTCCAGCAGGCGATGATGGCGAAAGCGCGCGAAGGGGTGCGGGTGTTCTTCCTGTACGACGAGATCGGGAGCTACCAGCTTTCGGCGAGCTTTCTCGCGGAACTGGCCGGGGCCGGCGTTCAGGTGCGCCGCTTTCACTCGACCCGGGGCACGGGCAACCGGCTGCAGCTCAACTTCCGCAACCACCGCAAGATCGTGATCGTCGATGGCCACACCGGTTGGCTGGGCGGGCTGAACGTCGGTGACGAATACCTCGGGCGTGACAATCGGATCGGCGCCTGGCGCGACACCCACCTTAGGATGTTCGGCCCGGCTACCCTGTGTCTCCAACTCTCCTTCGTAGAGGATTGGCACTGGGCCACGGACGAGGTGCCTGAACTCGAATGGATGCCCGCGCTTGCCGACAGCAACCTTCCGGTCCTGGTGCTACCGAGCGGTCCGGCAGATCGTTTCGAGACCGCCAGCCTGATGGTGCAGCATGTCATCGGTTCAGCCCACCGTCGGCTGTGGATCTCCAGTCCGTATTTCGTGCCCGATGAAGGGGTGATCAGTGCCCTCAAGCTGGCGGCGCTGCGTGGCGTGGATGTCCGCATCCTGATTCCGGAGCGTCCCGACAACGTCCTCACCCACTACGCGGCGTATGCTTTCGTCGGCCCGTTGATCGAGGCCGGCGTGTCGATCCACCGCTACCAGGCCGGGTTTCTGCATGCCAAGGCGTTTCTTGTGGATGACCTGGCCACCGGCATCAGCACCGTGAATCTGGACAACCGCTCGTTCAGGCTCAACTTCGAGATCACCGCCTGGGTCATGGACAGGGACTTCGCGGCACAAGCGGAGGAGATGTTTCACCACGACTTCGCCCATGCACGCACCATGTCGCTTGCCGAATTGGATGAAAAGCGGTGGTGGTTCCGTCTCTTCTCGCGTGCGGCCTACCTGACCGCGCCGGTGCTTTGAGTCCAGCTGGTGAAACGTCAGCGGATGCCAACCCGTCGCTGATGCATCCGGATATACGCGGTGATGTGCGCCACCTGATCGGGCGTGAGCTCTTCGACCGGCGGCATGTCCCCATACTGCCAGTGATGCGCACGCACACCCTGGGCTACCGCCATCTGGAAGGCCGCGTCGCTGTGGTGTGACGGTTCGTAGATCTTGTGCAGCATCGGCGGACCAACCTCCGTACCGTTCAGGTCGGCGCCGTGACAGCTTGCACAGTACGTCTCGTACAACGGCTGGCCAACGTTCGGATTGGGCATCAGGCCGGGACTCGGTTTCGGGGGTGGCTGCCAGGCTTGCGCAGCCACGCCGGTGGTCAGTGCGCCGAGGATGATGGCAAAGCCGATTCGCAGGATGAACGACTGGCGACGGGTTTCAAGCATTGAATGTTTCCTTCCGGGTTGCGGGTTGTTTGGATCTCGAGTGCGTTTATCCCTTGCCATGACAGGACGACCCACCGACTGAGCGATGGCTCCCGAAACGGGGTCCGACTTCCAGGTTACCCACTTCGCACTCCTCCGTGAAATGGACGAAACCCCGTTTCAAGGTCGCAGCCCAACCCTGGCCGAGTTTCGCGCCGACCGCCTCGAGCTCGGCTTCGATATGCTCTGCGGTGATCTGCAACAAGTCGTACGTGACTCTGACCTGACGATCCTCGGCCTCGATCGACGCTATGCCCATCAATGCGCTGACATGTTCGATGAGTACGCGTGCATGATGGTCATCGAGGGATGTCCCGAGGTCGAAGCAGCGATGCTTGAGCACGCTGCGCCCCTCCTGTTTCGGGGCCGGCTGCCCGGCCAGGCCAATGAAGAGGTGCGGATGCGCCAGAAAACGATCGCGGCACTGGGCGGAGCAGAATGCGTACACGGTGCCTGCATAGTCATGCGCGTAGCTGTCGGCATCGACTTCCATGCCGCAGACCACGTCCTTCAACTTCCGGTCCATGATTTCCTCCGTTCGATTCGTCGGTTGCGATCGCGCGTGCCGGGCGCGTCAGTCCAGGGAATCCGCTGATACATTCCGTCCTCGTTGCGGAATGAAGGCCGGTGTGCGCGCCTTGTAGTCGCGATAGGCATCGCCGAACGCGGCGATCGAGTCGCTCTCCTCGCGGCGCGCGAGCCGCGCGTACAGGAAAGCGAGGATCGGGAACAGCGCGAGCGTGATCAGCGTCGGCCACTGCAGCAGAAAACCGAACATGATCGCGACGAAGCCGACGTATTGAGGGTGGCGAATGTATGCGTAGGGACCGGTATCGGCGACACGGCGCTCGCGCTGAGCTTCGTACAGCACCGGCCACGCCTTCGCGAGCAGCCAGAAGCCGGCGACGATGAATCCGATGCTGAGCAGGTGGAACGGGCCGAAGTGCGGGTTCGCGCGCCAGCCGAACATCATTTCCAGGAGGTGGCCGGCGTCGTGCGACAACCACTCCACGCCCGGAAAGCGCGATGAAAGCCAGCCCGAGAGCAGGTAGATCGTCAGCGGAAATCCGTACATCTCGGCGAACAGTGCGACGATGAAGGCCGAGTAGGCGCCGAAAGAACGCCAGTCGCGCGTCGTCTGCGGCCTCGCGAAGCTGAACGCGAACGCGATGAAAATCGCTGAGTTCAGCAGCACCAGCGACCACAGGCCGTATGCGGACATGCCGTTCATCGCCCATCCCCCTTCGCGTCGCGCCCGTGTGTGCCGTGCTGATGACCGCCGTGCCCGCCATGCCCGTGGCCGCGATGCATGAACACGTGCATCAACGGGCACGCGAGCAGGATCAGCCATGGCAGATAGGGGATCAGATGCGCGCGATGCTCGGCAATGAGAACGAACGCGCTCAGCGCGAGAAATCCGACGAAAACC
Source organism: Azoarcus taiwanensis (assembly GCF_012910885.1). Classification (GTDB taxonomy): domain Bacteria; phylum Pseudomonadota; class Gammaproteobacteria; order Burkholderiales; family Rhodocyclaceae; genus Azoarcus_F; species Azoarcus_F taiwanensis. The sequence goes on along the minus strand of NZ_WTVM01000041.1, from coordinate 20,426 downwards.
CATTTCGCGCGCTTGCTTCGCGTCACCTGCTGTGCAGGCGACTGCCGCTCGGTGCGATTCGTTTCGGGTGCATCGTGCTCGTGGCGAGTGCTTTGGTGGTCGTGCGCTTGCATGGCGTGGCTACCCCTGTGATTGTCGGATCTGCAGTGCGAACCGTTCTGCATCCATATAACTGCGCAGGTGGCGGCAGAATCGGGCTTACGGGGTCATGATGCGCTGGAGGCTCCGACGGGAACCTGACGTGGGGATTACGTTTCGATAACGCGAGATCCGTCTCAGACGGCCGGTTTCTCTGCGCTATACAGTGCCATCGTGCCGAAAACGGTCGCGTACCGTCGCTGCTCGCGTACGGCCGCGAATCCGGCGCCGGAAAACAGTTCGACGAGCCGCCCGGAGACGTTGTCGCGCGTGTTCTCGAAGCCGTCGAGCACCTGGATCGCGAAGAATGCCGCGCGCATCAGCGGCCCGCTGGCACGGCCCCAGTCCGCGACGTGCAGTTCGCCGCCGGGTCGCAGCACCCGAAACAGCTCGGCGGCGGTGCGCATCTTGTCGGACCAGTTCAGATGGTGGAAGAACAGGCTCGAGACCACCCGGTCGAACTGGGCGTCCGGGTATGGTAGGGCATACGACAGGCCGTGATCGAAGCGGATCGCGACCCCGGCTTGCTCCGCCTTGCGTGCAGCCATCGACAGGATCTCGCGGTCGCCGTCGATGCCGGTGAGGTCGAGCTCGGGATAGCGTTGCTTGGTCCAGACCGCGAGCGTGCCGGTGCCGCAGGCGAGGTCGAGTACCCGCTGGCCCGGCGCGAAGCTTGCCTGCTCGATGAGGGCCGACTTGAACGTGCGTTCGCGTGTCGTCGAGGCCACGACCGCGTCGTAGGCGGGGGTGAGCCAGCGAAAGCCGAGGGCGGGGACATATTTCTGGTCGTCAACTTGAGACATCATGCTCGCTCCTGAGAAGGGGTGTCTGCGGCGAGGTTGGGAGAGCGCTTCGCTTGGAATGCCCTCACCATCGTGTGGAGCAACCGGTCAACGCGTGACTTCCAGCCGCGCACGGCGCAGCAGCAGCGAGTTGCCGATGACGGACAGCGAACTCGCGGTCATCGCGACGACGCCGATCATCGGGTGCAGCAGGCCCAGCGCCGCGATCGGGATCGCCGCGACGTTGTAGAACCAGGCCCAGAAGAGGTTCTGCAAAATTTTCGAGAAGGTCGCCTTCGACAACCGGATCGCCTCGACGACCTTGGTCAGCTCGCCTTTGACCAGCGTGACGTCGGCCGCCTCGATCGCGACATCGGCGCCGGCGCCGATCGCGATGCCGACGTTGGCCTGCTTGAGCGCCGGGGCGTCATTGATGCCGTCGCCGACCATCGCGACCCACTGCCCGTGCTGTTGCTGCAGCGCCTTCACCGCATCGACCTTACCCTCGGGCAGCACCCCGGCCATGACGTCGTCGACGCCGACCTGATCCGCGACATGGCGCGCGGTGCGCTCGTTGTCGCCGGTGACCATGACTACGCGGATGCCCAACTCGTGCAGTGCGGCGATCGCGCTCTTCGAGTCGGCCTTGACGGTATCGGCGACTGCGACCAGGCCGGCGGCGCGGTCGTCGATCGCGACCAGCATCGCGGTCTTGCCCTCGTTCTCGAAGCGCTTCAGCGTGTCGTCGAGCGGCCCGTACGCGATCCCGACCTCGTCGAGCATGCGGCGGCTGCCGACGCGCACCGTGCGCCCGTCGACCTCGCCCTGCACCCCACGCGCGGTCACCGCCTTGAAGGCATGTACCGCGGGCACTTCGATGCCGCGCTCGCGCGTACCACTGACGATGGCCTGGCCGAGCGGATGCTCGGAGCCGGCCTCGACGGACGCCGCGGCACGCAGCACCGTTGCCTCGTCGAAGCCGTCGGCCGCGACGATGTCGGTCAGTGCCGGTTTGCCCTCGGTGATCGTGCCGGTCTTGTCGAGCACGATCACCTTGATGTCCTTCAGGGTCTGGATAGCCTCGCCGGAGCGGATCAGCACGCCGCGCTCGGCGCCGAGGCCGGAGCCGACCATCAGCGCGGTGGGCGTCGCGAGCCCGAGCGCGCACGGGCAGGCGATCACGAGCACGGCGACGGCCGACAGCGTGCCGACCATCAGCGGCGTCAGGGTCGGATTGACCCAGGGCAGGAAGCCCGCCCCCCAGTCGAGCACCGGCTGCAGGCTCGCGGCGAATACCAGCCACATCACGAAGCTCGCGATGCTGATCCCGATCACGACTGGAACGAACTGTCCGGTCACCCGGTCGGCGAACTCCTGGATCGGAACCTTGGATCCCTGCGCCTGCTCGACCAGCCGAATGACCTGCGACAGGAAGGTGTCGGCGCCGATCTTGGTCGCACGGATCCTGAGCAGTCCCTCCTTGTTGATGGTCGCGCCGATGACCGCGTCACCGGGCCCCTTCTCGACCGGCACCGACTCACCGGTCGCGATCGATTCGTCCAGGTGGCTCGCACCCTCGACGATCTCGCCGTCGGTCGGCACCTTCGCTCCGGGGCGTACCACCATCACGTCGCCGACCACGAGCTCGGCCACCGGCACCTCGACCTCGCGCCCGTCGCGCAGCACCGAGGCGGTTTTGGCGCCCAGCGTGAGCAGCTTCTTGATCGCCTGTGAGGCACGGCCTTTTGCGCGCGTTTCCAGGTAGCGGCCGAGCAGGTGGAAGGTCATGATGGTCGCGGCCATCTCGATGAAGGACGTCATTGGGTAGAAAAAGCCGATCAGCCCGATCAGGTAGGGCGGCAGGCTGCCCAGCGAGATCAGTACGTCCATGTTCGCGGTGCGGTTCGTCAGCGAGCGCCATGCGGAGCGGTGCGTCGCGAGGCCGCCGTTCGTGAATACGACCGGGAAGGCGAGCAACGCGACAATTGCGAGATAGCCCGGAATCGGCTGCCAGAACATGTGCGGGGCCATCAGCAGCATGATCAGCGTGGTCGGGATCGCGGCGATCCACAACCGCTTCCACGCGAGCGCGAGGTAGCGTTCCTCGGACTCGACCTCGCGTTCGGCCGTCTCGCCGGCCCCCTCGTCGAGCGCGTCGACGTCGTAGCCGGCGCGCTCGACGGCGGTGCGGATCGCGCCGGGCTGCGCCAGCGTCGGGTCGAACTGTACCGTGACGCGGTGACTGGCGATGTTGGTTTCGATGTGTGCGATGCCCGCGAGTCGCTTGATCGAACTCGACACGAGGCCGGCACAGTGATCGCTGCCCATGCCGGGCACGGTCAGCCGCACGCTTCGTGTCGCAGCTGTGGCAGGAATGGGGGGCGTTGCATCAGGGGGCGCCGCGTGGGCGCCGTGTCCGTGCGCGGTTGTGGTGCTGGCGGAATCGCCCATGCAGACGGTGTAGCCGGCCCGTTCGATCGCGTCGCGGATCTGCCCGCTGTTGGTTGCGGCGTCGTCAAACGCGACGGTGACCATGCGAGTCGGGATGTCGGTCGCAACCCGGCGGACACCCGGCACATGCTCGATCGCGCTCGACACCCGGCCGGCGCAATGCTCGCTACCCATGCCGGGCACGGTAATCAGAACCGTTTTCGAAACAATGGCTGGTGTGCTCATGGCCCGGTCCCTCAAGTTGTTTTTCAGGCTCTCAGCATGATCTGCGATGGCTGTCCGAACGATTGCAGCGGGATTACGGATTTGTCAGGCTGGCGGGGCGACCGCTCATCAGATCTCGAGCCGCCATAAGTGAAAGATTCTGCCCAGCAGGGGTGCGGGCAGGATGTCCGGATGAGGGCAAGGCCCTGCATCCGGACCAGTTTGCGAAGCCGATCGACTCAGCGGGCGGGCGACTGCGATTGCATTCGCTGCTCCATCGCCTCCAAGCGCTTTTCCATCATTTCCATGCGCTGGTGCATGGCTGCCGGATAACCAGCCTGCATGCCCTCGTGCATTCCCATCATGCCCTGCATGCCACCTCGCATCATGCCCGGGCCCATCGGCATGTCGCCGGACATCATCGGGCAGTCGGCCGGCATGGCGTGCATCATGCCTTCCATTTCAGCCATTTGCTCTTCCATGAGTTTCATGCGCTCGACAGGGTCCTGCATCTGCCGCATGCGCTGCATGCGCTCCTGCATCGCCGAGATGCGGGCAGCCGGGGTGGCGCCTGGCATGGCTTCGGCGCTTACGGCCTCGGCCGGGTGGTGGGCCGCATGGTCGTCCTGCTGTGCGAACGAAGCGCCGACGATCAGGCTGCCGCCGAGCAGGACGGCTAGGATCAGCGGTGTGCGATTGCGAGTGAGAGTTTTCATGATGTTTCTCCTTTGAACAGGCCCTTGCTGTGCATCTGTTTTCAGTCTAGAGCGCGCTGGTCGACGCCACGCTGACTGGAGGATTACAACTTTGTAATGTACGGCGGCGTCGCCGTGCATCACACCCACCCACTCAACCGCGCGCGCCCTGTGGCAGCGCCTGGGGTTCGGCCTCCGGCGCGAGCGGCCCCGATCGTTCGCGAGGCAAACCCCACTGCTTCACCACCGCATAGATCGCCGGGATCACGATGAGCGTCAGGATGGTCGAGGACACCATGCCGCCGACCATCGGTGCGGCAATGCGCCGCATCACCTCGGAGCCGGTGCCGGTGCTCCACATGATCGGCAGCAGGCCCGCGATGACGGTGATCGTGGTCATCATCTTGGGTCGCACCCGCTCGACCGCGCCTTCCATCACCGCGCGGTAGAGGTCGGCCACACCGGGGTGGCGCCCCTCTTCGGCGCAGCGGGTTTGCGCGTCGCGCCAGGCGTGATCCAGATAGATCAGCATGATTACCCCGGTTTCCGCGGCAACCCCGGCCAGCGCGATGAAGCCGACCGCGACCGCGACGCTCATGTTGTAGCCCAGCCACCACATCAGCCAGATGCCGCCGATCAGCGCGAAGGGCACGGTGCTCATCACGATCAGGGTTTCGGTCATGCGCCGGAAGTTGAGGTAGAGCAGCACGAAGATCAGCGCCAGTGTCAGCGGGACCACGATCTTGAGCTTCTCCTTGGCGCGCTCCATGTACTCGAACTGGCCGCTCCAGGTGGCGTAGGTGCCGGGCGGGAAGCTCACCTGCTCGGCCACCGCCTGCTGCGCCCGGCGTACGAAGGCGCCGAGGTCGGATTCGCGGGTGTCCACATAGATGTAGCCGACCAGCATCGCGTTCTCGGTGCGGATCGCCGGTGCGCCGTTGCGGATGGTGACTTCGGCGACCTGGCCGAGCGGCACCATGCCGCTGGCGGTCGGCAGGAACACCTCGCGTGCGATACGCTCCGGGTCGCTGCGCAGGCCGCGCGGGTAGCGCACGGTCACGCCGTAGCGCTCGAGCCCCATCACCATGGTGGTGACCTGTTCGCCGCCGAGCGCGGTGGCCACCACCTGCTGCAGGGCGTCGACCGTGAGCCCGTAGCGGGCGAGCTGGTCGCGGCGCGGCTCGATGTCGAGATACAGTCCCCCGGTGACCCGCTCGGCGTAGGCGCTGGTGGTGCCGGGCACCGACTTCACCGCGGCTTCGACCTCGCGCGCGACCCGCTCGATGTCCTCCAGACTGCGCCCGAACACCTTGACCCCGATCGGCGTGCGGATGCCGGTCGACAGCATGTCGATGCGTGCCTTGATCGGCATGGTCCACGAGTTGGCCAGGCCCGGAAAGCGCAGTGCGGCGTCCATCTCGGCGATCAGCGAGTCGATCGTCACCCCCGGCCGCCATTCGGACTCCGGCTTGAGGTTGATCACCGTCTCGAACATCTCGATCGGCGCCGGATCGGTGGCCGATTCGGCCCGGCCTGCCTTGCCGTATACCGACTCCACCTCGGGGAAGGTCTTGATGATGCGGTTGGTGGTGGCGAGCAGCCGCCCGGCCTCGGTGACCGACATGCCGGGAATCGAGGCCGGCATGTAGAACAGCGTGCCTTCGTTGAGCGTCGGCATGAACTCCGAGCCGAGCTGGCGCGCCGGGTAAATGGTCGCCGCCATCGCCGCGAGCGCGAGCACGATGGTGATCCACTTGAAGCGCAGCACGCCGCTGATCATGGGTCGGTAGCTCCAGATCAGGAAGCGGTTCACCGGATTCCTGGCCTCGGGCAGGATGCGCCCGCGCACGAAGAACAGCATCAGCACCGGGATCAGCGTCAGCGACAGGAAGGCGGCGCCGGCCATGGCGAAAGTCTTGGTATAGGCCAGCGGCGAGAACAGCCGCCCCTCCTGACCCTCCAGCGCGAACACCGGCAGGAAGGAGACGGTAATGATGAGCAGCGAGAAGAACAGCGCCGGGCCGACCTCCTTGCAGGCGTCGATGATGACCCGCGCGCGCTTCTTCGCATAGTCTCCCGGGCTCAGCCCGCTCGCGGTCGCATCGAAACGCTCCAGCCGTTTATGCGCGTTCTCGATCATCACGATCGCGGCATCGACCATCGCCCCGATCGCGATCGCGATGCCGCCCAGGCTCATGATGTTGGAGCCGATGCCGAGCGCGTTCATCGCGATGAACGCGAACAGAATGCCCAGCGGCAGGGTGACGATCGCGACCAGCGCGCTGCGCACATGGAGCAGGAACACGACGCACACCAGGGCGACGATCAGGCTTTCCTCGAGCAGCGTCCATTTGAGATTGTCGATCGCGCGCTGGATCAGCTCCGATCGGTCGTAGACCGGCACGATCTCGGTGCCGGCGGGAAGACCCGGGCTGATTTCGGCGATCTTGTCCTTGACGTTGGCGATCACGTCGAGCGCGTTCTCGCCGAAACGGGCCATGACGATGCCGGAAGCGACTTCGCCCTCGCCGTTGAGCTCGGCGATGCCGCGTCGTCCCGCCGGCACCAGCTCCACCCGCGCGACGTCACTGACACGCACCGGTGTGCCGCGGTCGTTGCCCAGCACCAGCGCCTCGATGTCCTCGATGCCGCGCAGGTAGCCGCGGCCACGCACCATGTATTCCTTTTCGGCCAGTTCGATCACCCGGCCGCCGACATCGCGGTTCGACGCGCCGATGACCCTCCCGACCTGCTCCAATGGAATGCCGTAGCTCGCCAGCCGGTGCGGGTCGACGACGACCTGGAACTCCTTGACGAAGCCGCCGATGCTGGCGACCTCCGACACCCCATGGGCCTGGCTCAGCTGATAGCGCACGTACCAGTCCTGCAGGCTGCGCATCTCGCCGAGGTCCTTGTCCTGGCCGAGCAATGCGTACTGGTACACCCAGCCGACGCCGGTCGCATCCGGCCCGATCTGCGGTGCCACCCCCTGCGGCAGCCGCCCGGCGGCCGAGCTGAGGTATTCCAGCACCCGCGAGCGCGCCCAGTAGATGTCGGTGCCATCCTCGAAGATCACATAGACGTAGGACGCGCCGAACATCGAGAAGCCGCGCACCACCCGGGCGCCGGGCACGGACAGCATCGCGGTGGTGAGCGGATAGGTGACCTGGTCCTCGACCACCTGCGGCGCCTGGCCGGGGAACTCGGTGAACACGATGACCTGCACGTCGGACAGATCCGGCAGCGCGTCCAGCGCGGTGTTCTTGATCGCGTACAGGCCGGCGCCGATCAGGAACAGCGTGGCCAGCGCGACGATGAAGACGTTGCGCCCGGACCACTCGATGAGACGATTGAGCATGTCAGTGGCCCTCGTGGCGGTGGCCGTCGGCAGCCTCGGGGACGATATCGGTGACGACGAACTCGCCATTGCCCCGGTCCTCGAAGGCGAAGCGGATCGGTGTGCCCGGGGCCAGCCCCTCGACCAGCGCCGGGTCGGCCAGGCCGAACTCCATGGTCATCGATGGCCAGTGCAGGTCGGGGATCGCTTCATGCATCAGCATCACGCTGCCGGTGTCGTCGAAGTAGTCCTCGAACGCGCCGCGGGTCTCATAGCGTGCCGGCCCTTGCTCGGGGTCGCCTTCGCCAAAGCTCGCTAGTGCCGCCTGCAGATTGCTCTCGGCGTCGATCAGGAAGTTGGCCGACACCACGACCCGTTCGTCACCGTCGAGGCCGGACAGGATCTCCACATGGTCACGGCTGCGCAGTCCGGTCTCGACGACTTGCGGGCGGAACCGGCCTTCACCCTCGGCGATGAGCACGATTCGGCGCTGGCCGTCGTCTATGATGGCCGAGTCGGGCACGGTCAGGCGGGCTGCGTCGCCGCCGGTGAGCAGTTCCACATGCGCGAACATGCCGGGGCGCAGCAGGCCGTCAGTATTGCTGAGTTCGAGCCGAACCGGCGTCGTCCGCGTCGCGGCGTTGAGGGTCGGGTAGATGTAGGTGATCCGGGCGTCGAAATGCCGCCCCGGATAGGCGTCGATACCCACCCGCGCCGGCTGCCCCGGGGCGATGCGGGCGAGATCCTGCTCATACACGTCGGCGAGCACCCACACGCTCGACAGGTCGGCGATACGATAGACCGGCATGCCCGGCGTGAAGCGCATGCCTTCGACCGCGGCCTTCTCGAGCACGATGCCGTCGGCCGGAGCGCTGAAGACCACGCTGTTGCCACTGGCTCCCCCTGCCTGCCAGTTGCGCAGACGCGCACGTGCCGCGTCCGCAAGACGCTGCGCGCCCTGTTGCGCCACAGGGTCCGCAGCCGCCGTGCTGGCCAGTCGCTCGGCAATCGCCAGCTCCTGACGCGCCGAGGCCAGCTCCGGGCTATACACGGTGAACAGCGCTTGCCCGCGACGCACCGGGTCGCCGGTCGCATTCACATGCAGGCGCTCGATCCAGCCCTCGAAACGTGGCGACACATCGTGGATGCGCCGCTCGTCGAGCTCGATCCGGCCGACTGCGCGGAGCGCGGCATCGAGCGTGCGGTATTCCACTGCGGCGGTGCGCACACCCAGGCTTTGCAAGCGTGCCGGGCTGACCCGCACGGTGCCGACATCGTCGCCCTGTTCATCGGCATAGACCGGGATGTAGTCCATGCCCATCGAATCCTTCTTTGGCACCGGGGAGGTGTCGGGCAGGCCCATCGGGTTGCGGTAGTAGAGGATGACCCGCTCGCCGGGTTCGCTCGTTGCGGCGTCGGAAGCGGGCGCGGCATGAGCATCGAATGCATGCCCGTGATCGGCCGCCGAGGTGTGCTGGCCGATCTGATAGCCGGCGATGAGTGCGACTGCCACCGCGGTGACGATCAGCGTGGGTTTGAGGGCGGGTTTCACAGTGAGCTTCCCAGAAGTTGTTCAAGCGTGGCGGCGCTGAGCGCGGCTTCGACCTCGGCGTCGAGCAAGGTGAGGCGGGTGTTCAGGACGCGCTGTTGGGCCGCCAGCACGGCGGCGAAATCGATGCTGCCGGTCTCGTAGCCGGCGCGTGCCGAGGCGAGCCCGGCTTCGGTTTGCGGCAGTAGCGTGTCGCGAATCAGGGCAGCCTGTGCGCGACGGGCCTCGAGTGCGGCATGGGCTTCGCCCACCGCCCCGGCCAGTTGGTGTTCGGTGGCTTCCCGCCGGGCCTCGGCTGCGGCGCGGGCATACTCCGCTTCGCGTTCCCGCGCACGCCGACTGCCTTGCTGCAGCGGGATGTTGAGCTCGAACATCACGTCCCAGCTCTCACGCCCGCCTCGCGGGCGGTTGTTGGCAATCGATACGCCGAAATCCGGGTAACGCTCGCGGTAGGTCAGCGCGCTGTTGCGTTCTGCGGCAAGCACTTGCGCACGACTGCGGCCAAGTGCGGGAGCCTGTGCGGATGCCTGCTCGATGAGGGCGTGGAGCGCGGCCGGCGGTGGCAAGGGGGGCAAGGCCACCGGCGCGGACAGGGGGGCGTCCGGCGCCCGGGGCAACAAGACATTCAGGTTTGCCTGTGCGCTGGCGCGGCGACGCGTGAGTTCGACCGCCTCGAGCCTGAGCGAAGACAGCGCGCCCTGAACCTGCAGCACCTCTTGCTGACTGGCGAGGCCCAGCGCGTAGCGGCTGAGTGCCAGCGCTTCGAGGCTTTCGTTCAGTGCAATCGTCTGTTCCAGAATGCGGGCCTGATCGACCACACGAAAGTAGGCGATAAAGGCTTGGCGAATGGCCCCCTCGATGTCCAGCCGGGTCTGCTCGACATCTGCCGCATATCCGTCGGCGAGCGCCTGGGCCACTTCCCCACGCAGCGCACGCTTGCCCGGATAGGGCAGCATCTGCGTCACCCGCAGGGTGGTGGTGCCAACCTCGCCGGGCACCAGCGAAGCCGAGCGCCCGGGGTTCATCGAGTTGGTGACGTCCATCAGCTCGATCTCGAAGCGCGGGTCGGGCAGGCCGGTCGCCGATATCACGCGTTCGCGGGCGGCGGCGGCATCCAGCCGACTCGCGCCGAGGGCTGGATTGTGCTCACGCGCGTGGGCGATCAATGTGTCGAGATCGGCGCCGAGCGCAGGGCCGGCTGGCGGTGCATCGGCGAGGACGGTCGTGCTCCAGACCAGGGCCAGAGTGGCCGCGCACAACGCCCTGGTTCTGGTCGGGCGGTCAAAGAAGCGGATCAGGTTCATGGCAGGGTAGTTCGCGCAGGCATGGAACGTGGGTGCGGGGCGCTCGCCGGCCCCGTAACCGAATCAATCGGCGGCTTTCTCGATCGCGGTCACGACAAACTCGTCGCCGTCCTTGTCTGCGGCAAATTGCACCTTGTCGCCATTGGCCAGACCGTCGAGCGAGGCTTCACCACTGATACGGAAGGTCATCGTCATCGGCGGCATGTCGAGGTTTGCGAGCGGGCCATGGGCGATGGTCACGGTACCGGCGTCGGCATTGACCCGGCGAATCGTCCCTTCGGACAGGCCCGAGGCCGTGGGTTCGGTTGCAACGGCAGCCGGTGCGTGGCCACGGTGATTTCCGGCGTGGCCGGCTTGTGCAAACACCTGGCTCGCACCGAAACCGGTGATGACGAGCGCGGCTGTGAGGACTGCGGAAGACAGGGTTTTCATTTGAGGTGACTCCTCCAGGGTTCGATAAAAGCGTGGGCGATCGTGGCCGGATTCGGATTGCGGAGTACGAAGCGTCCATCGACCGGTGCATGATGAGGCGGGCTTCCGAACGACAAGCTGACGCGCGGATTACATCTTTGTAATGTGTGCGCGGAGTGCGCTTGGGGCTGGCAGAATCGGTTCATCACACGCAGCAGGAATGACGAATGAAGATTCTGATCGTCGAAGACGAGCTGAAAACCGGCGACTATCTGCGCCAGGGCTTGAGCGAGGCGGGCTTCGTCGTCGATCTCGCGCGCGAGGGCATTGACGGCATGCATCTCGCACTGACCGGCGACTACGACTTGCTGGTGCTCGACGTCATGCTGCCCGGTGTCGATGGCTGGACCATTCTGCAGGCGGTGCGCCGCGCCGGTGGCGAGATGCCGGTGCTGTTCCTGACCGCCCGCGATTCGGTCGAAGACCGGGTTCACGGCCTGGAGCTCGGCGCCGATGACTACCTCGTCAAACCCTTTGCCTTTTCCGAACTGCTCGCGCGGGTGCGCACGCTGTTGCGCCGGGGCAAGAACAAGGAGCCCGAGGTGTTGCGTGCGGCCGATCTGGAACTCGACCTGATGCGCCGCCGGGTCACGCGTGGTGGCCAGCGGATCGATCTCACGGCCAAGGAGTTTGGTCTGCTCGAACTGCTGTTGCGCCGCCAGGGCGAGGTGCTGCCGCGCTCGCTGATCGCCTCCCAGGTCTGGGACATGAACTTTGACAGCGACACCAACGTGATCGAAGTCGCGGTGCGCCGGCTACGGGCCAAGGTGGATGACCCCTTCGAACCCAAACTGATCCGCACGGTACGTGGCATGGGCTATGTGCTAGAAGCGGACGGCCAAGCATGAGCGTCGCCGAAACCGGCGGACTCTCGCTGACCGCGCGGCTTGCGGCGCTGTTCGCCTCGATGGCAAGCGGGCTGCTGATCGTCGTCGGCATCGCAGTCGATCGGGCGGTGTCGGCGCATTTCGATGAGCTCGACCAGCACGAGCTCGCCGCCAAACTGGTTGCCGTCGAGACCCTGCTCGCCACGACCGGCTCTGACGACGCGCTGGCCTTGCTGCCCGGCCGGCTGGATGACGCACTCGCCGGCCATGACACGGTCGCGCTTCGTCTCAGCATTCCCGCACGCGACTGGCAGCACGCGGTACTTGACGATCGTTTCGCCTCGCTGACAGTGCCGGCCCCGGATCGCCGGGGCGCCGAACTCATGAAATGGCGGGACGCCCGTGGCACCCCCTTCATTGGCAAAGCGGCCACGGTGCAGGTGCGTTTGCCCGAGTCCGTCGCAGCCGAAGTCCTGCTTGGGTTAGACACGTCGCACCATGCGCACTTTCTGCGCGCGATGCGGGTTCAGCTCGGGCTGGGCATTTCGGCCGCCGCCGTGCTCGCGGCCATGCTGGGCTGGTTGGCGGCGAAGAAGGGGCTTGCACCGATGCGCCGGGTCACCGCCACGGCCAGCCGCTTGTCGGCAGAGCGTCTGGGAGAACGCTTGTCCGAGCGTGATGCACCGGCCGAGATGCGTGAGCTGGTCGAAGCCTTCAACGGCATGCTCGAACGTCTGGAAGCTTCGTTCAGGCGCTTGAACGAGTTCTCGGCCGACATCGCCCACGAGTTGCGCACACCCGTCTCCAATCTGATGACCGAAACCCAGGTGGCGCTATCCCGTAGCCGCTCGGCCGACGAATATCGCGAAGTGCTGCACTCCAACCTCGAGGAGTTCGATAGGCTGGCACGAATGATTGCTGACATGCTGTTCCTCGCCAAGGCCGACAACGGCCTGCTGCCCAAACCCGCCGAAACTGTCGCGCTGGAAGTGGAGGGGGCTGCCTTGCTGGAGTTCTACGAGGCGCTTGCCGACGAGAAGGGCATCCGGATGAAGCTGTCTGGCGCCGGCCAGGTCATCGGCGACCGGCTGATGCTGCGCCGCGCGCTGTCCAATCTCTTGTCGAACGCGATTCGGCACACGCCGCTCGGCGAAACCGTCGAAGTGGCGATCCAGGCTGATGTCGGACAGGTTAAGCTCGCGGTCAGCAATCCTGGCGAGCCGATCCCGCCGGATCAGGTGCCGCTGGTTTTCGAGCGCTTTCACCGGGCGGACCCGTCACGCCTCCGCCAAAGTGACGGCTCCGGCCTCGGGCTCTCGATCACGCGCTCGATTGTCGAGGCGCACGGTGGTTACATCGATCTAAATTCGGAATCGACCGGAACTGTCTTCACGATCACCCTTCCCGCAAGGTTCCTCGAGAAACGTTAATGGATCATCCAGAACGGGGTGCATGTGCAAAAATGGATCGAGCACGGGCGGTCGTTTTCGTGCGTTCATGTGTTGGTCTGCACTGACAGCACCTGGCGAGTGACCGATGGGGCCAACGACCCGCAGCCGGCCCACATAAGCCGAAGTGGAGTCGGCCGTTTGCTTTGCTTTGTGACCTCTCTGCTCGGTTACCTGCCGGATGGCTACGTGTGAGCGGATGACAGCAACGGGTCGATAGGGTGAGCTCGAGGTATCAGAGACCTGCCGTTCAACCTCGTTTGAGCGCTCGGCGACCGGTGTCGTCGGCATTGCCGCCGCTCGCTGGGCACAAGCTGAACGGCCCCTTCGGCCGACGACCTGCCAGTGAGCAGTCGCCATTAATGGCCGGCCTATTCGGTCACCCGCCGTAGAAGCCGGTGTGCGGTGTAGGACCTCGGTAGGTCTGTGAGGTTGAGTTCAAAGGGCTCAGATCCGGCCGTAGCCTGAAATAGCAAGCGGTCACTCGACCATACTGGCTAAGACCGCGTTCCGCACCACCGCCCGTGTGGACCGCCCGCACGTCATCTCCGCCATTGCCTGCCTCGACTACCACCGGGTGTGGGCAAAGTGATACGCATACGCACGGCCACCCACTACACGGTAACCGGAGCAGCCCTTGTTGCTGCTGGTGCGGCAGCGTCACAAAGTGATTGACCCAAATAAGCGAAACCCCGGCTGATTAAGCCGGGGCTCCTCTTTTACTAAAGCCGCCTATACGGCGGAAGGGAGTGTTCTCCGTGAAAAACAAAACTTTCTAAGCCGCCTATACGGCGGAATCGCAACCTCACGGATCTACTCAGTTTCAGATGCCACCTATAAGGCGCCAAGCGAAACGTCACAGAACTTACCAAGTCAATTACTTAGACCCATAAGCTTTATGTGAGTTGATGCTAGCATCTGATTTTTTGAATGTAAAGCATGCTCTAAAACTTTTTTAACTGTACGAATGCCTGTGGTGCATATCCATTCCGTTCCTAATAGACAACCGCACGCAATGAGCCGCTACATTGAGAGTTAAGGAGGACTCACCAATCGGAACCGAAACGCTCCTCACCGTCCATACCTGTAGATTTAATCAAATCCGCTGGAACAATGTCAGTGAATGACAGCTCCCGCACGCTAGATGCCACAGCAGAAACAACTTCACTGGCTCCATCGACCTGCCTCATACCTTCGCCCTTTGCCCATTCCTCCAGCACCACCGCTGCTTCACGTACGATTTGTACCCAGTTCTGTTTTACTAAACGAGGCCAATAATCGCCGTTATCGAACCAGTCGCTCCAGCGCTTTCGAAGTTGCTCATCTGACTCGTGAGCCAGTAGCGTGTCAGCTACCAAGCGACCACCGACATCAACTGTTGCAGTTCTCAGCGCTCGTTCCCAGATACTGAGAGCCGCAATCGGCAGTGTCGGATCAAATGCCGGAGTATCGTCAGATGTCAGCGCGTCAAGCCGGGCACCGTATTTTGCCGGCACCTCCTCGTTCTTATAGTCATTTGTGTGCGGGTATTTCGCGCGAGTCATCAGCTGTACTTGCTCATTCATTTTCGTGATCAGATCTGCGCTATCTCCTTCACGAATCTGAAGCAGCCTGAACCAATCCTTCGGATCTTGCATATTCATGAGCGCCCCCTTAACCAACGAATCCTACGGGCCTTCGCCGGCTGCTATTCCGAGGAACGGGAATCCGAACACAGCGCTCATTTTCCCGCAGCGCCAACGCAATCGACTGTCGCAGCGTTCGCTTGATGTCTCTTACGCTGCACTCCGCGAGTCGATCGAGTGCGTCCACATGCAAAGAATTCTCGAGTTCATCAGTCAAGCCGAACTCGTTGAGCATCTGCTTGTAGATTCTCTGTGCGATTTCTCTGAGTTGATCAGTAGTCAACGGATCCGGCTCGATCAACACAAAGCGGGAGAGGATCGCCGGATGAAGGGCGCTGACATCATTTGCCGTCGCGAACCAATTCACGTTCGACGCATCAACAGGTAGCCAAGGCACGGACTTGTCAGCGAAGACACGTGCAGTCGTATCCTCAAGAAGCTGATAGAGCGCACCCAGAGGATCGCCAGCACCTCGATTGCTTTTCTCTATTTCGTCCAAGGCAAACAAAGGATTAGCTATGCCCTGCCCTCCGGAGAGTCCCACCTGCCCTCCGGAGAGGCCCGCCACCACCAGAGACTGCCAGACGCATCCCGGTTGCGTATTCCCCCAGTACTCTTCGGATCCGGCCAACGAAGCGCTTGCCTGCGCACTACTCATTCCGATTACCTGGAACGGCAATCCGAGCACTTCAGCTACACGCAACGCATAGTCTGTTTTTCCGACGCCTGGAGCTCCATGGAGCAAGAGCTTCACTCCGCAGATGCCAGTCCCGCGGCGGCGCGCCAGCGCTTCTTCTTGCAGAAGAAACTCGGTCGCCTCCCGGAAGTTCGGATGCGTATTCAGCAGATGCTCCAACTTCTCCGCAAGCTCGGGGCCGGCCAGGGCTCCGACCAAGCGGAACGGCCCCATTTCTCGCAAGATCTTGAGAATGTCATCGTGACGCCTTACTACGTCTCGCTCAGCTGAAAGACTCTTGCCAGGACGAATAGTGGGGTCAAAAATGCGTACGACTTTACCTCTGTCGTAGCCGACCTCCGCTCGTCGTTCCGGATCAGAGCGCGCAGCCTGCAAGCGCAGACGAAGCTCTGCGACCGTGTCGCGCAGTCTTGCAACGGATGTGCTGCGTCCAATGCCAACAGTGTCGATCGCGGGCTCGGCCCCGCGTGCCGACGTGACCGTAATCATCGTCGGCTCCTCTTACTGTTCAGCCGCTGGCGAGACGCCAAACGGATCTGCATCAATCGGAACGTACCGCACCTTCAGACCGGCGAGCGTTTCCTGCAGATGACCGAAGAAACGTGATTCGGCCGATTGATCACCGCGCGCGGCGAGTTGCTGCCACCGATTCGGCAAGTGAACGAACTCCCGCGCATTGTCGCCAGCCCGCACGAAAGTCGTACCGATGAATCCATGAAACGAACGGCCGTAGTCGGGCCCATCCGGACCAACGACGTGCGATGCAATCCACAGCCGGTTCGCCCAACTATGGGGCGCACGCCATGCATCGGTCCAGTACTCCGGCTCGTCGTCGCGATCGACAACACGTTCAATCGCCCAATGCAACCCATCAGTGACAAGACACTCCAGCCCACGCTCGCCGAGAATGTCAATGCAATGCATGACACGTTCGAAGGCAGCATCAGCCAACGCATACAATGAGGCATCCCGTGGAAGAGGCGCCGGTACAGCTGTCTGGCGAACATCCCTGGCCCACCGTTCAGCGCTCTTGCTTCGATGCATCTGGACCATCTCGGTCAGATCGCGGATCAGGGGGTAGTCTTTGCCGCGAACCTCCCCGACAGACTTTGCGAACGCAATTGCGTCTTCGAACACTGCAGCATCAAACCATTCCGTACCCCCGTCTGAATATACGGCGAGTGGTCTGTGTGCGTACTTGAACACACCGTGCAGCACATACTCAAGCGCGCGAGTATCTGTTTCGATCAGTGCCGAATTCGCCAGATCAATAGTCGGGTGACGGCTAGCGAGACTGGAAATGCGGGCCCCCGGCCTACGGGTGTGCCCGATCTTGACGCGCCCGGTGACCGGGTCTTGAAGAAAATATACGAACTTACGCTTTTCGTCGAACGAATGTGCTTGCGATTGGAAAGACATCATGAACTCCCTGTGCGTGCTGGTCTGAAGGCATATGCCCCAGCCATCCCCCGCACCGGACGCCTCCGACGCGGGGGATGCCTAGTAGCCCCCCAGCTACACAAATGCCGCACAATGTGTTCATTGTCGTTCTCCTAATCACCAATTACACTTATCAACGCACACCACATATGTTGTTGTGTGTATGCGTACTATACTGTACATCTCTATAATTGTCAACGCTATTTCGCTACTTCCCAATGCTCAAATTCAAACTACGCGAACTGCTATCAGAGAAGCAGTTCCGCGATGGAAAACTGACAACACTTGTCGAACTCTCGCAAGCGACCGGCATTCATCGAAACACGTTGTCCGCATTAGCGAACTTCAAACGAGATGCGAATCCCACCATCGAAGTCATCGACAAGCTTTGCGCGTACTTCGACTGCCCCATCGAACAGCTAGTTGAATACATTCCGGATCACAAACTGCCACGATAGCCCTGTGCATGAAGAGCTCATACATAGTGCCGCCGCCCTCTCTTTCTGGCGCTGGGTAGCACAGCCAGTGAATAGCATAGTGCTCTCAGACTGAAGGCAATTGAGCAGATTTTGGCAACCTCTTCTTGAGTGCAGCGATTGACGCTATAAGGAGAACGATTCCAACTCATTCATGCGGTCGATCACAGAAACATGCCGTCAATTCCACAAGACTTCAGAATACGGCTATCAATAGCTATCACTCGCCATCGACAACCAACCATTACCAGCTATTGCTACACTTCCGCCAGCCGAATCGATGCATACGAACGAGCAAAGACTGACAGCGGGCTGCCAAGACGCAACATTTCGTCATGCACAAGTGTCCGTGCCAGCGAAAGTGCTCTCGCAACAAGCTGAGCATCTTCCACGTTCACTTCGTTCAGCATGGACGCTAGTCTTCTGACCGTAGCTGATGCGCTTCTCGTGTCCAGCATGTAATGTTCGATGATCACGGCTTGTATCCATTCTGGCGCACGATCATACATATGAATGTCGGGCATTGACCTGCGATCAATCGCTCTGATAAGGCATGCAATACAGATTACCTGGTACGCCCATGCTTTCATCAGCTCTGGACATGGATCTACACGATGTATGTCAGCTGATCTGTACGCTGAGCTGGCATGTCCGGGCATGAGCAACGACGCCAAGCCAAGCATGAACGGCAGCCAGCTCAGCCAGTCCGTCACACGCAACCGGGCGACTTGCCCGCAATCAATCGCGAACTCATTGAGCGGCTCGATCGCCCACCCACCGGCTGCGTGCCCCCGTTCAGCTGATCTGCCAGCTCGGTGGCGAGGCAACCATACAGAGGTAATCGATTCGAGACAGTCTTTGAGCTCCCCTACTGAACATTCTTCGTCGAGTACTCGATCAAGCACGTAAAGCAGCAATTGATATGAGCCCGCGCCCTCCGGATAGTCCCTGCGCAACCATGCCTGAGCGGCTGCTGTGTCTGTGTTCAAGCGGCGAAACCGCATTATCCAGTCCTCGCTCGGCCGGTCAGTCCCGTTACGCCATGCAGATAGACGACTAGCAGAAACAGGGTGGTGCGTATGCTGCAGGTATCGCTCCAACTGTGCGGCCACTACCTGATTCTGTTCTGGTAATAGCGTGTAGTAAACGCTGCTAAACCAAGCACGAATCCGGAATGCATCTGAAGCACTCCAACTATCAAGTTTGCTTGGTCGAGCCATAAGAATTCCGCGAAATCATCTATTCGAATCAGGTTATACGCTATACAGACCACCGAAAAGCTCTTGCATCATCTCTGTGTGTTCAATCAACAGGAGATGATCATGTCTCGCAAAAGACACCCGCTCGTTACGACGACTCAAATGCCAGGGCAATCGCACCTACCTGACATAGCAGCATCCAAAATAGCGTTCACGGTCATGCACTTACGAAACCGCTGTTCACAGCATACGAAATTGTGTAGTTTCCTCGTCTTTTGGGGTTCCCATGAAGACGAGGGAAGTGATGCCGCTCATGCAGGTGCTTGTCTCGATTTCCGACCCGCGCAGCACTCGCCAGGTCAGGCACGATTTGGCAGAGTTGCTCACGGTGGCGGTATGCGCCGTGCTGTGCAGCGCGGACGAATTCTCCGAGATCGAGGCGTGGGCCAAGGAGCGCATCGACTGGCTGCGAGGCTTTCTGGTGCTTGAGAACGGGATTCCTTCGCACGACACGTTCGGACGCGTGTTTGCAGCCTTGGATCCTGGCGAATTCGAGGCTGCATTTCGGCGCTGGGTCGGCCAGCTGATTCCCGCGCTGGACAGCGACACCGTGGTTGCAATCGACGGCAAGACCAGCCGACGAAGCACGACCAAGGCCCAGGCCAAGCCCTTGCACATGGTCAGCGCGTTTGCCGCAGATATTGGTCTGGTGCTCGGGCAGACGGCGACCGCCGAGAAATCCAACGAGATCACCGCCATCCCGGAGTTGCTGGCCACGCTCGCGCTCGAAGGCTGTGTCGTCACCATCGATGCGATGGGCGCCCAGGCGAGCATTGCGCGTACGATTCGCAACCGTGGCGCCGACTACGTGCTGTGCGTGAAGGACAATCATCCCAAGCTGGTCGAATCCTTTCTCCTCGCGCAGGCCGGCGTGGGGGGCAAACTCGCCCCGACGTCCACCAGCGAAACTGCCGACGACGGACATGGCCGCAGCGAAGTGCGCCGCTGCTGGGCCTTCAATGCAGTCGAACGCCTCTACAAGGCCGAGCAGTGGGCGGACCTGAAGAGCTTCGCGATTATTGAGCGCGAGCGCACCGTCGCTGGCAAGCGCTCTTGCGAGCGACGCTACTACATCAGTTCCCTGCCGGCAGATGCAAGGCGCATCGCCCATGCGGTGCGCAGCCACTGGGAAGTGGAGAACCGACTTCACTGGTGCCTCGACGTCCAGTTCAACGAGGACCAATCGACCGTTCGTACCGGCTTTGCCGCCAACAATTTCGCTATCGTTCGCCACATCGTGATGAACCTCCTTCGGATGAACACTTCACGCAAGGGCAGCATCAAGACAAAGCGGATGCTAGCCGCCACCTCCGACAGGTTCCGTGCCGAACTGCTCGGAGTTATGACATGAAGGTGCGATTGCCCTGGACTCAAATGCCTGGATTCATTCGTCCTAAAGACGGCGACGGTGGATCAGTGCAGATCACTGTACGTATTCCAGTAAGCGAGAAGAGCAGACTTGAAGCCGCGCAGGAGCTGCTTCAACAGCAGAATCTAGAGATGAGTATCACGGACATTGTGCGCAATGCACTGCGTGATGCGTGTCAGTATGTAGAGCAGACATACCTTACTTCGCAGAATTCATCTATTGGTGGCAATCAGAGCCATAAAAAGGGATCTGAAGAGTCAAGGAGCGGGAATCATTCTTCCAAGCCGCGCGTGGAAGAATGGGGGGCGGCGGCGATTTCGACTGATAGTGCCACGCGCGCCGCCGCCCCACCCC
>NZ_WTVM01000040.1 GCF_012910885.1 Azoarcus taiwanensis | reverse complement strand
CGATCTGACCGATGTCGGTGTCGGAGTGGTGGCGCTGAATGGCGCGGAGAGCCGCATCGGACTCATCCACAAGCTGATCGGGCAGTTCAAGTATCAACAGATGACGCAGCGGCAGGAGTCGGTCGAGGCATTGGCTTCGCGATTTGGCGTGAGCCTACCGGACGACCTGATGATGACCACCGACGAACTGCGTAAGCTGGCCGATTCTGCCGGGGTGGAGATCGGTGGCCATACGCGCAACCACCCGATACTGACTCGGCTGGAGGACGGCGCCGCGCGAGAGGAGATCCTGGCGGGCAAACATGACCTCGAGGCACGGCTTGAGCGGCCGGTCCGCCTGTTCGCCTACCCTAACGGGCGACCAGGCAAGGATTACGACGCGCGGCACGCGGCAATGGCACGGGAGTGCGGTTTCGAGCTTGCCGTGTCTACCGCGCCAGCTGCGGCACGGGTCGGCGCCGATCCTTTCCAGCTACCGCGTTTCACGCCGTGGGATCGAACACCAGGGCGCTTCGGGCTGCGCCTGCTGCGCACGCTGATGACGTGAACCGGCCCCTGATGAACACCGCGCTCAGCGAGCTGCACGAGGGTTTGCTGCCGGCGCTGGTGGCCTTGCTGAACGATGCGGGCACCCTGCACGATCCGCATGACAATGCACCCACTCCAAGCGACCACTATGCACAGGTCAGCCTCGCGCTCGCGATGGCTTGCGATCCGGAAACCTCGCTGGACGATGCGCTGGCCCCGCTTGACGCATGGGCAGAGCTGGACTCGAAGCAGATCGGGCATTTGCCGTTCAACCGCCTGCTGCTGGGCTTCTGCAGCAAGGTGTTCGAAGCGCGCGGCGCCAGTGCGGCTCAGCTCGCGCGCATCGAAGCCGCACATGCGCGCTGCACGCTGGCGCATGACTACCCCTCGAACAACTGGGCACTGCTGGCGCAACTCTCGCGCCTGATCGAGGCGCCTGATGCGCAGGTAGCCGCTGAACAACAAGCGTTTTGCGACCTACTCGAGCGCTGGACCACCCGCGACGGAGCCTTCATCGACTACCCTGCCCAACCGGCAGCCGGCGGAAGGGTGGCCACGCCCTTCGCCTATCACCACAAGGCCTTGCTGCTGACCGCGCTGGCGGCACGGCTGCGCCCCTGCCCGGCCTTGTTCGCGCACTTGCGCGGATTATTCGGATGGCTGGTACATTGCTGGGATGCGGCGGGCTACGCCGGGGGGCTGGGACGCAGCAACCATGCGCTATTCGGCGACGCCTGCCTGCTGGGCGCGATGGTGCTGCTAGGGCTGGACAAGGATGACGCAAACTCCCCGGTGACTGCGCTTTCCCGTCGCGTTGGCGCGCAGCGGCGGGACGACGGCCTGCTGTGGCTCGACCCCTTTGGGCACCAACAGGGTGACGCAGGCTGGGACAACTACATGCACCTGACGGTGTACAACGCGTGGACGGCAGCGGTAACGGCAATCTGCCGCTGGCTGGGGCCGGTCGATGCAGAGGTGCTTGCCACTCATCGCGTTGCCTGGCGGGGTGATGAGCCGGGGGTGTTTCACGACCGGCAAGCGGGCGTATTGTGCATGCGCAATGCTGAGGGCGGATGTCTGGTGTTGAGCACCCGCGGCCAGCTGCCGCAGGCTTTCAGCCTGAACGAGGCGGAGCTTCGCTATGCCGGCGGGGTGCCCCTGCACGCAGGCGGGCAAGGTGATGCGTTATGCGAGCTCGTGCCACGCCGGGTGGCGCTTGCTCGCTTGCGGCAAGACGCCGATCTGGCCGGCTGGACAACGGTGATCGAACACGGTGGCGCTCTGTACGGACTGACTGACTTCGACCAGGTCGAGGTGGGTGAAAAGGCCGAAACGGTCACCGTGTCGCTTCGCGGGCATCCAGTGGCCCTGACCCGACACCCACCCGCCGGCGTGGTCGCACTCGCCTTGGCGGCGCTGGACTGGCGCTTCTTCGATGGTCGACTGGGGCGACGGCAGGCCGCACGGCGCGAGGTGCTCAAGCAAGTGACCGGCGAGATTCTCTGGCGCATCGATCTGCGCAATATGGGCTACGAGCGTGAGCTGCGGATTGTGCCGGAGAGTGTACGGGTGTTGAATCTGCGGCACGGCCAGAGAGGCTGAGACTACGGGCGTTCGTTTGCGGTTGAAGCGGTCCAGCGTGGTCCTTTGCTCAAAACCCCTGGAATAAGAGATCCATGGCGGCTACGAACTCTGCTCGCCGATGGGCAAGGGACGAAACCGGCCGCTTCAGGATAGCCAGCGGAACCGCGGCCATGCCCTGAGTGGCCATCACGAAACGCTGCCCTTCGATCTCGAACACTGGATTGAGTCCGGAGGCATGGTCTGGGACGTCCTCGACCGGGAGTAACGGTGCAACCACGCGCGTCGCGAAATGACTGTGGATCTCCGCTTGCAGGTCAACGAGATAGCCTGGGCCTTCGTCGTTCTCGTAGACGGTGAACTGCGTCATCAGAAATTCCGATACTTGCCAAGCGGGAGCCCGTTCTTTTCCACGTAAGCGTTCCAGCACTCGAACGCCTTCCGGTTTTCGGCAACCCAAAGCTCCGCTCGCTTCTCCGCCACCGCCCGCGCCACCCCGGCTTCAGCGGCTTGTGAAACGTTGATGCGCAAGGTCTTGGCTTCCAACAGGAGGGATTCGTCCAACGATACGTTGGTCGCTCTCTTGGTGGCTCTTATATGTGCGTTTTCCATGAATGGCACCCTCCAGTGCGGGATTGATGCTCATGACGATACACATCGTAACCAACATCATCAATAAACATCAACCCAAAGCACCTCGGTTCACGCCGACTCACTCGTGTGAGCACCCACCAGGTACAGCAAGCCGTTCAGATGTGCCTCCCAGCTGTAATGGGACAATACGAGCTCACGGGCCGCGCAGCCTATACGCTGAGCATCCACCGGGTCAGCGATTGACTCGACGACCGACTGGACGAACTCGGAGGAGGTGGAGGCGACAAGATAGTCTCGGCCGTTCTCACCGGCCAATCCGGTGGCCGCTGCCGCCGACACGACGACCGGTTTGGCCATGGCCATGGCTTCGAGCACCTTGTTCTGGATTCCGCGGGCGATACGCAATGGCGCGACGACGAGGTCGGCATGGGCGAGCCAGGGACGTACGTCCGGCACCGTGCCGGTGACCTGAATGCCAGGGCCTCCGAGGGCCAGTACTGCAGGAGTGGGGTTCATGCCGACGATGGTGAAGCTCACGTCCGGGTGGATGACGCGAATGCCGGGCAGAATGTCCTTGACGAACCAGGTGACTGCGTCGATGTTGGGCCAGTAGTCCATTGCGCCGGTGAAGACCAGCTTCGGCCCGCCGTCCGGGTAAGGGTTGGCGAGCGCGTGTTGCGGCGAGAAGAAGTCGGCGTCAACGCCGTTCTGCACCGCGTGGATGCGACTCGCCTCTGTGGTGGACAGGTGCCGCCGCAGAAGGTCCGCCTCGGCCTCGGTAACGAAGGTGCTGGCATCGGCCCTTTGCGCCCAGCTCCGCTCGAAGGCGAAGAGGCGCTCACCCTCGCGACGATACAGCCATGACATCGGCCAGGTGCGCTCGGCCGCGTATTGCGTCCATTTGGCCGAGTCGAGATCGCAGAAGTCAATGACACGACGCGCGAGACCGGCCTGGTCGAGGTATTGCGCCATCGGCCCGGAAAACGCGAGCGCCTTGCGGATGCTGTGTCGCGCCACCACGTCACCGACCCAGTCGCGCATGGCCCGGTTGCGATAGTACGGGATGCTGAGCGCTTCGCCGGCAAGCAAACCGCGCAGGCTGGTCAGTCTGGCGAGCTTGGGGTCGATGCGTTCGATGTGGAGGTCTTCGCACCACTCCGAAAGACTGGGCACATGCACGAGATCGGCAGGATCGTCGACGAAGGCGCCGAGGTAGACACGGTATCTGCCCGCCAGTTGGCGCAGGATGTTGAACGAACGCAGCTTGTCCCCCTTGTTCGGAGGGTAAGGGATGCGGTGCACGAGATAGAGCAGCGGCTCAGCTTGCGACGATGTGTTCGGCATAAGCTGTAATTGTAGGTCGGCTGGCGCAGGCCGTGGCGGGAATTGCGCACGGATCGGGGTGCACCTGTGGAGTGGTCTCCACTGATTGTGGGAGCCGGTGAGGGGCGAAGGCTGCGCTGGCTTGTGGTAAGCGAGGTGCCCAATGAGTCGCCGTGTTCGCGGCTTACGCCGCTCCTGCAGGTGATGGGGCGTTGTGTCAGCTGCGTTTCAGGGCACTTTCCACCATCCGCTCGTAGGCGGGGGCGTAGTTGGCAATGCTGTTGCGCCAGTTGCGCACCGACTCGACAAAGTGTCGGCCCGCCTGGCGCATTGTCGACCACTGCTCTCTCGCGGCGAGCGCGTTGGAGATCGCCGAAGCCAGCGCCTCGGTGCTGCCAGCGCGGAACAGATAGCCGGTTTCGCCGTCGCGGATGAGCTCCTTGTGACCGCCAACGTCGGAGGCAACAAACACCCTGCCCTGCGCCATGGCCTCGAGGGGCTTGAGCGGGGTGACGATTTCGGTGAGTCGCATCGAGTGACGCGGGTAGGCGAGCAGGTCGATCTGATCGTAGTAGCGGCTGACTTCGGCATGCGGCACACGACCGGTAAATACCACTTTGTCGACAATGCCCAGCTCGCTCGCAAGCGCCTTGAGATTGGCTTCCTGCGGCCCGCCACCGACGAGCAGCACCCGAAGATCCGGGTCGGACGAAGACAGGCCGGCGAACGCTTGCAGCAGCAGGTCCAGACCCTCGTAGGCGTAGAAGGAGCCTACGAAGCCGAGCACCGTAGTGCCATCGAAGCCAAGCCGACGGCGTAACTCGGGATCCGGCTGGCCAGAGAGCTGGAAGCTGGACACATCGACCGCATTCGGGATGACGACGACTTTTTTCTCCGGGATGCCGCGCGCGACGATGTCTGCGCGCAAGCCTTCGCAGATGGTGAAGATCTGGTCGACGCGGCGAAAGGCCCAGGTGTCCAGGGCGCGCGTGATTCGGTAACGCAGGCTGCCTTCGCGGGTGGTGCCGTGATCAACCGCGGCGTCCTCCCAAAAGGCGCGCACCTCGTAGGCAGACGGAATGCCGAGCCGCTCGCCCACGCGCAGCGCCGGAATCGCGTTCAGCACCGGGGAGTGGGCGTGAATGATGTCGGGACGCAAATGGCGCGCGAGTTCCTCGAGACGCGCTTCGGTGGCTTTCATCTGAGCCAGTTGACCAATTGCTCCTGTGCCGCCGGGGACTGGGGGCGTTCGGTGGAACTCGAGCCCGTCTGCGGTTTCGACCTCCGCGTCGGTCGCGCCCTGCTTTGGGGACGTGAGGTGAAATGTCTCCCACCCCCGCGCCCGCTGCTCCCTGAGAATGGCGGCCGACCGAAACGTGTAGCCGCTGTGCAGCGGAAGAGAGTGATCGAAGACGTGAAGAATGCGCATGGGATCGGATTGTAGACCGCGTCGAACCTGCATGGGCGGGAATAGCGCACGGTTGGGATAGATGATGCAGGCGTGACCACTGCTCGTGGGAGGCGCGTGATCGGCGAGCGCCGGGGCTGCGGGCTGGCGTCTGTGCTCGAAGACTCGCAGAGGTTCGCGGCTTGCGCCGCTCCTACAAGTGATGGATACGCCTCCACTACCTGTAGGAGCGGCGTGAGCCGCGAACACGCCCTAAGGAAACACCTCGGCGTTCCTCAGCACGACGCCCTCGGCGTCTTTGGCGGACAACAGAGGCGCCGTGGCGATTGGCCACTGGATGCCGATTTCGGGGTCGTTCCACGCGATGCAGCGCTCGGATTCTGGCGCGTAGTAGTCGGTGGTCTTGTAGAGAAACTCGGCACTTTCGGAAACGGTAAGAAAACCGTGGGCAAAGCCGGGCGGAATCCACATCTGGCATTTGTTGTCAGCGGAAAGGGTGGCGCCGACCCATTTTCCGAAGGTGGGTGAGCCACGCCGGATGTCGACTGCCACATCGAACACCTCGCCCTGTACCACTCGGACCAGCTTACCCTGGGCGTGCGGAGGGAGCTGGTAGTGAAGGCCACGCAGCACCCCCCGCATGGAGCGTGAGTGGTTGTCCTGCACGAAATCGACCGCGAGGCCGGTGGCGAGCTCGAAGGCGCGGGCGTTGTAGCTTTCGAAGAAAAAGCCGCGGTCGTCGCCGAACACGCGCGGTTCGATGAGGATGACATTGGGAATCGCGAGCTTTCTGATCTGCATGCTCAATACACCCGACGATTGATGAGGCGGAGCAAATACTGGCCGTAGCCGGTCTTGACCAGTGGCTCGGCGAGCGCGGCGAGCGTTGCAGTGTCGATCCAGCCGGCGCGCCAGGCGATCTCCTCGGGGCAGGCGACCTTTAGGCCCTGGCGCTTCTCGATGGTGGCGATGAACTGGCCGGCATCGAGCAGGCTGTCGTGGGTGCCCGTATCGAGCCAGGCATAGCCGCGCCCCATGATCTCGACCTGCAGGTTGCCCTGCTCCAGATAAAGGCGGTTGAGGTCGGTAATTTCCAACTCGCCGCGGGCGGAAGGCTTGAGACTGCGGGCGAGTTCGACCACGCGCTGGTCGTAGAAATACAACCCGGTGACCGCGTAGCTGGACTTGGGCTGTGCCGGCTTCTCCTCAAGGGACAGCACCTTGCCATCGGGCGCGAACTCGGCCACGCCGTAGCGCTCGGGGTCGAGGACATGATAGGCGAACACGGTGGCGCCCTGCTCCCGATTCATGGCGTTGTCGAGCAGTGGCTTGAAGTCGTGACCGTAGAAGATGTTGTCCCCAAGCACCAGTGCGCAGGGGTGGCGGTCGAGAAAGGCTTCACCGATCAGGAAGGCCTGGGCGAGACCCTCCGGGCTGGGTTGCACCGCGTATTGCAGCGACACGCCCCACTGACTGCCATCGCCGAGCAGTTGCTCGAAGCGCGGGGTGTCCTGCGGGGTGGAGATGACGAGGATGTCGCGAATGCCCGCCAGCATCAGGGTGCTGAGCGGGTAGTAGATCATCGGCTTGTCGTACACCGGCAGCAGTTGCTTGGAAACGGCCAGCGTGGCCGGATGCAGTCGGGTGCCGGAGCCACCGGCGAGGATGATGCCCTTGCGTGGTTTCATGGGGAGTTCTTCAGCGTGGGAATGAGTTCGTCGACCAGGCGCGCCACGCCGTGCTCCCAGGGCGGCAGGCGCAGGCCAAAGCGACATTGCAGTCGTTCTGTGTTGAGGCGCGAATTTCGCGGCCGGGGCGCGAGGGCTGCGTAGGCTTCTGACGGAATGCCGCGAACCTGCTCCGGCGCCACCTGCAGAGGCAAACCCTCGCGCCGTGCACGATCGAGCACGAAACGGGCGTAGGCCCACCAACTGGTTTCGCCGGCTGCGGCGAGGTGATAAAGCCCACCGGCGCTCGCATCCTGCGGGTTGCGGTCAATGTCGCGCAGCATGTGGGCAGTGATGTCGGCGATGAGCTCGGCACCGGTTGGCGCGCCGATCTGGTCGTCGACCACATCTAGCCTGTCGCGGCTGAGCGCGAGCCGCAGCATGGTCTTGGGAAAGTTGGCGCCGTGCAAGCCGTACACCCAGCTGGTGCGGAGGATCAGGTGACGAGTGCAACCTGCCTGCACCGCTGTATCGCCGGCGAGCTTGCTCTGACCATAGGCAGACAGCGGACCGGGCGTGTCATGCTCGGTCCAAGGCGCGCTCCCGCTGCCTGGAAAGACGTAATCGCTGGAGTAATGCACCAGCCAGGCACCGACATGTTCCGCCTCCATCGCAAGTGCAGCGGGGGCATCGCCGTTGACCCGCATCGCGGTCTCTGGCTCCGACTCGGCACGGTCCACAGCGGTGTAGGCCGCGGCGTTGACAATGACTTGTGGCGCGACTGCACGCACGGTGGCGGCAATGCCGGCCAGACTGGTGAGATCCCCGCACAAGCCGTCAGCGCCTTGCCGTCCGAGCGCAACCACCTCGCCCAACGGCGCCAGCGCCCGCTGCAACTCCCAACCGACTTGGCCCTCACGTCCGAAGAGGAGGATTTTCATGGCGTCTCCGAGGGAGTGTCAGCGCAGCATTCGCGGCTTACGCCGCTCCCACTGGTGATGGACAAGCATCGGGTGACGCGACAACCACTGCTTGTGGGAGCGTCGTGAGGCGCGAACTCAGGCTCGACCATATTGCAACCCAACCCACTCGCGGTAAGCCCCGCTCTGCACGTGTGCGACCCACTCGGGGTTGTCCAGGTACCAACGTACTGTCTTGCGGATGCCGGTTTCGAAGGTCTCGGCCGGCTTCCAGCCAAGCTCGCTCTCGATCTTGCGCGCATCGATGGCGTAGCGGCGGTCGTGACCTGGGCGGTCCGCGACGTGGGTGATCTGGCAGGTATAGGTTTGGCCATCGACACGGGGCTTCATCTCGTCGAGCAGCGCGCAGATGCTGCGGACGATGTCGATGTTGGCCTTCTCGTTCCAGCCGCCCACATTGTAGGTCTCTCCCAAACGGCCGGATTCGAGCACCCGGCGGATGGCGCTGCAGTGGTCCTTGACGTAAAGCCAGTCACGAATCTGCAGCCCGTCGCCGTAGACCGGCAGCGGCTTGCCCGCGAGCGCGTTGACGATCATCAGCGGGATGAGCTTTTCCGGAAAATGGAACGGGCCGTAGTTGTTGGAGCAGTTGGTGGTGACCACCGGCAGACCGTAGGTGTGATGCCAGGCACGTACGAGGTGATCACTGGCCGCCTTGCTGGCGGAATACGGGCTGTTAGGCTCGTAACGGTGGCTTTCGGCAAAGGCCGGAGCGTCGGGCGCGAGCGTGCCGTAGACCTCGTCGGTGGAGACATGCAACAGGCGGAAGGCGGCCTTTTCCGGCTCCTCAAGCGCACTCCAGTAGCCTCGCACCGCCTCGAGCAGGCGGAACGTGCCAACGACGTTGGTCTGAATGAACTCGCCGGGGCCATGAATGGAGCGGTCGACATGGCTTTCGGCGGCAAAGTTGATCACCGCACGCGGACGGTGCTCGACAAGCAGCTTCTCGATGAGCTCGGCATCAGCTATATCGCCCCGCACGAAGACGTGACGCGGGTCTTCGCGCAGACTGGCCAGAGTTTCGAGGTTCCCGGCGTAGGTAAGCTTGTCGAGGTTCACGACCGGTTCGTCGCACAGTGCGAGCCAGTCGAGCACGAAGTTGGCGCCGATGAATCCGGCACCGCCGGTTACGAGGATTGTCACTTTTGGCAGGCTCGCTGAGTGAATAAACTTCGCATTATCTCATCAGCGACCAGATAGCGCTCTATTTTAACGGAGCGGTCAGCCCTTCCGGCACACGCTACTGAGCCTGATTGCGCAGAAAGGCTTCGAACATGAGCAGGGTCCACAGGGGCGCGCTGTAGTCGCGGACGCCGGACTGATGGGCGTCGACCAGGTGCTGAAGATAAGCCGGCTTGAAGATTCCGCTGGCGGCCAGGGTTTCGCCGAGGACGGCGTCGCGTACCTTCTGCTTCAACGGGCCGCGGAACCAGCGGGCGAGCGGTACCGCGAAGCCCATCTTGGGGCGATACAGCACATCGTTGGGCAGCATGGGCTCCATGGCCTTCTTGAACAGGTATTTGCCCTGCTGACCGTCGACCTTCAGACCGGATGGCAGGGTCGCCAGCCACTCGATGAGCGGGTGGTCCATCAGCGGTTCACGCACTTCGAGCGAATGCGCCATGCTGGCGCGGTCGACCTTGGTATTGATATCGCCGACGAGATAGGTCTTGAGATCGAGGTACTGGACCAGCGCGAGCGGGTCGTCGGTGCGGGCCTGGGCGGCATGTTGGCGGAAGACATCGCTCGCCTGGTAGCCGGCGAGCTGGCGCTTGAAGCCGTCGGAATACATCTTGTCGCGCATGTCGTCACGCAGGATCGACACTGCGTGAAAGTAAGCCTCAACCGAGTCGCGCGCGAGCGCTTCGAAGGTGGCCTTGGCGCGGAACACCCGTGGGGCCCAGTCGGCTTTCGGATAAAGCCGCCCGAGCATACCGAAAAGTGGGCGACGAAGCCCCAGCGGTATGGCTGAGCGCAGGCGCTCCTCGGCAAGATGCATGCGGTAGCGCCGATAGCCCGCGAAGCTCTCGTCGCCGCCGTCTCCCGACAGTGCAACCGTGACATGCTTGCGTGCGAGTTGGCAGACTCGATAGGTCGGCATCGCGGAGCTGTCGGCGTAGGGTTCGTCGTAGAGCGTGGCAAGGGTGTCGATAAGGTCAAAATCATCGGCGGCAACCGTCTCGACATGGTGGTCGGTGCGGTAGCGCTGGGCGACCATGTCGGCGAATTGCGACTCGTTGAACTTGGGATCGTCAAACGCGATCGAGCAGGTATTGACGGGCTTGTCCGACAGGCCCGCCATCAGGGCGACGACCGCGCTGGAATCGACTCCACCGGAGAGGAAGGCGCCAAGGGGCACCTCCGAGATCATGCGCAGGCGGATCGACTCCTGCAGACGGGCAGTGAGCTCGGCAGCGGCGTCCGAGAGCGACATCGGATTGTCCAGCGTAAACCGCAAGTCCCAGTACCGTCTCGGTGCCGGCATGGACTGACCTCGGCGGATCGTCAGCAGTTCGCCCGGACCGAGCTTGCGCGCACCCTCGAAGATGGTTCGCGGCTCGGCGACATAGCCGAGGGCGAAGTACTCCTCCACCGCATGCGGGTCGATCCGCCGGTTCAGCCCTGGATGCTGCATCAACACCTTGAGCTCGGAACCGAACGCCACGGTGCCGTCCGCAAGTTCGGCGTAGAACAACGGCTTGACGCCCAGCCGGTCGCGCGCCATGAACAATGCGCCGCGGTTGCGGTCATGGAGCGCGAACGCGAACATGCCTCGAAAACGCTGCACGCAGTCTTCACCCCAGGCTTCCCAAGCGTGGACGATGACTTCGGTGTCGCTGCGGGTGTGGAAGATGTGGCCGAGGGCTTCGAGTTCGGGCACCAGCTCCTGGTAGTTGTAGATCTCGCCGTTGAAGACGACGACGACCGAGCCGTCTTCGTTGAACAGTGGTTGCTGGCCGGTGGAAAGATCGATGATCGACAAGCGACGGTGGGCGAGCGCGACACCGGGCTCGAAGTGGGTTCCGCCCTCGTCCGGGCCGCGGTGGAATTGCACCTGGTTCATGCGTTCGACCAGCGCTTGGTCGAAGTCGCGCTTGCCGCGAAGGTCGAAGAGTCCGGCGATTCCACACATGTTTGTTACCGTTGTTTTGTGGTGGTTGAATGATGCGGTTCGAGGGTTTCGAAGCCTGGCTTTTGCGGCTCACGCCGCTCCCACAGGCACGGCTTTCGAACGACAGGCAGGAGCGGCGTGAGCCGCGAAGACAGCATCATAGGGTGTGTTGAGCGGAACGCGAAACGCACCGCCCTCAACACCATTTCACCCCCGCCACTCCCTTCGGCATGGCCTTGCCCAGATACAACTGTTCATACTGCTCGACCATGTGGCCGATGCTGAACTGCTCGACTGCACGCTGGCGAGCGGCACGACCGGCTTCTGCGACGCGTTCCGGGGCTGCGGCAAAGGCGATCAGTGCGTCGGCAAGGACACCGGGGTCCGATGCCGCGACTAATGTCCCGGTGCGGCCGTGCTCGACAAGCTCACCATTGCCACCAACATTGGTGGCGATAACAGGCAAGCCGCTGGCCATCGCCTCGAGAATGGTGTTGGAGATGCCTTCGGCAAGTGATGGCAGCACGAACACATTCATCGCGCGCATGACTTCCGGCACGTCCCGGCGTTCGCCCGCAAGCCAGACGTGCTCGTGCAGGCCCAGCGCCGTGATGTCGGCAACCAGCGCGTCACGCAGCGGCCCGTCGCCGACGATCATCAGACGGGCACGTTCGCGCAGTTCCGGCCGATTCTCCAGCAGCCGGGCAAAGGCATGGAGCAAGCCGGCTTGGTCCTTCACCGGTGTGAGACGCCCTACGGTGCCGAAGACGAAGTAACCCGGGTCGTTGAAGGGCGAGCCCTTCAGCGCCTCACGCCTCCCCTCGCCCGGGCAGAAGCGCTCGATATCGACGCCGTTACAGATGCGCGATATGCGCCCGGCAGGCACGCCGACACCCTGGTGAAGATAGTCCTCGATATGCCCCGACAAGGCCACGTAGCGCTGCACGAAAGGTCGAAACAAGCGCCGCAAGCTGCGATTCTTGCGGCCGAGACCCTGCGGATCGCCAACGTCCCAGCCATGCTCGCCATGGATTCGCGCCGGTACACCGGCGAGCCACGCCGGCACCTGCGCCTCGAGCGCGGCCAGGTTGCGGGTGTGAACGATCGCAGGCCGGTGCTGACGGAAAAGCCGATACAGCGCTGGATAGAGGCGAAACGCGTGGCCAGGCGGTTTGTTGAGATCGATCAACGCCACGTCCGGACGCTCTATGCGGGTGCAGAAAGCGGGGGCGCAAGAGGTCAACGCCACCACCGCATGGCGGAAAAGCCCCGGCTGCATGTGGTTGATGAGATTGACGACACCGTTCTCGAGACCACCGGTATCGAAGCTGTACACGACGTGCATGATCAGCGGGCGGGCGTCGCTCATCGTACGGCTTCGGCCTGTTCCAGCGTGCGCTCAATGGCGCTGGCATGATCTCGGATGAAGGATGCGACCACCTCCCTGGCCTGCGCGCCGTCGAAGGTGTCTTCGGCATGGATCGCAATAAAGGCAGCATCGTCGGGCTGACCGGTCAGGTGATCGACCGCGAGAAAAACCTTGGCCAGGATGTCGCTCGAGATGACTCGCCCGTTGCTCCAGTACCAGTGCCAGACACCGAGCCGCCGTTCGTCATTGCGCACCAAACGGCCATGCACGACAGTACCCACTTCCGGCAGCGCGTCGCGGCGCATGCCCAGATCGATCCAGCGCGACTCGTCAGCCTCGCGCCCCAGCAGTCGGTTCCGCCACGAGACGAGTTCGAAATTCTCGCGTTGCGCTGCGTAGTATGCGATGTAGAGGGTGACCGCCTGGCCATCGTCGAGGCGGCGATAGGTCTGATGGCGTTCCGCTCTGTGACCTTGGTAGTTGGGCAGAAAGCCCAGGACCGGCTCATCGGCAAGCACCCAACCCGCCTGAGGCGCTGGAAGCGCGAGCGTGACCTCAAAGGGTTCGACCGGTCTCTCGATGAAGTGCAGCAGCGGCGGGAAGAACATGGTGGCCAGCGCGAGCGGCAACACCGTCGGCCAACGCACACCCCGCTGTGTGGCAACCGTTTCGGAAGCGGGCTGGACCGCGACGGTGGCCGGTGGGTGCTCGTGCCAGAAGGAACCGATCCAGAACATCAGCAGAATGACGACACCGAAAAACACCCAGCCATAGATGAGATGATCGGCGCCGGCCGCGATCTGGTTGTCGGTGAGATATCCAACCAGCACGATGAGGTAGGCGCGGATCCAGTTGGCGACGATGGGCACGACGAAGGCGACCACCAGAAACAGCAGCCGCCGCTTGAGGCTGACATAGTTCAAGTAAGCATAAAGCGCACCGACGAATAGCGAAGCGTGCATGTAGCGCAAGCCACTGCAGGCCTCGATGACCGACCAACGACCGTTGGGTACGATGAAGAACAAGCCCTCCTGATACACCGGGATGCCGGACAGGCGCAGCGCCGTGACAGTGAACTCCGCCGTGTAATGCATCAGCACCGGCAGCAGGAAATCGCCAATGGGCAGGCCGAAGAACAAGAACAGAATGGGAAACAGCAGCACTCGCGCGAGTCTCGATCCGAGTACGCCGGCCAGCCCCAATGAGATCATCGCGATCAGCGCGAAATGGGTGACCCCATCGACGCTGACCATCTGACCCAGCAGCCAGCCGAATCCAAGCAGGGCGAGCGGCACCGCGACCCACGGCACCGGTTGAGGCGTCAGGCCCCTCAGTTGCTCACGCTTGCGCCAGACCAGCCAGACGAAGACCGGAAGCACCACCATTCCGTGCGCGTAGGTGTCGGAGCGATGCCAGATGCCGGCGATCTGATGTGCAGTCGGCCAGTACCAGGCAATCAGCCAGACGAATACGCCGAGGATGGCCAGCACCACCGGAACGATATCGCGGGCGAGCGAGCCCTTGGTCGGCACTGCGTCGGTCATCAGCCGAGATTCCGAACGATGTAAGGCCCCAGCGCATTCGCCACCGGCAGCGGCAGTCGGCGCCAGAGTGCGATGAAAGCACGGTACTTGGGGTTGGAGGGGTTGTTCTGCGGCACGCTGTCGCGCTTGTAGAGCCGGTACTCGTAGGACAGCGGCTGCGGTTCAAAGCCCCAGTTCTTCTTGAAGCTGAATGGCCCGGTACCGAGCTTGCTGCGGCCGTAGTCAAAGACCTCGATGCCACGCTCGCAGCTGCGGCGCATCAACTCCCAGTACTTGAAGTCGTTGGCGGCAAGATCACGGGCGGCGAAGTCATCACCGGCGTAATACGGCAGGACCTCATTGCGAAAGTAAAAGCTCAGCACCGAGGACAGCGGTTTGCCATCGGCACTGGTGACGGTGAGTACCTCGCACCGTTCGCCAAAGGTCTGGCGCAGTCGCTCGAAGAAGCGCTTCGGTAGCGCCGGGGTGCCATGGCGATGGACGTTGTCGGCGTAGAGGGCGAAGAACCGATCCACGTTGGCGTCGATGTGTGACACCAGACCATTCTTGATGCCCTTGCGCACCATCGCACGCTGCTTGCGCGGGATCGCGAGCATGTTGGCTTCGACCTCCGGCTGCAGGGCCTTGCGGAACGTGAAGTAGATCTCCTGGCGCGGCCAATCGGCGTGACGGGCTTCAAGGTTGCGCAGTTCGAGATGCTGGACGCCAAGATCGCGACCGAGGGCATCGGCCGCGCTCTCGAGCGCGTCGAGGGCATCGGGCTCCCCGACTGCCCCACCATACACACAAAACGGCGACGAGGTCAGCGCGTGTCCGAAAAGCCTGCTGCGAACCTCTGCAAGCGGCAGCACGCCGACAACCTCCCCGGCGCGCTCGGCCAGAAGATAGTGGCAACGGTGACCGAACACCTCGGCGATGATGTTGCGCCATGCCGCGAGGTGGAAGAAGGTGGCCTGCGGACAGCGCTCGACAAACGCGTCCCAGCGCTCACGATCGGAGTCGGAGAAGGGTTTGACGATCAGCGCCGGACGATCCATCGACGAAGCCCGACCTTCACGCGGCGTCGCGGAAGACTTCGTCCGCACGCCTCCAGGCGAAATCCCGCAGCAGGCGATTGAGCCGTGCTTCGGTGCGCTCGAGATTGATGTAGTGTCTGAAGCGCGTCTTCGCGCTCGCCTCACGCACCCGCGGCTGCTCAGGGTCGATCTCCCACGGATGAAAGTAGAAGATCGCGGGGCGACCGTCCTCACGATTGACCCGCGCGATCTGCCAGCGCGACACGGCATAGGGCAGCAAACGAAAGTAACCGCCCCCGCCTGCCGGCCAGTTACGCCCCAGCATGCGGTTGGTGGTGACCGGAATCTCGAGCAGGCCATTCTCGAGGCGATACGGAAAACGCGGCGCATCCGGCATGCCGTAGTGGTCATGCTTGACCGGGTAGATGCTCGAGCTGTACGCGTAACCGGCTTCGAGGATGCTGTCGTGCGCCCACAGATTGCCGGCGCCGATCGAGAAGCTCGGTGCGCGATAGCCTGTGATCGCCGAAGCGCTCACGTCCTCGAGCACCGCCCGGGCGAGCTTGATGTCGGAAAGAAACCGCGCCGGCGTCTGCGCGCTCGCCCGCTCATGGTTGTAACCATGGCTGGCCACTTCATGACCCGCCTCGGCAATGCGACGGATCATCGCGGGATAGCGCTCGGCAATCCATCCGAGCGTGAAAAACGTGCCCGAGGCCCCGTGCGCGTCCAGCATTTCGAGGATGCGGTCAATGTTGCGCTCGACCCTGCAGGGCACGTTCTCCCACTCTTCCCGGGGGAAATGCGGCGCCAACGCCGAGACCTGAAAGTAGTCTTCGACGTCGATGGTGAACGCGTTCGCGATTCGTTGCTGGGTCATTTTCGGGAGTGAGTCTTTAATCCGGCAATCAATTGGCCCAAGTTGCGAAACAAGCACTAGTTCCAGGGCGATCGCATGAATGCGTATTTCATGTTCTCCCCCTCCCCTTCAAGAAGAGGGCTGGGGTGGGGATGGGTCTGAGTGCCGCGGAAAACACCCATCCCCCTCCTGACCTCCCCCTTGAAGGGGGAGGAACTCATTGTTGGCGCCGACGCCGATGTGTGAACGCCGAGATACTCGTCAACACAACCTAGCGTCCGAGCCATGCAGACAAGTGCGCAGCAATACGCTCCGCTGCCTTGCCGTCCCACAGTTCGGGCGTTCGACCACGTTTGCCGCCGGTGGCGAGCACGTCCTCGGCCGCCCGGATGATCGCCTGGGGGTCGGTACCAACCAGCATGTTGGTGCCCTGCTCTACGGTAATCGGCCGCTCGGTATTATGGCGAATCGTGATACAAGGCACCCCCAATGCCGTAGTTTCCTCCTGCATGCCACCGGAGTCCGTGAGAACCATCACGGCCTTGGACATCAGGCCGAGCATCTCAAGATAGCCCTGGGGCGGCAGCACGAGGAAGCCGGGCATGTTCAGCATGTCCAGCAAGCCGAAGCGCTCGAGGTTGTGGCGGGTGCGAGGATGCAGCGCGAAAACCAGTGGCAGGCGCTTTGCGACATGCGCCAACGCCTGAAAAATGCGCTCGAGGTTCTCCGGGGCATCGACGTTCGACGGACGATGCAGCGTGACGACACCGTAGCCGTCGGCGATAGCGGCGGCATCCAGGCCAGCGCGTTCCAGCAGTTCGGCCGATGGCACCGCCTTGGGCAGGTTGGCCAGCAGGCTGTCGATCATCACATTGCCGACGAAGGCAACCCGCTCGGCGGCGATGCCCTCGCGTCCGAGGTTATCGGCCGCGCTGCGTTCGGTGGTGTAGAGCACGTCCGAAATCTGGTCGGTGAGCACGCGGTTTATTTCTTCGGGCATGTTGCGGTCGTAACTGCGCAGGCCGGCTTCGACGTGCACCACCGGTATATTGCGCTTCGCCGCGACCAGGGCGCAGGCAATGGTGGAGTTGACGTCCCCGACTACAAGCACCGCACGCGCACCGTGCTCGTCGATGACCGGCTCGAAACGCTTCATGATCTCGGCCGTCTGCACAGCATGGCTGGCTGATCCGACTTCGAGATTGACGTCGGGTTGCGGCAGATCCAGGTCGGCGAAGAGGCGGTCATTCATTGCCGCGTCGTAGTGCTGCCCAGTGTGCACCAGCAGGCAGGGCAGCGGCGGCTCATGTGCCTTGAACGCCCGGATGATGGGCGCCATCTTCATGTAGTTCGGCCGTGCACCGACAATGCAGACGACTGGAAAGCGGTCGCTACGTTTGATGCTCACGAACGGTCTCCGTCATTCGATTGATCCTTGCGCACCGCTTGCAGAAGCTGATTCAGCACGTTCAGCGTCGCGGACATCGAGGCCTCGAGTCCAGCCAGACGCACCTCGATGCGGCGCGCATCGAACCCCGCCGCCATGTTCGCCACGCTATCGGCAAGCTCCGGTGACACCGAAAGCCTCGTTGCGTCGACATCGCCCGAGAACACAGGGGCTGAACGCGCCGAGCCGTTGGCTGGCTGGCGGCTCGCCGATGACTTGAACTCCTCGACCAACTCCGTCACCACGGCTTCGGCGTCGGTCGCATTGATTCGGTGCGAGTCGGAAAGATAGGCAGCGAGCAAGAGACGGTCGCAAACGCTGTTGATACGTCGCGGAATGCCCCCCGAATAGCGATAAATGCAGTGATAGGCCTCGTCATCGATCTCGGGGTCATTCTGCCAGCCGACGTGATGGAGGCGGTGCTCGATGTAGGCACGGGTCTCTTCGGCATCCATCGGGCCAAGATGGTAGGAGGCGATCACGCGCTGACGCAACTGCTGCATCTGCGCGCCCTGCATGATGTCGCGAAACTCCGGCTGGCCGACCAGGAAGCTCTGCACCAACGCATGGTCCTCCAACTGAAAGTTGGACAGCATGCGCAACTCCTCGACCGCCTGGGCAGACAGATTCTGCGCCTCGTCCACGATCAGTAGCGCTCGCCTCCCTTCCGCCGCGAGCGAGACAAAGTAGGTTTCCAGCGCAAGCAGCAAGCCGGCCTTGTCGAGGCCGCGATTGGGCACGCCGAAGGCCGAGGCGACCATGCGCAGAATGTCGTTCTCGTCCACCTGGGTACTGACAAGGTTGGCGGCCACCACCTTGCTCGGGTCGAGATGCTCCATCAGGCTGCGCAGCAATGTGGTCTTGCCCGCGCCGATCTCACCGGTGACGACGATGAAGCCTTCGTTCTGATGCAGGCCATACTCGAGGTAGGCCATCGCGCGGCGATGGCCTCGACTTGCAAAGAAGAAGCTGGGATCAGGGTTGAGCTGAAACGGCTTGCCGCGAAGCTTGAAAAAGGATTCGTACATTCAGTGGAACCCGGTCAGAAGCGCATGTTCATGTTGGCGCTGATGACGTTCTCGGTGAAGTCGCGCGCACCGGAGGATTTCTGATGGCGATAGGTGAGCCCACCAACGGTGCGATGACCGAGACGGGTGCTATAGCCGAGCGAAGTCGTCAACCTGCGGGTACGGTCGCTCAAGTCAAGCGTGCGTTCCGCGACCGAGCGCACCACGGAAGCGTTGATCGAGCTGCGTGGAGTCAAGCGGTGAGAAAACGAGACTGACAACGAACGGTTCTTGACGCGATCGGAATCGCGAAACAGGTCTTCCTCGCGCAGGCCGGTGATTGCACTGACCCGCGACCGGTCCGACTGCGTATAACCCAGGGTCAGCGAGTTGCGAGCACCGCGCAATGTGTAAGCGGCGCGAAGACGCTTGTCGACGAAATACGCGTTGCTGACGAAGCTATCGCCCGTGAGTTGCAGTACGCCGCGAGCAATTTCCTCCCGCTCGTCCGCAGTGAGCTCCGGTGCGATCAGTTCGAGCGCGTTGAACAATGCGACGAACTCCTCGATCAGGAACACACTCCCGAAACGCTGCACTGACGACGTTACATCACGGCCAGCGCCGAGCTGGAAAGTGGAGCGCGCCATGCGATGGGTGAGACTGAGATCGTAACCATTGCCGAAGAACCGGTCTTCGACGTAGCCGCTGAGCGACGTGCGTGGCGACGGGTTCCAGTCGAAACCGGCGCCGGTGATCGAGTTGCTCTGCGTGCGACCAGCACCGAAATCATTACGCTCGTGACCGACGATGCCACGCAGCCTGAACCGCGGTGTGACCGTGTAGAAGAGCGAGCCACGCAACGACTCTTCCCGCACATCGTTAATGTCATTGTCCCGATATGCCGTGTCGGCCCGGCGATAGTTGACACCCCAGCCCAACGGCCCGAAAGCGCGCGCGCCGATGACATCAGCCGACCACTCGCCTCGCCGCTGCGCGACCAATGCACCCCTGCCACCGGACAACCAGTTCTGCTGATAGCGCAGCCGCGCATCGGCAATCGAACCGAGCGAAAACTCGAGACGCGGTGCGAGCGCAAGAGAGCGTGTCTCGTTGCGACGATCCGCATTCAGAAAGTCGTCACTGCTGCGCCCGGAGAACAAGGAGAGGTTGCTCCGACGAATCGCGGCATCCGCTTCGATGAAGAAGAAGTCCTCAATGGCTTCGACCTGTCCGCCGGCCTGCAGAGACAGCGCCGGTCTGCGCCAGCCGTCGTCACTGGTGTAGCCGAGGTTGCGTGCGCTCACGTTGAAGCGACCCTGCACCCGTGCCCCCTCGCGGGTAATGCCGCCAGCCAGGCCAGGCGACACTTCAGCTACCCAACCACTACGTTTGTCGGAACCGGAAGCCCGGATATTGTCGCTGAAAGTCAGTCGCGTCTGCAGCGTCGGCTGAAGATCGAGGACTTGCGCTGGGGCGTTGGTCGCGGCCAGAACACAACATGCCGCAAGCGCCGTGCGCACGCCCGGGAGACACCGCGCCCTGATACCCATATCAGGCCGTCGCCCCTGAATTGTGATCCGCGCCGTATCCGTATCCATACCCGTATCCGTATCCATACAGACCTTCACTCTGACTTCGGGAAGCCTTGTTGAGGAGCATCAGCTTCACCGGACATGTCTCGATGGTCGCCAGGGCCTGCTTGACCGCCCCGTGCGAAGTCCGGTCTGCCTCGACAACCAGTACAATTTGCCCCATGTGTGAAGCGAGCACCCGTGCTTCGGTGGTCGGCAAGAGCGGCGGCGAGTCGAACACGATGATCCGGTCCCGGTATCGACCGGCGATCTCGTCGAGCATGCGCTCCATTGCCTCGGACGCGATGAGTTCGGTTGCGCGCGGCTGGGGAATGCCGGCCGGCAACACGGTGAGCTTCTCGATACTGGTGCGCAACATGACATCGGAGAGATCCGGAACATCACCGACCAGCACGTCCATCAGGCCCTTTTGCGAGGGCAAACCCAGCCGTCCGAGAATTGCCGGTTTCGAAAAGTCGGCATCGACCAGCAGAACGGTGAAATCGAGCTCCATGGCCATGCTCACCGCCAGGTTGATCGCCGAAAACGACTTCCCCTCGCCCGGCAAAGCACTCGTCACCATGATGAGGTTGCCGTTTTCGATGGGTGCGGCCCCGCGCCCCTGCGCATTCTGTATCAAGGGCCGCTTGATGACCCGAAACTCCTCTGCAATCGCAGACTTGGGCTTGTCCGGCGTCACCATGTTCATTTTGGCAAGGCGCCCAAGATCGATTTCGACCGGCTTGGCGGCAGGTCTCGCAACAGCTGGCTCTACCGCTTGCTGTGCAGCCACCCGCGCCGCCGCGCCACTCGATCCGGGTTGATCGGCACGCTTGGCAGCCGCCGCAGGGGGTGACCCGGCCGCCGGCGCCTTGCCCGATACGGCGTCACCTTCGCCGCCGGCCTGTTTGAGTCGGTCCAGTCGCTCAACCGCTTTCTCGATAAGACTCATGAAACGCCCCTTCAGCCCTGAATCATCTGCAAAGCCAGTGTTGCGGCTCCGACCGCGCCCACCAACAGGACGACGAGACTGGAAAACATGAACAGACCGAACCGCTGAGCACGAAGCACTGTGGCGTCGCGGACCATTGACACCGAGCCGAGTATCGGCAGACCGGTGACATTCCTCAGCATCCGGGAATCGATGACCGTCGGGCGAAGCTGAGCCAGCAGGAAGGTCAGCGCGATACCAGCGCCCAGCGCCGCGAGGCCCGCCAGCGGGACCAGCAGCAGACGGTTCGGAGCCGATGGCCGGCTCGGCAGACTCGGCGGGTCGATGACCCGGAAGTCGCCAGCGCCTGATTGCGCATCGAGCTGGGCGGTAATCGCGGCCGACTCGCGTCGGGCGACCAATTCGTCGTAGTTGCGCTTATGTACTGCGTAATCGCGATTGAGCTGCGCCTGCTCGGCCTCTAGCCGGGGCAGAAGCTCGGCGCGTTGGCGCAGGGTGGCAATCCGCGACTGCAGTTCATCGGCCCTCGCGGTCAGCGACGCGACCCTGGCTTCGGCGTTCGACAGCGAAATCCGCATCTGCTGGAAAACGGGATTCGCATCCAGCGCCCCGAACTGCTCGGGCGCCATCTCCTGAAGCATCTCGAGTTCCTGCCGTCTCTGCTCTTCGAGCGACTCGATCACACGACGGGTCCCGATCACATCCGGGTGCGCATCGGTGTAGCGCAACATCATGCTGTCGAGGCTCTGCTGCAAAGCATCGATACGGCGGTCGATCTCGGGAATCGACCCCGATGTTCGCCCGGGTGAGGGCAAGAGCACCGGCTCCTCACCCGCAATCTGCCGCTGAAGTGAGGCACGCATGTTCTGCGCCTCCTTCAACTCGAGTTCGGTCTGTGACAGCTGCTGGGCCAGACCCGCGATCTGGGAGATGAAATCCCGGTTGCCATCACCCAGCAACTCCATGTTGCGAAGACGGAACTCCTTCAGGCGGTTCTCGGCATCGACGAGTTGGCGTTCATAATTGACGATCTGCGCCTCGATGAAACGCCGCGCCTCGTCGGTACCCTGTCGCTGCGACACCAGCCCGGACTCGACGAACAACGATACCAGCGCCTGCACCACCCGTTGCGCCCGCTCCGGACTCTGATCCTGGAAAGACAGGGTGAAGATGTTTGCGCGGTCGCGCCCACCGCCTCCACCGATGCGGAGCCCACTCTGCAGGCGCGAAATCAGGGCTTCGCGCTCAGCTTGCGAATTCACCGTCAGGTCCAGATCCGCCATCGTGATCAGCTTCTCGACGTTTGGCCGCGTAATCAGGGTACGACTGAGCACCGCCACCTGCTGGTCGACGTTCGGCTGCACCGCTAGACCGCGCATCAACGGCCTCAACACCGACTGGGTGTCGACGAACACCCGGGCGCTGGAGCGGTATTGATC
This sequence comes from Azoarcus taiwanensis, assembly GCF_012910885.1. GTDB lineage: Bacteria > Pseudomonadota > Gammaproteobacteria > Burkholderiales > Rhodocyclaceae > Azoarcus_F > Azoarcus_F taiwanensis. Next base: position 9,593 of record NZ_WTVM01000040.1, on the reverse strand, counting down.
GGGCATCTGGTAAACAAAGGCGACACCACCGATGGCGACGACCCACGCCAACGCGAGTCCCCACCAACGGTAACGCCACATACCACGCAGATAGGCGTTGATCTGAGCGAGAAGATCTTCCATGTGCTGCCTGCAAAAACGCCGCCGCGCAAGAACACGCCGCGGCTAGATGGGGTAGAAACCGATCAGAACCAGCTCTGCGGAATGATGAGCACGTCGCCTGGACGCATCTCGACGTTTGCAGAGACATCGCCTCGTTTGAGCAGATCGTTGATCCGCACCCCGTACTGCTTGTTGCCCTCGGCGGTGCGAAGAATCGTCGCTCGATTGCCAGCAGCGAAGTCGGTGATGCCGCCGACCTGGATCATCACGTCAAGCAAGGTCATACGTTGCACATAAGCCAAAGTCTGCGGTTGCGCAGCCTCGCCGACGACCCGAATTTGCTCGCTGTACGGGCCACGGAAGCCGGTCACGATAACGGTGACCACGGGCTCACGGATGTATTGCGCCAACGCCCCCTCGATGTCGCGCGCGAGTTGGGAAGCATCCTTGCCCATAGCGGGAAGGTCCTCCACCAGCGGCGTGGTGATCTTGCCGTCCGGCCTTACTGGCACCGCCATCGACAACTCGGGGTTACGCCAGACCACGATGTTGAGACTGTCACCCGGGCCGATCACGTAGTTGTACTCGGCATCGGCAGCCTGCGGCGGCGCCGGCGGAAAGGACGAAGTCGCACACCCTGCGAGGAGCAACACAGCCGCCACCGCCAAAACCCAGCGCGTGCCCGCCCCAATAACGGAATCGTTCTTGAACATCTTCGGATCACCCCTTTTGGAAGTTGGCGAGCGCCACCGCCCGCATCGCAGTCGCAAATTCTATGCTACACGGATGCTGCCAAGTGCAAGTGGAAATAATACACGGCTCGCGGCCGACGGTCAGCCAGGAAAAGAGGGGGTCAGGCCTAGCTTCGTAGCATCAACCGCCGCCTCCCTTCGCGCGAAGAGCTCGGCGAACGACGCGACCCACCGTAGTGAAATGTACGCCAAACCATCTCGCAATCTCGGCGTAGCTGTACTCGCCTGTGGCGTGCACAGCCGCCATGGCGGAGTCGCGATCCGCATACGCTTCGACTATTTGCTCAAGTGTCGGCGGTGGCGCACGTCGCTGCACCTTCGGGATATCGAAGTCCTCCTTCATTTCCGCCACTTTCTGAAGCGTCTGCTTGATAAATGAATCGTCGCCAAGAAAAATGGATCTTTCGACCTGCTGGCTCATCGCCCCAACGCCCATGCCGTCGCTCACAAAGCGGATGAACGCCGCCAGCGCTTCACGCCGCGATGATCCGTAAACGGAAAGCAACGCATCGGCCATCAACCAGGACGGCGGATCCGCCAGCCCCACCGTCGCCCGGTAACTGCTCCAGGGGTAGTCGGCTGCGGAAGCGACCATGCGCGCGCGCACCGGATTCAGGACGATATACCGTGCCAGTTCCAGAAGATAGTTGTCGCCGTCAACCAGTATCGCCTTATACCGACCTTGAAAAACATGGCCGCTGCGCTGGTGGCGACGATTCGTAGCTTGGGTGAACACGCCATTGAGATGCCTCATGCCCTTGGAGAGGTTCCCGTCAGGCGTCCCAACCATGAGGTGATAATGGTTGTCCATCAGACAGTAAGCATGACACTGCCAGTTGAAGCGTAAAACCACTTCGCCAAGCGTTTCGAGAAAGATCGCCCGGTCCTCCTCGTCCATAAAGATGTCCTCACGCCGATCGCCTCGCGACATGAGATGGTAGAGCGCTCCGGGAAACTCAATTCTCAAGGGCCGAGCCATGCGCACAGCATACCTCGACACAACGCGTATGTCATTTCACTTAAGCCAACCCGTTGCGTAACCACGGTTTCGGACTTGGCCCAGATCCTGGGCGAACAGCCGGCTGAACCAGGGCGACCACACCATCTTCACTGAGCAGACCATCGAAAAAACGATACCGCTCAGCGCCACCCACAGTCGCAACCACGCAGCACCCGCTGTACCACGCAGCCTTCCAGTACCCGACCCCACCTCATGATGGGCCGGGATACAGACGGGGATGCTACGAAGCTAGGCCTGAACCCTTGGTCTGACCCGAAGCGTCGAATGACCTGACCCCGTGATTCCGCGTCGATACGTTCAGCGGTGGGATGCTACAAAGCTAGGCCTGACCCCTTGGTTGCCTTGGTTCTGCGACCCCACCTCATGATGGGCTGGGATACAGACGGGGATGCTACGAAGCTAGGCCTGACCCCATGCGTTCCTACGGTGAACTGTCGTTGGAACACGACGGTTCTCGAGTGTGATACTCAGGCTGTGAACGACGAGAAGGGCGCCGAAGCGCCCTTCCCATAATTCAAACCGTCAGGAGACGATCAGAAGCGGTGACGAACACCAACGCTGAAGCCCTGCTGGTAGCCTTGACCACTGTTCGAGCTATCACCAACCGAGAATGCAGCGCCACTCTTGTTGCTGATGTCAGCATATGCAGCGTACAGATTGGTACGGCTGGAGAGATTGTGCGTATAACCCAAGGCCCACTGAGTTGCCTTCGGGCTACCGGTCACACCCTTGTTCTTGGTCTGACCGTAGGACAGCAGAACGTTACCGACTTCGCTAACAGGGGCGGTTGCGCCAACAAACCACTGACGACGGTCAAGATTGATGTCGCTGTCTTTACGCGAACCGTACATTGCGGAAAGCTTGACAACGCCGAAATCGTAGGAACCGCCGAGATCCCAAACTTTGGTAGCGCTATCCGAAACGCTCTTAGCCTTGATCCGATGATAGTTCAAACCAACCATGATCGGGCCATTACGGTAGACCGGCGCAATTGCCCAAACTCGTGCGTCACCAACGTTAGCCAAGTTCTCTTGTTTGATATCGTCAGCTTGAGTCGAATGAGCAACCGTTACATTCAGGCCAGAGAAACTCGGTGAAACGTAGGCAATCGTGTTGCTCAGACGAGTGTCGTGAACATACAGGTTGTTGGCCTGACCGACCGTGCCAGTACCGAACGGATCAAGCGCCGACAGCATGTTGAACTGCGGGGAGTACTGACGACCAGCGGCAACGGTACCGAAATCGCCAGACAGCGTCAGAAAGGATTGACGCGAGAAATTACCGTCGGGACGGCTCTGACCGTTATCGACAAACAAGCCCATCTCAAGAACGAAACCAGCTTTCAGGCCGTTACCCAGATCTTCCGTGCCACGAAAACCAAGACGGTTACCACTCTGAACACCAGAATCGAGTGCAGACTTGCTACCGACGCCGCTCGCGATGTTGTCGCTACGATACGTGTAACCCATGTCTACCAGACCGTAGATGGTCACGTTGGACTGAGCCATGGCGGCCGGCGCAGCGATCATACCAGCGACAGCCAGCGCAATGAGTTTCTTCTGCATGAATTTCTCCTCTAGTTGAAGTTGAAACCGGTTGGCACCGGCCCGACTCACCTCTCGATTGAGAAGTTGCAGCCATTCTGCAAACGCCGTCACGACTAAGCAAGTCGAAGCCCACAAAAACCCCTCATTCGGTCAAATATTGTTGCATGGCTGCAACAGCACGCCATCCTCGCTCATCACGGATGGTGTCGAGTCCTGCGGCCAACTGTTCGTAGCGTTGCACGGATCCGTATGTCAAGTGGCCTCCCGCACTCCCGAGTGCGCAGGCCGTGCCTCCGACTTTAGCGCAACGTAGCCCTGTTGTCCCGCAGGCGGCTCGCGATTAGCTCCAAGGGAGCTTACTGGGGTTTTGATTGCCTCAACTGTCGACGGATTGCCACAGCGAAAGGAACCCTGGAGCCCGTTAGCACTCTCACGCGGTGAGTGCTAAAATTATCTGCAAAGGAGGGATAGCGAACATGATTCAAAGCATGTCGTTGCCGGTGCCGAGCGCCGCGGGGAGCATCGACCAGTACATCCAGTCGGTCAATAGCATCCCGATGCTCAGCCAAGCCGAAGAACAGGAGCTTGCAACTCGCTTGCACGACGAGGGCGACGTCGAGGCCGCGCGCAGACTGGTGATGTCGCATTTGCGTCTGGTGGTGGCGATTGCACGCGGCTATCTCGGCTACGGCCTGCCCCATGCGGACCTGATACAGGAAGGCAATATCGGCCTGATGAAGGCGGTGAAGCGCTTCGATCCCAAGCGCGGGGTGCGGCTGGTGTCGTTTGCGATCCACTGGATCAAGGCGGAAATCCACGAGTTCATCATCCGCAACTGGCGCCTGGTCAAGATCGCCACCACCAAGGCGCAGCGCAAGCTGTTTTTCAATCTGCGCAGCATGAAGGGCGATCTGGGTACGCTGAGCGCCGACGAAGCGCGTGCGGTGGCCGAGCAACTCGGCGTGAAGCCTGAGGAAGTGGTGGAGATGGAAACCCGGCTCTCGGGTCGGGACATGCCCCTCGAGGGTGGTAGCGACGACGAGGACGACCGCTTCGCGCCGATCGCTTACCTGCCGGACCCGAACGCCGAACCATCGGAGGTGCTGGAGCGTGCCGAGGCGGCGCGATTGCAGGATGTCGGCTTGCGTGATGCGCTCGCCAGCCTCGACGAGCGTAGTCGCAGCATCGTAGCCCGGCGCTGGCTGAGCGAGGGCAACGGGCCAACGCTGCACGAGCTAGCCGCCGAGTATGGGGTTTCGGCCGAACGCATTCGGCAGATCGAAGCCAAGGCGATGCAGAAGATGCGGGGGCTGCTGGCGGCTTGAGACGCTTATCGGTGCGTTTCGGCTTGGCCTCAACGCACCCTATGCCCAAGTCTCGCACCATAGGGTGTGTTGAGCGCAGCGAAACGCACCGCCACCAGGGCTCAGAACCGCAGGTAGTGATCCGTCAGCAAAGCCGCGAACAACAGGAACAGGTAAAGAATCGAGAACCGGAAGGTCTTGCGCGCGAGCGCGTCGCTGTAGTTGCGGTAGAGTCGCCAGGCATGATGCAGGAAGGCGAGGCCGAGGCCTACCGCAGCGGCGAGGTAGAGCCAGCCGCTCATGCGGGTGGCGAAAGGTAGCAGCGTCACACCGAAAAGAATGAAGGTGTAGAGCAGCACCGACAGGCGGGTGAACTCCTGACCGTGGGTGACCGGCAACATCGGCAAGCCAGCCCGGGCGTAGTCTTCGGTGCGGTAGAGTGCCAGCGCCCAGAAGTGCGGCGGCGTCCAGGCAAAAATGATCAGGAACAGCAGTAACGCATCTGCGGTGACCTCACCGGTGACCGCGGCCCAGCCGAGAACCGGCGGCATCGCGCCCGAGGCGCCGCCAATGACGATGTTCTGCGGTGTGCGTGGCTTGAGCAAAATGGTGTACACGACTGCGTAGCCGACGAAAGTCGCCAGCGTGAGCCACATTGTCAGCGGGTTGACGAGCTGATGCAGCAACGCCAGCCCCGCGCCACCCAACACAGTGGCGAAACCGAGGGTTTCGGCCGAGGAAAGCTCACCACGCGGCAGCGGGCGGCCACGGGTACGCGCCATGTGCGCATCTATGCGACTTTCGATGAGGCAGTTCATCGCCGCTGCAGCTCCTGCGACGAAGGCGATGCCAATCGTGGCGGCGAGCACGATACCCGGGTCCGGCAACCCGACAGGCACAGCGAGGAACATGCCGATGATGGCGCAGAACACGATCAGTGTATTGACGCGAGGCTTGGTCAGCACATAGAACGCATGCAGCCGCCGGCTGGTGGCGCTGCGGTCGATGGTAAGCGTACGGTTGTTGAGGGTGCTCATCGTGTCTCCCTGGGTTCTATCGGGCCTGAGGCTGGTCGACCCTGCCCAAGCCGGACAGGCGTTGCCCGGCATCGGCTGGACTCGCCGCCAGGCCGAGTCGGCTGCTGATGCAGACCATGACCACCACCAGCAATGCCGCGCCGGCGTTGTGTGCGGCAGCCAGCCACAGCGGCAGGCTGAAGATGATGTTGGCGACGCCGATCAGGACCTGCAGCACCACCGCAGCAAGCAGTGCGATACCGAGGCCCTGGGTGGCTTGCCGGCGTGACAGAACCCATGCCAATGCGAAAAGCAGGCCGCCGGCAGTCAGTGCGCCGACTCTGTGCATCCAGTGGATCGCGGTCAGTGCCTCATGCGAGAGCAGCTCGCCCTCTGCAGTCATGCCGAGTTCGCGCACGATGTGAAAGGCATTGGAATAGTCGGCCTCCGGCCACCAGCTACCGTGGCAGGTGGGGAAATCGGTGCACGCGAGCGCTGCGTAGTTGGTGCTCACCCATCCACCCAGCGCAATCTGAACAGCCAGTGCGGCGAAGGCCAGCCACGACAGCAGCACGACACCCGGCGAGACCTCGGCGCGGGGCACGCTCAGTGCGCGCATCGACAGCCATGCAAGCAGGCCGAGTACAGTCATGCCGCCAATAAGATGGGCAGTGACGATGGCCGGCTTGAGCAACAGCGTGACGGTCCACATGCCGAGCATGCCCTGAAAGATCACGACACCAAGAAGCAAGCCGGCGGCGACCGGGGCTGCGCCGGCCTGGCGCCTGTGTCGCCAGGCGAGCGCGGTGATCAGGATGATCATGAAGCCTAGCCCCGAGGCGAGATAGCGGTGAATCATCTCTTTCCAGGCCTTGCGCATGCTGACCGGGCCGTAGGGGTCGGCGCTATAGGCTTCGTGAATCTGCTCTGCGGCCTGGGTGGGGGTCAGCTTGCCGTAACAGCCAGGCCAATCCGGACAGCCGAGCCCGGCGTCTGCCAGCCGCACGTAGGCACCGAACACGACCACGACCAGAGTGAGCAGCAACGAAGCGATAACAAGTCGGCGGTATAGATTCATGGTTCTATGGGGTTCACCTACCCAAGGCGGAGTATTTGAGAAGGCGCTCGAGGTCCTTGATCACCCGCTTGATGTCGGCCTGTTCCGGAAAGCGCATCATCACGTACCCGAGCGGATCGACCAGATAGAAATGCACGCCCTGCTCTGCACCGGGCATTGCCGCCAGCCACTGCGGATCGGCCTGGGCCACATGCATGTCGCTGTGGGCAGCGAGCACTTCACCGGCCGGCGCGGCTTGATCGGTCACCAGCCACAAGCGACTGACACGTTCCATATCGCGCCGCTGGGCAACGCGGGTCTGACGCATTGCATAGATCGCACTGGCGCACGATCCACCGCAGGCACCCGGCCCGGCGTAGACCAGGGTCCAAGTTCCCTCGACCGTCGCCCGGCTGACTGGCGGCATGCCCTCGGGTGCGGGCAACGAGACATCGGGCAGCAAGGTTGGCGTAATAAGTTCGCCGTAATTGACTCGATCCTGCGGCTTCCACACGTAGAAGGCGAGATAGGAGGCGATGACCGGCAGCGTGCACACCACCGCGAGGGCGATGAGCGTGCGCTTGGCCGAACGGCTCATACCCTGAGGTGGCTCGGGGGCATGTTGCGGACCGGTTTGCATGGGATCGAGGGCGCTGGAATCAGGCGGCATGGGGTTTGAGTGTTCTGAAAGCATAGAAACCGGTGAGTGCGAGCGAGAGTCCGGCAAAGGAATACCACTGCAGAGCGTAGCCGCGATGGCGGTCGATGCCGGCATCCGGGCGGGGCCAGTCGCGCACCAGCCCGTCCGCAGTCGGCGATGTCTGCTGGACAATCCAGTCATGAACCGGAAGCCCGGACCATTCGCGGTATTGCGCCAGGTCGATGTACTGCCACAACGCCCCCTCGCCAGCCTGCGCCGCAAGCGTGAAAGGGGCGGCTTCGGGCACACGCACCGCCCCGATCACAGCAGCACCGTCCTGCGGTGCCGGGACCTCGGGCAGCATGTTGCGTGTGGCACCAGCGGCGATCCAGCCCCGATTCACGAGTACCCAGCCGGCGCCGTGTCCGAGCTCGATCGGTGTGAGCACGTGATACCCGACCCGGCCATCCTGAACCCGATTGTCGAGGAAGATGGACGCTTCGACCTGCCAACGTCCCGCAAGCTCGACCGGCATCCAGTCATGGACGCGAGCACCGGCGCTGATCGATACCGGCTGCGCCGCCGCGCCCGCCTCGATCTGCTTCTGCAGCTCGCGCTTCTCGTCCGCGCGTGACATCTGCCAATTGCCGAGCGACACAGTAAGCGCGGCAAGCGCCAGGCCTGCGATGACTGGCACCGGATGCATGCGTCGCATGCTCATGCGCACTCCATGCGATGGTTTTGCGCGACAATCGGGACTGTACGAACGCCCCGGCAAGTGGGCGCGGCATCATCGACACAACGGAGAAGACAATCCATGCGTTTCGTCGTCATTTGCTTCATGCTGCTCATCGTCGCCAGTATGGGCTCCGCCCTGCTCTTTCTGCTGCGTGATCGCGGCACGAGTGGCACGCGTATGGTGCGCGCGCTGTCGTGGCGCGTTGGACTGTCGATCGGCCTGTTCCTGCTGTTGATGCTCGGTTTTGCCACCGGCTTCATCCAGGGCAGGCTCTGACCCCCTCCTGAGTGTGCGGGCCTACGACCCGCGATTTCGAGAAAACCGAAAAAGATCGGCTGGCGCACTGGCGGCGCCAGCCTGGCCACGCTTACAGCCAATACACCACCACGAACAGGAACAGCCACACCACATCCACGAAGTGCCAGTACCAGGCGGTCGCCTCGAAGGCAAAGTGATTGTCCGGTCTGAAATGCCCGGCCCGCACCCTGAAATACATCACCGCCAGCATGATCGCGCCGATCGTCACATGCAAGCCGTGAAAACCGGTCAGCAGGTAAAAGGTGGAGCCATAGATCCCGGAATCGAGCCTCAGGTTGAGATCCGAATAGGCATGGAAGTATTCGTAGATCTGAAAACCGAGAAAGATCACCCCCAGCGCAATCGTGGCAAGCAGGCCCTTGGCGAGCTGATCGCGCCTGTTCTTGAGCAGGCCGTGGTGCGCCCAGGTCAGCGTCACGCCCGATGTGAGCAGGAGCAAGGTGTTGAAAGCCGGAATGCCCCAGGCGCCCATCGGGGTAAAGGCCTCGGCATACGGATACGGACCCGAACTCGGCCACTCTTGGGTGAAGCCCTGCCACAACACCGCCTCGTTCTCACCGGTCGCCAGCCAGGGCAGGCTCAGCACGCGGACGTAGAACAGTGCACCGAAGAAGGCTGCGAAAAACATCACCTCGGAGAAGATGAACCAGCCCATGGACCAGCGGAAGGACAGATCGACACGCTTGCCGTACTGTCCGCCCTGCGATTCCTTCACCACCTGGCCGAACCATCCGAACATCATGTAGATCAGCAGAGCGATGCCGAGGAAGAACACCAGTGGCCCGGGGCCGACGTCGTTGAGCCACATGACTGCACCGGAACCGAACAGCAGCAGCGCAACAGAACCGAAGATCGGGTAGATCGAAGGCTCCGGAACGAAATACTTCTCCAGAGTGTGACTCATTGACGCACCCCCTTATTGTGTTGTCGCGACGATGAAACGCACAAACGCGACGATAACCAGTACGAAAACCAGCCCGCCCAGCACTCCGGCGATGACGATCGCCCGTGGATCGAGTGAAGTGGCGTCCCGGTGGTAGTCGGTCTTTCGGCGCACACCAAAAAAGGCCCACCAGACGGCCCGGAGCGTGACCCAG
>NZ_WTVM01000003.1 GCF_012910885.1 Azoarcus taiwanensis | reverse complement strand
GTTCGAGATGGGCGTGACCTTCATGCTGTGGCTTGCGGCAATGCGCTCGGCCACCAACGTATCGCGCGTCGGCAACCTGATCTTCCTGTCGCCGTTCCTGTCGCTGATCTTCATCTACGTTTTTCTTGGCGAACGCATCGTGGCAGCGACCTGGATCGGCCTGGCGATGATCGTCGTCGGCGTCGTGTGGCAACAATCCGGGCGTCCGCGCCAATAGGTTGGCCCAGGTGTTGAGTTACTCAGTTGTCTAGGACAAAAAGAACTATAATTTAGGTTGAGAACGCCCGATCCCTACCCCAAAGGACAATCGCGATGCTTGCCCTGAACAATTCCCACATGCCTTTCTCGGCACGCTGGCTTGGCTTCAGCGGTTTGTTGCCTTTCATTGGACTTGCGGTCGCAGCGCTGGTGGATCCGATGCGTGCCACGCTGTGGAACCATGCTCTTGTGGCCTATGGGGCGATCATTCTGAGCTTCGTTGGTGCGCTGCACTGGGGCTTTGCGATGACTGCGGGCGGCCTGTCGCAGGGCGAGCGGACCGGTCGATTCGCATGGAGCGTGATGCCGGCGCTGATTGCCTGGGCCGCGCTGCTGCTGGTGGGCGCTTCTGTGCTGTTCGCAGCCTTGCTTCTGCTCGCCGGTTTCTGGCTGCACTACCTGCAGGACCGTGTGCTTGCGCACCGCGCCGACCTGCCGGCCTGGTATCTGCCCTTGCGGCTCACACTGACCTCGGTGGCGAGTGTGTGCATCGTGGTCGGTGGCATGGCCGCCGCCTGAGGAGCCGTTTGCAGGGCGCTCGCAATAGCGGTGGAGCCGAAACAGCTGGTGTGGTTCAAGTATTACCTCAGAGTGCGTGAATACCGCCCGTTGGCCGAGGCCCGCGCATGTGGGCAGGTTCTTGCCCTGTTGGACGTGGGCCAAGAATGACGCACACCAAGTCACATCTGCCCCACAAGCTGTGCGCCAGTTGCGGGCGTTCCTTCGCTTGGCGGCGGAAATGGGCGCGGGTGTGGGATGAGGTGAGATATTGCTCGGAACGCTGTCGCCGCGACCGGAGCCGGGCCGGAAAATGACGACATTGCGCCTGTTGCTGGGCGACCAGCTGAATGCCGCCCATTCGTGGTTTCGCACCCCGGATCCGCAGGTGATCGTGGTGATGATGGAGGTCCGTAGCGAAACCGACTACGTCATCCATCATGCGCAGAAAGTGCTCGCAATCTTTGCTGCGATGCGGGCATTCGCCGCTGCGCTGCAGGCAGCCGGACACAGCGTGCATTACCTTCGTATCAATGATCCGGCCAACCGACAGGATTTCCGAGCCAATCTGCAGTGGCTGAGTCAGAAACATGACGCCACGCGATTCGAACGTATCGAAGCAGACGAGTGGCGGGTCGATCGGGTGCTCGAAGACGCTGCGCTCGATCTCGGCCTGCCGACCGGCGTGGTCGACGCCGAGCATTTTCTCTGCGTCCGCAACGAGCTGGCGGCGTTCTTTTCCGAGCGTGTGCCGCGCATGGAGTATTTCTACCGCGAGATGCGCCGCCACCACCGCGTCCTTCTCGAGGTCGGCGGCAAACCGGTGGGCGGGCGCTGGAACTTCGATGCCGACAACCGTGCCCGCTGGCCGGGCGACCCACTGGCACCGGACTGGCCATGGCAGCCGGCAGATCTCAGCGAACTGTGGGACGAGATTCGTGAAGCCGGCGTGCGCACGATGGGCGAGCCGAATGCCGCTGCGTTGGCCTGGCCGCTATCGCGGGCCCAGGCCCGGGTCGGGCTCGCCGCGTTCGTCAATCGGGTGCTGCCGCATTTCGGCCGCTTCCAGGATGCGATGGGCCGGGGCCAACCCCTGCTGTTCCATTCTGCACTGTCCTTCGCACTCAACACCAAGATGCTGCATCCGCTCGAAGTCATCGACGCGGCAGTGTCGGCGTACGAGACCGGCCGGGTGGAAATAGCGGCCTGCGAGGGTTTCGTGCGCCAGATCCTGGGCTGGCGGGAGTTCGTTCGCGGCGTGTACTGGGCGCGGATGCCGGGTTATGCCCGCTCGAATGCGCTCGCCGCCGATCGGCCGCTGCCGCGCTGGTACTGGACCGGCGAGACCGATATGGCCTGTCTGCGCCATGCGATCGGCCAATCCCTGCAACTCGCCTACGCCCACCATATCCAGCGCCTGATGGTCACCGGCAACTTCGCCCTGCTCGCCGGTTGTGACCCCGACGAGATCGATGCCTGGTATCTCGGCATCTACATCGACGCCTTTGAATGGGTGGAAATGCCCAACACCCGCGGTATGAGCCAGTTCGCCGACGGCGGACTGGTCGCGAGCAAGCCCTACGCTGCCTCGGCAAGCTACATCGGTCGGCAGTCGGACTACTGCAAGTCCTGTCGTTACGATGCAGGAAAGCGTCATGGCGATGGCGCCTGCCCCTTCAACTCGCTCTACTGGGACTTTCTGCTGCGGCACGAAGCCGAGTTCGGCGCCAATCCGCGCATGGCCATGCCCTACAAGGCTTGGCGACGTATGTCGGAGTCCGAGCGCGAGGCCACGCGTGCCGAGGCACGCGAGTATCTTTCGCGACTCGACGCCCTGTAATGAGCTTCACCCAGCTCGCGACCGGATTCTGTACAGCGCGAGTGAGGTGGGTCAAGTTCAGCGCTGTCACGCACTGCTAACATTCCTTGCACCGTATGGCCGTGGCCCGCGTGTGCGTCGGCCTCCGTCCGCTGGACCAACTGATCCCCGATAGGGAAGCGTCATGATCCGATGTCCAAAATGTGGTGACACGAACTGCCGCTCCACGCCTTGGCAGAGTGAAACCGAGAGGCTGGAACACAAGAAAACGCGGGTTTGGCGTTGCCATTCTTGCCTGCATCGCTTTTACCATCGCGGTGACGGCCTGCTCGATCGCATTCGCGACAATCCAGTTGTGGCCACTGTTGGCGGGAGCACCTTGTTCGTCGTGCTTACGGTAACCGTCGTCATGTTCTTCTGGAGTGGGCGCGAGAGGGAAGAGCCGGATCGCTGGCACTCGGAGAACCAACCCCGCTCCACCGAGCCGGCAGTCAGCGGGGGTGTTCAGGCGCTGCCGCGCGGCACGCTTTTCGGCCGACCCCATTCCGACAGAGAGCGTGATGATGGAAATCCGCCTGCCGAGAACTGATGAAGCGCCCGCCTTCTTCGCGCTGGTCGAAGCGAATCGAGCCCGGCTGAAGCAATGGCTTCACTGGCTGGACGACCATGTCAGTCTTGACGACACGCGTCGTCATATCGATCACTTTGCGCGCCTCTACGAGACTCGCGAGGCCTTTCATCTCGGCGTTTTCGATGCTGCGCAAATGTGCGGCATGGTATCGCTGCAGAACATCGACTGGCTCAACCGGAAGGCCTCTTTGGGCTACTGGCTTGGCGAACAGTGGCTGGGCCGTGGGTTGATGACGCAGGTCTGCGGCACCTTGATCGACTACGCCTTCGATGAACTGGAGCTGAACCGCCTCGAAATCCTCTGTGCGACCGGCAACCACCGCAGCAAGCGCATCCCGCAGCATTTCGGGTTCAGGCTGGAAGGGGTGATGCGCGAGGCCGAGTGGCTGTACGATCACTGGGTGGATCAGGAGTTGCACGCATTGCTCAGGCGAGATTGGCTGAACCGCCCTATGGCTGGGCTTCATGATCGGACCGGTTGAAGTTCTGCAACTCGAAGGCTTCCGGACTTACGGGACGGCTAAATAGGTGTGCAGCAGGTCGGACCTTCGCATCGGCTTACAAGCTGGTCCAGCGGGCGATGTCGTCGCCCCAGAAGGCGGTCAGCAACAGACAGAACGGTACGAATCCGACGAACAGGCGCACCGCCCAGCGGATGAAGGGAGGTGCGTCGTGTGCCTCGATGAAATAACGGGCAACCAGGCTGGCCTTGAGCCAGACCATGCCCGCAATCACCAAGGGCAGCCACGCTTCGTCGTTGAATGTCCGTCCCGCGGCGATGCTCGCCAAGGTGAGCATGACCAGGGCGGTCCATGCGAGAAAGAGCGGCGAATAGGCGGTGTTGGGGTGGAGGGGCGACATGTCTATTCCCAGTTGTTCAGACGAGCACATAAATCAACGAGAAGATGATCAGCCAGATCATGTCGGTGACGTGCCAATAGCTGGCGAGCGCCTCGAGTCCCGAGTATTCGCCGGGACCGTAGGCACCGACGATGTTGCGTGCCAGTACCCAGACAATGCCCAGAATGCCCCAGAAGCCGTGCACAAGATGGGTCAGCGTCAGGTAATAGTAAACGGTAAAGAAGATGCCGGAGTCGCCCCTGATGCCGTGATCCAGGTTCCAGCGGAATTCGAGATACTTGACCAGCGGGTAGCCCAGGGCGAGCACCAGGCCGCCGCTCAGCCAGGCGATGGAGTGGCGTCGTGCGCCCTTGCGGATCGCGACGACCGACATCGCGATGAACAGACTGCTGGTGAGCAGCAATAGCGTGATCGTGGTGCCGGCCGCCAGCGACAACCGACTGTGTCCGGCTTCGAAGGCCTCGGGGAAGTGTGCGCGCGCGACGAAATACACCGTGAAGAGCACCGCAAACTCGACGAACACGCACACGATGCCGGCCCAGATACCCTTGTTGCCGGGTATGCGCCAGGCTGGGTGACCAGCGGGTGTCGGATCGAGGCCGACGGCTATGTTTGTGGGAGCATGCATGATGGATGTGCTGCGGGCGTGAACAGTCAGGCGTCGTGTTCAGGCCGGGGGGTTAGCGGGACTTTTGTGCGCGGAGGGATCATCTGCTTCGTCAAGGTCCAGCCCCCAGTCGCCGTGCAGATACCAGTCCTCGCCGATCAGCTCGGCCGGATGCAGGGTGCGGCCAGAGCCGTTGCCGCACATCAGCGCGTCGGCAGCGCAATACTTGTCGCAACCCCAGCAAATGCGCTCGGGATGCTTCGGGCGGAGCGGGAATTTCTTGGCCATGTCGATTCTCGACGAACGCGCGAACTCGGCCGAGATTCGGCCAACGAGTTCGGATCCGTGGGCAAGAGCATACACATGCACCACACCGGAGCCTTGATGATTCTCAATCGATGAACGCACCCGGATGAAGGGGTCGGATGTTGAGCACGACATGTCGTCCGGTGCCGATGGAGGATGCAAGGTTGGCGTCGCGCGCCAACTCTGTAGAATCGCGGCAACGTTCATTGTGAATTCAGCAACCGGAAGACCATCGACATGACCACACTCACTGCCCTGACCCGTTTGCCGCAAACCCAGATCTTCCGCCCGGGCGACGTGTTCGTGCTGTTCGGCGAGCTTTTCGGCCGCGGCTACGCGACCGGCCTGGTCGAGCAGGCGCGCGCTGCGGGTATGGAAATCGTCGGCATCACCGTCGGCAGGCGGGACGAGAACAACGCGCTGCGTGCGCTGACCGATGAGGAGCTCGCCACAGCCGAAGCCAATCTGGGCGGACGCATCATCAACGTTCCGCTGATGGCCGGCTTCGACCTCGACGCGCCGGCGGGCGAGCCCACACCGACCGAGCTCCTCAACAAGATGACGCTCAAGTGCTGGGAAACCGACACCCTCGATTGGGCGCACATCGAGAAGTGCCGCGAAATCGGCACCCGGCGTTTCCGCGACGCGGTCGCCGAGGTCATGGCGCAGCTCGACGGCATGATCGGTAGCGGGCGCAACGTCTTCTTCGCGCACACCATGGCCGGCGGCATTCCGCGTGCCAAGGTCTTCATGGTCATCGCCAACCGCATCTACAAGGGCCGGGGCGAGCGCTTCATGTCCTCGCAGACCTTGCTCGACAGCGATCTCGGCAAGCTCATCCTGCAGAATTTCGACGAGGTGTCGGCCAACACCTTCGGCCATCTCATCGAAGGCAGCGCCGCGATCCGGGCACGCGTCGAGGCCGAAGGCGGGCAGGTCCGCTACTCCGCCTACGGCTACCATGGCACCGAAATCCTGGTGGACGGCCATTACCAGTGGCAGAGCTACACCAACTACACCCAGGGCTACGCCAAGATGCGGCTCGAACGCATCGCTCGCGAAGCCTGGGACCAGGGCGTCAAGGCCACCGTGTATAACTGCCCGGAGATCCGCACCAACTCCACCGACGTGTTCGCCGGCGTCGAGCTGCCCCTGATCTCACTGCTCGAGGCACTCAAGCACGAGAACGGCGGAGCCTGGGCCGAAGCCCAATGGCAAACCTGCCGCGATCTGCTCGCCGAGGGGGTTACGCTCGAAAGCGTGCTGCAAAAGGTCGCCGACTTCCAGCGCAGCGAGGTGATGCAACGCTACGGCGACTTCGCAGCCTGGCCGATGCCCAACAGCGCCGATCAGGCCGAGCTGACCATCGGCACCTCGGAAGACATCGTCGCGCTGCACAAGGACAAGAAGGCGTTGATCACCGACCATCTCAGCAATCTGGTGCTGGAAGCTACCGGCCGCCTCATCATCGGCGAGTCGTCCGCGCCCAGCGGCCCGGTGCTGTGGCTCAATCACGACATCATCGCCCGTCAGCTCAACGCCTTGCACGGCTGAGCAGGCCACCACGCAAAAGGGCCCGGCATGACCGGGCCCTTTTGCGTCAACCAGCGGTAGCCTGCCCTCAAACAGTGATCAAGGCTGCAAACTCGCGGTGCAACAGCGCATCGTCACCGAGATTCAGCTCGACCAGCCGGCGCAGATGCGTCAGGCTGTCGAGGTCGATCTCGCGGCACACCATGCCGACATGACCGTCCTCGACATGCGCTACCTCGCCGTCCATATGCACCTCGGCGCCCTCATCATCGAGCGGCAGGCTCAGACGGCAAACCTCGCCCAGGGCCGGCGCCATGCCCTCGGGCGCGGTCAGCAGCGCGCCCTTCAAGCACAAGTCGAGCAGTTCGCAAGTGCTTTCGTGACCGGCAACGGAAAAGCGTGCCGGGCTGTGAAACTGGATGCGGGCGAAACGTCTGCGCTGCGTGTCGGGCATTTGATGCCTCATCGGGTGCGAGGATGTTCTGATTTAAGCACAGATGGTCGCGCTTGTTTGCCTGCTTTGCGGATTACGCGGGCATCTCTCACGCGTGATCCTTTTGCTCGAACCTGGGAAGCGCTGCGGCCACGTCGCGGAATGCGCTCAGCGCAGCTTCGAGGTGCTCGATGATCTCCTGCTGCAGCACGTCGGGCGGGGGCAGGTCGTCGAGGTTGTCGAGGCTGTCGTCCTTGAGCCAGAACACGTCCAGGCTCGCCTTGTCGCGGGCGATCAGTTCGTCGTATGTGAAGTGGCGGAAGCGCTCGGTTTCCTGGCGTTGGCGGCGGTTCGCCGGGTTGTAGCAGGCGACGAAATCACGCAGGTCGTCGAGCTTGAGCTGGCGGGTCTTCAACGTGAAGTGCTGGTTGGTGCGCAAGTCGTAGAACCAAACGCCCTGGGTGTGCACCCGGCCGTCCTTGGGTGCGGCGTCGAAGAACACCACGTTGGCCTTCACCCCCTGGGCGTAGAAGATGCCGGTGGGCAGGCGCAGGATGGTGTGTACGTCGCAGGTTTCGAGCAGCTTGCGGCGGATCTTCTCGCCGGCGCCACCTTCGAACAACACGTTGTCGGGCAGCACCACCGCGGCGCGGCCGTCCATCTTGAGCATGCTGACGATGTGCTGGAGAAAGTTGAGCTGCTTGTTCGAGGTCGTGGTCCAGAAGTCCTGCCGCTCGTAGATCAGCGCATCACGGTCTTCCTCGCCATCCTCGTTGGTGAAGGTCATGCTGCTCTTCTTGCCGAAGGGCGGATTGGCGAGCACGTAATCCACGTGCCGCTTTGGCTCGGCAATCAGCGCGTCCGAGCGCTCGACCGAGGGTTCGCCTTCCAGCTCGCCGATGTTGTGCAGGAAGAGGTTCATCAGGCACAGGCGGCGGGTGCCCGGCACGATCTCGTTGCCGTGAAAGGTCTCGTCGCGCAGAAAGGCCTTTTGCGGGCGGGTGAGGCGTGGCGGCTCGTGGCCCAGCCAATCGCCGTGTTTGCGGATCCACTCGCCGGTGCCGGTCAGCCATTCGTTGGCGGCGAGAAAAAAGCCACCGGTGCCGCAGGCCGGGTCGGCGATGGACTTCATCGGCTCGGGACGCATGCAGGCCACCATGGCCTGAATCAGCGCGCGCGGGGTGAAATACTGCCCGGCGCCGCTCTTGGTGTCCTCGGCGTTTTTCTGCAGCAGGCCTTCGTAGAGGTCGCCCTTGGCGTCGGTATCCATACCGACCCAGTTCTCGGCGTCGATCATCTGCACCAGGCGCGCGAGCTTGGCCGGATCCTGGATCTTGTTCTGCGCCTTGAAGAAGATCGCCCCCAGCATCCCGCCCTGCTCGCCCAGCTTGTGCAGCGTGGCAAGGTAGTGCGCCTCCAGCGGCTCGCCGGTCTTGCCGCGCAGCGCGGCCCAGTCATAGCCGCTGGGGATGCGGCTCTCGCGCAGATAGGGCTCCTGCGCGTACTCGTGGGCCATCTTCAGGAACAGCAGGTAGGTGAGCTGTTCAAGATAGTCGCCGTAACCCACCCCGTCGTCCTTGAGGGTGTGGCAGAAGTTCCAGACTTTCTGGATGAGGGCTGCAGTGTTCATGAGGTTGGCTTCAGTGTGACGGCGGCGGATAACAATGAGTGGTACAAATATAGGTTTTTAAATCTGAAAACGGATTGCCGGCTTTTATTATCTGCGGGGGTAGATAACAAGCCTGACCATCATGCGCTGGGTCGGGTGCTGATACAGGGCTGCCGTGAGTGGTTCGACCGAAGGCGTAGCTCCTGTGTTTTCGCGGTGAGCTCCTGTGTTTTGGGACCCGAGCTCCTGTGTTTTGAAGCGGAGCTCCTGTGTTTGCTGGTCAAAAAATGGAACGAGGGCCTACCCTGCCTCACGCAGAATTTCTTCCTCGCAACGGCGGATGGCCGCAACGAGGTTGCGGAAACTTGCAGAGCGGACATTGTCGAGTTGCAGGTGCTTACCGATCGCGCGGGAGCCCGACACCTTTTCGTAGCGATTGCCCGTCAAGGTCCTCAACTCCCGGCTGGGGCTTCCGAGTGCGTCCGGGGACCGGAACTTCCTGTTGTTCTGATGTCGGGCCAAGCCGTTAATCTCGAGCGCTTGCTCGACGGCCTGGAGATCGGCCAGATAGAAAGTCTCCAGCTCCCTGCAGGCAATGCGAACCATGCATCGAGCGAGTTTGCCGGATTTCTCACACAGATCTAGCAAGCCCTGCTTTACCGCTGCGCAGTCCGGGTGGCTGTCCTGGTCGCGAAGGACGATGAAGCGGGCGCGTTCGTTTTGGTATCCACGTATACGCCTCGTGAGCTGCTTTTCGAGATCCTGCTTGCCCTCGAAGTGAATGCAGCGGTAGCGCGTGCCCTCGCTCAGCAGTCTGGGCAGAAGGGATTCCAGCATGACTCGGGCCGATCGCTCTTCCAGGAGAAACACCAACTCCCTCATTGCGGGTCGACTCCGTCGAAGAAGCCCTGCTTCCACAAATAGCCGAGCTGATCGCCTTCGGCGACGTAGGCGGCAATCTGCGCGTTGTCCCTAGCGCGATGAATTTCTGCGCAACCCTGGCGCTTGACGAGCCAGCACACCTCATCCAGTTCCAGCGCATTGAGGAAATCCGGTGAATGGGTGGATACGAACACCTGTCCGCCCCGATTGGCATAGCTACGGAACTCCTCGGCAAGCTCGGACATGAGTTGCGGGTAAAGCTGGTTCTCCGGCTCTTCGACGCACAGCAACGGGTGTGGCCGTGGATCGTGCAGCAGCACGAGGTAGGCAAACATCTTAATCGTGCCGTCGGACACGTAGCGATCGAGAAAGGGCGTCTTGAACGAGCCGTCCTGAAAGCGCAGAGTGAGGTAGCCATCGTCCATCAGCTTTGGCTCGACCGACGATACACCCGGAACGCGGCTCGCCATCGTCGCGAGGATACGGTTGAAGATGGCGGGGTGCTGTTCGTGCAGGTAACGCGCGACCAAGGGTAGATTGTCTCCGGTTTCCGACAGGTGCTCGGTTTCGCCGCTGGCATCCTTGCGCCCACGTGCGGCGCTGATGTGAAAGTCGGATACGTGCCAGTTTTCGATCAGGCTGCGGAAAGCGTTGGCGGCTTTGAAACGTTCAAACTGCCCCAAGCCCTTTATTGCGAGCGTATCCGGTGAAACCCGCTGGTTCTCCCGTTCGAGCTCCTCATCGGTCTTGTTGAAGTCCTCTTCGTTGGTGATCGCGTAACCCTCGCCCTCGACAAAACTCAGGAAGTGATACGGGCTCCCGTAGCGGCCCCGCTTGTAGCGCAGCAATTCCTTGCGAATTACCGGAGCGCCGTTGCGCTCTCCGATTTCCAGCGAATACGTCACCAGCCGCTCTGTGCCGGTGATCTCCATGCGGTACTGAAGCTCGATGAAGATCGCATCCTTCTTCGGGTCGCAGCCCCGGCTCAGCACCTCACCAAAGCGGCCTCGCTTGTCGAGCGCTTGGCGGACGTTGCCCTTGAGGCAGTCGTGGAGAAACCCGAATACGTCGAACAAGGTCGATTTGCCCGAACCGTTCGCCCCCACGACAACAAGGAAGCTCGGGATGTCCTGGAGGTGTACCTCCCGGAATGCCTTGAAGTTCTTCAGTCGGATGGATTCGATCTTCATGTTTGTACCTTGAGGGCGTGGCGGCGTCTTTCGCTTTTCATACCAGAATTTTCAGCGGCATGTTGGCTGGTTCGTCCGCCGGGCCGAGCTTGGTGAGCACGTTGGATTGAGTGTCGGCGGACTGACTTGATCATAAAGTCGTTAGCGCCCTATAATGGATGCAAATGGACTGGGCGTTCCCGGTCGGCGTCATGGCCTCGGTGAGTTTCATCGGGGCCTTTCGCTTTCTTGGGGTGGGTAAACCTTCAGGCCCCAGTTTTCGTACCCTTCCCCGACCTTCGCCCGGCCGCCGCTGCAGAAAAACTTGCGTTTCAGCACGTCGAACGCGCGGTTCTCATGTCCGGGACGCAACACGCTAATCCCGATTGGGCGGGCGACCAGATCAGCAAGCTGCAGACCTGCGGAGTTCACCTTCTTATCGGCAAAGATGATGTCGAAGGGCAGATTGCGGCCAAGCTTGTTCGCTCCCGCGCAGATCCGCCTGAACTCGAGCTCCTGCTCACCGTCCTCCTTCTTGCCCCGGCACTCGACGACGACATGCGTCAGGGTGTCGTCCTGGTTCTTTTCCTGCATCAGCTCGTGCAGGGTTTCGAGGCAGAAACCCAATGCGAGGTGGTAAGGGTTCGACTGAACATCTCCCCGACGTCGCAACCTTTCCTTGTCGATCGCGCAACTGATGAGGATGAAGTTGCTCGACTCGATGATGTCGGTCAGTTCCTGCATGAACGCTTGTTTCCGCTCGCGGCTTGGAAAACGGAACTCCCCTTTCTCCTTGCGGATCTCGTTCTCGTGGAGGATCACCACGTCGTGGCCGAAGCGGTTGAACTTTAGCTTCTGCAGCGCGGGTACCACCCGTTCGCAGTAATGCCGCTTGTAGAACACGCAGAAGGCAAGGACGAACATCGGGTAGTTGGGATCGACCGTCTGCAGGCCGTGGTCGCCACTCTCGTCCACATAGACGATGAAGTTGCTGAATGCACCGCGCGGCAGGGTCGCCTCGGATCTTGCCGCTTCGGCGACCGTCTCATCCTGAAAAAGCGAGAATTGACGGGTGGTTTCCGGTGTACTCATGAGGTCGTTGCCGCCCTGCGGCGACTGCGTCGGGTCGTGTTGTCGTGCGACTCACGCTCTGCACGAATGCGTTCGAGCAGCACACTGGCCGGCTCGTCGGCCGGGTCCTGCGGGACGAGCTGGCCGGAGAAGGCGGCTTTGAGGAGGTTTTGGCGTTGGGCTGCGGATTGCTTCATTGATAGCTCGACCTCGGCAACCTGGATTTCCAGCGCGGCGAGTTGCTCACTGAGTTGTGTGATGATCGCCTCCTGCTCAGCCGGAGGTGGCACGGGGACTGGGAAAGCGCGAAGGATGCTCAAATTGATCGAGGCAAGATTGGTGGTCTGCTTTCCCGCACGCTGAAACCACCGCTTGCCGAAACTGTTTCCGTGGTGGGAGATGAATTCCGAATTGATTGCGTTTAGCCACGGACGCATCCGGAACACGTGGTTCTGGTGGATACACTCGGGGATTTCGTCTCGCCAGACCCATCCGCGCCCCAGCTTGTCGCGATCGCCGCCCTCGTTGAAAAGCACGTCGCCGTTCTTCAGCGCAAGTTCCTCGATGTCGCTCTCGGTAGCTTCGATGGTCTTGATTTCAGAAAGGTCTAGATAGCCCCGCTGGACGTTTGCGACGCGGAGATAGGGTACCTCTCGGACAGACAGACCGGCTTTGAGCTTCGAGCCCTTTGCAACACCGGATGCGATCTCGCCCAGCATGTCCAAGCTTGCCCACACCCACCCCTCCGGCAATTCCGGCAGATCGCGCGTGTCCGGCGCGACAGGTTCCGGATACTTGCTCTGCCAACCCTTGGGAGGGGACTTGCCCTGGGACTCGAAGCGGGCGAGTTGGCGGGCTTCCCAGCGGGCGCGGCGTTCGGTGAGGATGCGGGCGAGCAGTTGGGCGCCGGTCTCAAACCCGTCCGCGCTATCCTCCTGCACGGCGCAGCCCCCGGTTGGCGGGGTTTCGTGCCGACGCCTCTGCCCCGCAGCGAAGGAGGCATGAAATTCCGTCGGCCGGGGGCGGTTTTCGGCGTCAGCGGGTTGCGCCGGGCGAGTGGTTTCGAGCGCAACACGGCGCGCGCGCCAGTCGGCGGTGAGGGCGCCTTCGACCGCGGCCTTGAGCAGCGACTGGCGGTACTGCGTGAGCTTGGCCTGCGCGGCCTTGAGGTCGGCGACGCCGGCATCGAGGTCGGAGAGCAGTTCTTCGAGTTTGGCGACGATGCGGGTTTGTTCGGTGGTTGGCGCGAGGGGTATCGGTAGCAGCGCTGCCTTTGCGCCTGATAGTTCGAGAAAGGTCGTGCCGCTCGCAAGTTCCTCGGCGATGGACTTGGCACCCGTGAGCCAATAGTAGAGAAAGTCCGAGTTGATGCCGAGATGTGGGACAAAACTCTTGAAGCCTTGGTTGGTGGTGACCGGTTGCGCGGCAATAGCGGTGTAGCCGATTGGTGCACGCGAACTGAACAGCACGCTTCCCGTAGGAAGCCACCGTGCGCCAGAGTCGTTTAAGCCCTTCTCAGAGATGGAGCGGGAACCGGACGAGATGTGTTTGCCGACATGTGTGGACATGTCTGCGGGCGTTATCCAGGGGATGTTCCCCCCGAAGTTGGCCGGGTCGCTGGTTGATGGCGTGCCTCCGCCAACGACTGTGGCAACTTCGCCAAGTGTGGTCCAGGTCCAGCTCGGTGGCAATTCCCAACGTGTATCACTCACGCCACCAACTCCTCATTCATCTCCTTCATCAAAGTATCCAGCTCACCCCCCAGCACCTGCCACGCCTTCTGCAGCCCGCCGCGGCTCGCGAGTTCGGCGTAGTCGAAGTCCTCGCGGGTGATCGAGCAGGAGGCGGCGATGTGGTCTTTCATCAGGCGCAGCCACTCCATCTGTTCGGGCGTGAAGGCCGTGGTGCGGCGGGCATTGTGGCGGAAGGTCCAGTCCTGGAAGCGGCGGTCGACCTCGTCGGCGAAGGGGCGCAGCTCGTCGGCAAGGCCGAGCGCGAAGCGCACCAGCGAGACCAGATCGGTGAGCTGGCGGCGCAGGTCGGCGCCGCGCACCTTGCTGCCCTGCACCCGGGCGTAAGCGCTCCACAGGCGCTCGGTGGTGAGCAGCAGCGGCGGGCGGGCGAGGTGGTCGTGCAGGGCCTCGATCATCTCGATGGTGAGCGCACGACGCTGAAAAGGCTGCTGATAGAAGAATGTCAGCGCATCGAGTTCGTCTCGATGTTCGGCGAGCGTGTCGGCAAAACGGCGGATCGTCTCGCGCGCCTGGGCTTCGGCCTGCTCCGAGAACCCCTTGTACAGCAGATCGTCCGGATTCACGTGGTCGATGAGCTGCTCGAGGTCGCGGCGGGCGGATTCCAGCGCGTCGCGCAGCTCGGGCTGGTCGAAAGGCTGGCAGGCCTGTGCGACCAGGGTGCTGCGGGCGGCGGCCAGCTCCTCGCCGGTGAGCGTGTCCTCGCTGCGGGTGATGCCTTGCGCGGCGGCGGTGGCCAGCGCGGCTTCCACGTGACGGTCCGGATTCAAGGCCTCGACCAGCGTCTTGCCGAGCTGACCGACCGTACGGCCGTCGGCCAGCTCGGCCAGGCGGGCGAGGGTTCGCGCGTCGAGCTGCTTCGCCAGTCGAACGAGGCGATTGCCGAGCGAAAGCACCGTGTCGTCGTCGCGGCTGCCGACCGCCACCCCTTGCAGCAAGGCCTTGAGCGGCACGCCGGGCTTGCGCTCGAGCGGGCGGCTCTCGGTCTTGAGCGATTTTTCGACGCCGACCGCGTCGATCAACACGAAACGGCTCTTGGCACCGGGGGCGCTGGCCGAGACGCGCTTGAGGCGGTCGCCATCAAGGCTGCGCACGCCGCGGCCCTTCATCTGCTCGTAATAGCCGCGCGAGCGCACATCGCGCATGAAGAGCAGCACCTCCAGCGGCTTGACGTCGGTGCCGGTGGCGATCATGTCCACGGTGACCGCGATGCGCGGGTGGTACTCGTTGCGGAAGTTCTGCAGCACGCCGTCGGCGTCCTTCTCGGAGTAGGTGACCTTGCGGCAGAAGGCATTGCCCTGGCCATAGACCTCGCGCACGATCTGCACGATGTCGTCGGCGTGGCTGTCGGTCTTGGCGAAGATCAGGGTCTTGGGCGTCTCGCGGCGCTCGGGGAAAATCTCGGTCTCGATCGCGGTCTTCATCGCCTTGATGACGGTGCGGATCTGGTCGGGGTTGACCACCGAGCGGTCGAGCTCGGTGCCGGTGTAGGCGGTGTCCTCGTCGGTCTGTGCCCAGCGACGGCTGCGGGTCTGGCGGTCGCGGTGGTCGATCCACTCGCGGGCGGCGATGGTGGCGCCCTTCTTGGTGAGTTCGGTCTCGATCAGGTACACGTCGTAACCGACGTTCACCCCGTCGGTGACCGATTGCTCGTAGGTGTATTCGGCGACGATGTTCTGGTTGAAGAAACCGTAGGTGCGCTTGTCCGGCGTGGCGGTGAGGCCGACGAGGGAGGCGTCGAAGTAATCGAGCACCTGCTTCCACAGGTTGTAGATGCTGCGGTGGCATTCGTCGATGACGATGAAGTCGAAAGTCTCGACCGGAATCGCCGGGTTGTAGCGCACCAGCTTTTGCTGCGCATCGGTCTGCTGCAGCTCGTTGAGCGAGATGTCCTCGGCCGAATCGTCGATCGGCTCGCCGGAGAGGATCGAATACATGCGCTGGATGGTGCTGATGCACACCCGCGCCGCGGGGTCGATGTTGGGGCCGGCGAGACGCTGCACGTTGTACAACTCGGTGAACTTGCGCCCGTCGTCGGGGGGCTGGAATGCGATGAACTCCTGATGCGCCTGCTTGCCGAGGTTGCGGGTGTCGACCAGAAACAGGATGCGTTTGGCCCCGCCGAACTTGAGCAGGCGGTAGGCGGCGGTGATGGCGGTGAAGGTCTTGCCCGCACCGGTGGCCATGTGGATGAGTGCACGCGGATGATTGTGGGCGAGCGAGGCTTCCAGCCCGGTGACCGCGTTGATCTGGCAGTCGCGCAGGTTCTCCGTGGGCAGGGGCGGCATGGCGCTGCGCAAGCGGGTGCGGAGGGTTTCGGACTGTTCCAGCCAGTCCTTGAGCTGAGCGGGCTGGAAGAAGTGGAAAAGCTCGCGCGAACGCGGTGCCGGGTCGCGGTTGTCGGTGAAACGGATCAGCGTGCCGGTGGCCTCGAACAGGAAGGGCAGCGGCGCATTGTCGCTGCGCCACTTGAGCGCCGCGCCGGCGTAGCGCTCGGTCTGGGATTCGACCATCGTGATGTGTTCGCCAGCCTCGTCGCGCTTGGCTTCGATGACGCCGACCGGACGGCGGTCGACGAACAGCACGTAATCGGCCGGGCCGCTGTCGGTGGGGTATTCACGCACCGCGACCCCGGGCCCGGCGCCGAGGTTGAGCTGCTTCATGTCCTGCACGACCCAGCCGGCCTGTTCAAGGCGGGTGTCGATCCGGCTTCGGGCGAGGGCTTCTGGGGTCATGCTCGGCGGATGGTCAGGACAAACAGGTGGGACTTTAGCGCGAATTGGTCGCTTACCCCAGTTCTCAAGCGACAACGCCCGGATTGCTCCGGGCGTTGTCGCTTGTGGTTTGGTTCCGGTGGCCGGGATTCAGCCGTCGGTTCGAGGGTCGTCAAACATCGCACGTCGGGTAGCTCGGTCACCAGTCGAATGCGAACACCTCATCGCTCAGATCGCGGTGGAACACAATGCGACCGGGCGGCTCCAGGTGCAGGGTCCATGTCTGATCGACGCGAGGGTATGGCTGGGGTGCATGCCGAAACGCGGCGGGAGTCAGTATTGCCAGACACGCGGCAGGCGGGTGTCGCACGGACTGATAGCGGATGATCTCTACGCCTTGCTCACGTGCTTTGCGGGCGAAGGCCTGGGTGGCGCTGTAGTCGGCCGGGTGGGTCCAGTCCGGGCGGTGTGCTTCGAACGGTGCTCGGGTCAGGTCGACGAGTGCTTCGGTTGCTGCGCCAAACAGGAAGAGGGTGACCGGGATCGACTTCGATCGCTCACGCAAGGCGTCGCTGTCGAGCCAGAAGCGCAGGCGCCAGTAGCCCGCCTCGGCCAGGGCTGTTTCGCGAGCCTCCGCACCGTAGAAGACGCCCGGGTCATGCCGGCTGCGAAAGCGCGACCCTTGATCCAGCGGGCGATAGCGAAAGGGTGTCGACAGCAACCAGTGCAGTCCTTTGGCTTCAGCAGGAACAGGGGGTTTGGAGTCCTCGAGAATCTGCTCGAGTGTGGCTTGTGCCCCAAGGTTGCCACCCACGATCTCCATGGTGGCAACCTTATGCTGGGCCTCGACCATGCGCCAGCCTTGCCCCTGCCAGGGCAAGCGCTCAGACGCGAGCTCGATGTGCGTCCAGGTATTCGCCGACACGAACCAGCCCGTCGATGCGCACAATGAGGTTCGCCGGCGCCTGGCCCGAGAAGGCTCGGTTCGGCGCTCTCAGCCATTCCTTGGCGAGCACCTCATCGCCACCGACGAGCGCAAACAGGGACCGGTAGATGCGAACGAGTGCTGCGGAAAGCTCCCACTCCTTTGCCGCTTCACGGAGTTCGTAGGTGCCCGAAAGGAGTCGCGATGCGCTCGACTGGCTGATGCCGATGATCCTGCTGAGCATCGACGGACCCAAATCGAGCCGGCGGCTCACCTCGGCCACTGCGCCTGTGAGCACGCGCGCGCGATCGTTCGGGAGCACGTTCTGGCGGATGCGCATACGATTCTCCAAGTGTAGAGAGCGCTGGAGATATTCTAAGGAATGACTGGGAGGATGGCAAACTGCCAGTGAGAAGAATCGCAACTGTTCCCTGCCAGTAAAGTCGCAAACGTGGCAATACAGTTGAAAACACCGCAGCGGTAGGCTATTGAGCGCTGCCCTGGTACCGTCATCGAGCCAGTGAGAGGAACCGGCAAAGAGCCGCCGGCTCCGGTCTGGCCGGCGTCGCTACCGGCAGGAAGACCGCACTCGACCCCTATGCGCAGACTTACACGCCAGCCAGGCTTGAACTGGGCGAATAAGCGCTTAGCCGCAGCTCAGGCTTTCGATGCAGGCAAGCGTCGAAGACAGAAGGCCCGAAGCTAATCGCCCAACCCCAGCATTCGTGCGAATCGGGTCCGCAGACGCACCTGTGGCCGCCTTGCCTTGCGTACATACGCAGAAGGCCGATCTTCTCCGGTTAGCGCAAGGCCGACTTCGGTGATGGTTTTCCCCTGATGAACCCGTCGCACGACGAAATCGAATTTGCCTAACGGGACCCTGTCGCCAACAACCGGCTGCGCCCCAAGCTCTGACATCAGGAAGTCACCTACTTTCAGATCGGGGGCGATGTCCGTCGAGGGCTGTAAGTCGTAGGCACTGATCAGGTCGACCAAGGGCGCATCGATGTTGACCATGAACTGGCCGAAGTACTCTTTGTCGTCCTGATCTGGCCCTTTGATCTGGGAAAACAGGCGGTCGAGTAGCGTCGTGTACTCGGGCTGCGTAAAGAGATACACCAAATCCCCCGACTGCAGCTGACCTGCATGTTCCGGCTGCATCGATCGTCCGTTGCGCACGACGAGTGAAGGGCGTGCCCAACGGGGAAGTGTGGCGCCCCCGATAACCAGCGGGCTCTCCTCAAGCACTCGGTAGATCAGTAGCTCGTGCTTTGGATTGCCCGGCAACTCGAGCTCGATGCGCTCAAGCGGGCCCATCCTGGATGGCACGATCAGCTTGAGCCAACGCGCAGCAGGCTTGATCGTCCAGCCCTGCACGAGCAGGGAGGTGACGACCATGATGAATGCAACGTTGAGGAAAACCTCCGCACCTTCGACCCCCATGACCGCCGGGAGTATTCCCAGCAGGATGGAGACTGCGCCGCGAAGCCCCACCCAGGCCGTGAAGGTCATCGTTTGCCTGTCATAGCGGAACGGCAGCAGGCAGAGTGCGACCGCAAGCGGACGGCCGATCAACATCAGGAAAAGCCCGAGCAAGAGCGCAGGCAAGAGCACCGAGCCAAATTCCGAAGGCGTGACGAACAGGCCCAATACGAGGAACATCACAATCTGTGCCAACCAGGTCATGCCTTGCTGATAGCGGCGCAAGGCCGAGGCACCCTTCATCGGCCGGTTGCCTGCGACGATTCCAGCGACATAGATGGCGAGAAAGCCGCTGCCGCCGAAATAGGCGGTGATGCCAAAGACGCTCAGTGCGCAAGACATCACCAGAATGGGGTAAAGCGCCTCTTCCAGACGTACACGGTTGACGATTTCAACGATCAGATACCCGCCCAGTGCGCCGGCCAGCAGCCCCAGTCCCATCTGGAGGCCAAAGCCGTGAAGAAAGCTGGTCATCACATTGCCGCGTGTCTCCGCAAGGATCATCTCGATGAACAGAATCGTCAGGAAGATGGCCATTGGGTCGTTCGAGCCGGATTCCACTTCCAGCATCGAGCGCACGCGCTTGTAGATCTTGACGCCGCCCGCGCGCAGCAGGAAGAAGACAGCCGCCGCATCGGTTGAGCTGATGATGGCGCCCATCAAGAGGGCGTAGAGCCAAGGGAGGTCGAACAGAAAGCGTGCAGCTACGCCGACGAAAATTGTGGTTAGGAATACTCCGATCGTGGCCAGCACGAAGGCGGGGGCAGCGGCACGGCGCAGAGTCTGGACGCGCGTTCCGAAACCTGAGTCGAAGAGAATCACCGCAAGCGCGAGGCTGCCGAGAAAGTAAGCGAGCTCTGCATCGTCGAACCGCAACCCGAGCCCGTCTTCGCCCGCAATCAAACCGATGCAAAGAAACACTAGCAGCAGCGGAGTGCCAAAGCGAAAGGCCAGCGCACTCGTCAGGATAGACAATGCAATGAGTCCTGCTCCGACAAGAATCGTGGTGAACATCCAGTCCATTCAGGGCCGTGCCAACAATTGGGAATAGAAAGCGTGCGCAGGGATTCTCGGGCGCCCGCGCGAGGCGCTTCCGAGCGTCAAGGTCGCACCTGTCAGCGCTTGTTGTCGCCCAGCCCCAGCCCGAACAACTGATCGATGGTCAAAGTCAGAGCCAGACCCTGCTGCGGCGAGTCAAGGTCAAGCTCATCTCTGAGCTTTCGGGCCGTCCGGTTGGCCGTCTCAGTCTCCGCAATCCAGAAGAGAATGGTCATCGGGGTCTGGAAGGTCAGCCCGAAGAAAGTCTTGAGCGGCGATTGGCTGATACCGCTTGCCGGCAGGATGGTGACGCCACGGATGCCTTCACGTTCAGCGATGCTGAGAGCCAAATCCGAAACTTCGTCTGTCACGATGGTGATAAGCAATGAAGCAGTCATGTTCTACTCAATGGCCAGGGTTTGGAGCTGTGATTCACACCGACCCTGGCTGAGCCCGGGCGGTTCCGGCACACTTTAGGGCCCACGATCAAGCTCACACGTCGATGTTCCGCGCGTACAAGGCGTTGCCTTCGATGAAGGCGCGGCGGGGCTCTACGTTGTCGCCCATCAGCGTGGTGAAGATCTCGTCGGCGGCGATGGCGTCTTCGATCTGCACACGCAGCAGGCGGCGCACGGCGGGGTCCATGGTGGTTTCCCAGAGCTGCTCGGGGTTCATTTCGCCGAGGCCCTTGTAGCGCTGCTTGTTGAGGTTGCGCTCGACCTCGTTGAGCAGCCAGCGGATGGCTTGGGAGAAGCGCTTGACCGGCTGGCGCTTTTCGCCACGGCAGATCTCGGCGCCTTCGCCGATGAGACCGGAGATGGATTCGGCGGCGGTGCGGATGCTGCGGTAGTCGCCGGAGACCAGGAATTCCTCTTCGATCCAGGCCATGCGGCGGTTGCCATGGTGCATGCGCTCGATGGTCAGGCGCCAGGCCTCGGATTCGTCGTGGAACTCGGCGTAGATGCTGACTTCTTCCGGCAGGTGCGGCTGGATGCGGGCGGCGGCGTCGCGCGCGGCTTCCTCGGACTCGAGGCTGATCGCGATGTCGTGGGCGAGCATGGCGTGCAACACGGCGGGGTCGATGTAGCCGGCGAGGCGGTTGATGACCGCTTCGGCAAGCAGGTAGCTGCGTGCGAGGCCGGACAGGGCCTCTTCCACGATGGGTTCCGCACCTTCGGAGGGAACCAGCGCGGCGCCGTCGAGTGCGAGCTTGAGCAGGTGGGCGTTGAGCTCGGTGTCGTCCTTGAGGTATTGCTCGCTCTTGCCGTGCTTGATCTTGTACAGCGGCGGCTGGGCGATGTAGATGTGGCCGCGCTCTACCAGCTCGGGCATCTGGCGGTAGAAGAAGGTGAGCAGCAGGGTGCGGATGTGGGCGCCGTCGACGTCGGCGTCGGTCATGATGATGATGCGGTGGTAGCGCAGCTTCTCGGGCTTGTAGTCGTCCTTGCCGATGCCGGTGCCGAGCGCGGTGATCATGGTGGCGATCTCCTGGCTTTGCAGCAGCTTGTCGAAGCGGGCCTTCTCGACGTTGAGGATCTTGCCCTTGAGCGGCAGGATGGCCTGGAACTTGCGGTCGCGGCCCTGCTTGGCGGAACCGCCGGCGGAGTCACCCTCGACGAGGTAGATCTCGCACAGGGCCGGGTCTTTCTCCTGGCAGTCGGCGAGCTTGCCGGGCAGGCCGACGCCGTCGAGCAGGCCCTTGCGGCGCGTCATTTCGCGCGCCTTGCGGGCAGCGTCGCGGGCGCGGGCGGCCTCGACGATCTTGCCGCAGATGGTCTTGGCGTCGATCGGGTTTTCTTGCAGGAAGTCGGTGAGTTTGCTGGCGACCACTTCCTCTACCGCGGGGCGGGCTTCGGAGGAGACCAGCTTCATCTTGGTCTGGCTGGCGAACTTGGGGTCGGGCATCTTGACCGAGAGCACGCAGGCGAGGCCTTCGCGCATGTCGTCGCCGCTGATGTCGACCTTCGCTTTCTTGGCGATCTCGTGTTCGTCGATGTACTTGTTGATGACCCGGGTCATCGCGGCGCGCAGACCGGTAAGGTGCGTACCGCCGTCGGCCTGCGGGATGTTGTTGGTGAAGCACAGCACCTGCTCGGCGTAGGAGTCGTTCCACTGCATCGCGACTTCGACCGAGAGCTCGGCATCCAGACCACCGCCGGTGGGAATGCGGGTGGTGCCTTCGGCGTGGAAGATGGTCGGGTGCAGCACGTTTTTGGCGCGGTTCACATACTCGACGAAGCCCTTCACACCGCCGGCGAAGGCGAAGTTGTCTTCCTTGCCGGTGCGCTGGTCGATGAGGCGGATTTTGACGCCGTTATTAAGAAACGACAGCTCGCGCAGCCGCTTGGCGAGGATCTCGTAGTGGAACTCGATGTCGCCGAAGATCTCTTCGTCGGCGAGGAAGTGCAGCTCGGTGCCGCGCTTGGCGGTTTCACCGACGACGCGCATGGGACTGGTCTCGACGCCGTCGACGAGCTCGATCACGCGATCCTGCGGCACGCCACGGTGGAACTCGATGAAGTGCTTCTTGCCGTCTCGCTTGATGCTCAGGCGCAGCCATTTGGACAGCGCATTGACGCAGGACACGCCGACGCCGTGCAGGCCACCGGAGACCTTGTAGCTGTTCTGGTTGAACTTGCCGCCGGCGTGCAACACGCACATGACGATTTCGGCTGCCGAGCGTTTGGGCTCGTGCTTGTCGTCCATCTTGACGCCGACCGGGATGCCGCGGCCGTTGTCGGTTACCGAGATCGAGTTGTCCGGGTGGATGGTGACGACGATGTCGTCGCAGTGGCCGGCCAGGGCTTCGTCAATGGCGTTGTCCACCACCTCGAACACCATATGGTGCAGGCCGGTGCCGTCGGAGGTGTCGCCGATGTACATGCCGGGACGTTTCCGCACCGCTTCCAGCCCTTCTAGCTGCTGGATGCTGGATTCGTCGTAGTCCTCGTTGAGCGGGCGGTTCTGCATTTCTGACATGGTCGATTCCGGGTGATTCGTAAGTGCGGGGTGACTTCCCTATCGGAGGGAGGGTCAGGTCGGCGGTGGGTTGTTGCACATAGCTGTTGCTTGCGTCAGGGGAACCCATCCCCCTCCCTGTTTCCCCCTTGAAGGGAGAGGGGTAAGGTGCCGCCGGTTCTCCGGCGGGAACGATCAAATGCGCATCGGCATCACGACATACTTGAAGTGGGCGTTGCCCGGCACGGTGATCAGGGCGCTGGAGTTGCCGTCGGCCAGATGCCACTCGATCTGTTCATGGCTGACGTTGTTGAGCACGTCGAGCAGATAGGTGACGTTGAAGCCGATGTCGAGCGCATCGCCGTGGTAATCGATCTCGAGCTCTTCCTGGGCTTCTTCCTGCTCGTTGTTGGAGCTGACGATGCGCAGCAGGCCGTCTTCGAGCACCAGGCGCACGCCGCGGAACTTGTCGCTGGTGAGGATTGCGACACGCGACAGCGCGGAGAGCAGCGGGGCGCGGTCGAAGGTGATCGTGGTCGGGTGGTTCTGCGGGATCACGCGCTCGTAATCCGGGAACTTGCCGTCGATGAGCTTGGAGACCAGCTCGATCGGGCCGAAACGGAACACCGACTGGTTGCCGGCGAGCACCACTTCGAGCGCGTCGTCAGCGTCGCCGAGCTGGCGCGCGAGTTCCATCACCGTCTTGCGCGGCAGGATGACCTCGGTACGCGGCAGATCGGCTTCGATGGGCGCTGCGGCATAGGCCAGACGGTGACCGTCAGTGGCGACCATGCGCAGCTCGCCGCCGTCGACGATGACGAGCAGGCCGTTGAGATAGTAGCGGATGTCCTGCTGGGCCATCGCGTAGGAGACCTGGGCGAGCAGGCGCTTGAAGGTCTTCTGGGTGACCTGGAAGCGGGTGCCCTCGCCCTCCGGCAGGTTCATGCGCGGGTAGTCGGCCGCGGGCAGGGTCTGCAGCGCAAAGCGACTCTTGCCGGCCTTGACGGTGAGGCGCTTGTCGTCGAGTGTGAGGTTGACTTCGGCGCTGTCGGGCAGGGCGCGCAGGATGTCCTGCAGCTTGCGCGCGCCGACGGTAAGGCTGGCATCGCTGCCGCCGAGATCACCGGCCGTGGTGGTGCGGATCTGGATTTCGATGTCGGTGGCCAGCATGGTCAGTTGCTCGCCGTGCTTTTCGATCAGCACGTTCGACAGGATGGGGAGCGTATGGCGCTTCTCGACGATTCCGGCAACCGATTGCAGTGGGGCCAGGATTGCATCGCGGGTGGTGGTGAGCAGGTGCATGGCGTCAGTCTGTGTGCAAAGGGATTGAATGGCCGGGCGGGCGACGGTCGAGAGGCCGGTAGGGCATCATCCGCGCAACACCTGGGTCAGGACGTGAACATCGTGGTTGAGCTGGTTGTCGGCAAGACGCAGCTCGGTGATCGTACGGCAGGCATGCAGTACGGTGGTGTGGTCACGCCCGCCGAAGGCGTCACCGATGGCCGGCAACGACATGGGCGTGAGCTCCTTGGCGAGCCACATCGCAACCTGGCGAGGCCGGGCGATGACGCGGGTGCGCTTCTTGGAGTGCATGTCTGCAATCTTGATCTTGTAGTAGTCGGCGACCGTCTTCTGGATGTGCTCGATGCTCAACTGGCGATTGTGTGCGTTGAGCAGATCCTTGAGCGCCTCCTTGGCAACCTCGAGCGAGATCTCGCGACCGTGGAAGCGGGCATAGGCGACCACCTTGTTGAGCGCGCCTTCGAGCTCGCGGACGTTGGAGCGTAGATTCTTGGCGATCAGGAAGGCGACATCGTCACCAAGGGTCACGTCGAGCACCTCGGCCTTCTTCTGCAGGATCGCGACCCGCATCTCGAGTTCGGGGGGCTCGATCTGCACGGTGAGGCCCCAGTCGAAGCGCGAGATGAGACGGTCTTCCAGGCCCTGGATGTCCTTGGGGTAGGTGTCGCAGGTGATGACGATCTGCTTGCGCGCTTCGGTGAGCGCATTGAATGCGTGGAAGAACTCTTCCTGGGTGCGGTTCTTGTTGTTGAAGAACTGGATGTCGTCGATGATGAGCAGGTCGAGCGAGCGGTAATAGCGCTTGAACTGGTCGAAGCTCTTTTGCTGGTAGGCGCGGACGACGTCGGCGTAGTAGTCCTCGACGTGGACGTAACGGATCACCGCGCGCGGGTTGTGCTGGAAAACCGAGTTGCCGATGGCGTGTACGAGGTGGGTTTTGCCGAGGCCGACCCCGCCGTAGATAAAAAGCGGGTTGTAAGAGGTGCCGGGATTCTGGGCAACTTGCATTGCCGCGGCGCGAGCGAGGTCGTTGGCGCGGCCGGTGACCAGGGTCTCGAAGGTGAAATCCGGGTTGAGGCGGGTCTTTTCGTAGAGCGCTTCGGCCTGGTTGGGGATGTCCTCGTTGCGTGCGGCCGGTCGCGCTGTGGCGCGTCTGGCCTCAGGCGCGGGTGTCGTGGCGGTGGGCGCGGCGGTGTCCGCAACGGCGTCTCGTTTGGCAGCCGGTTTTGTCGCTGTGTCGGCGAGTGACAACTCCAGTGCGATCGGAGCGCCGTGAAACTCTTCGCCGAGCTCGCCGATGCGGCGCAGATAGCGCTCGCGGACCCATTGCAGCACGAAGCGGTTGGGTGCGAACAGGCGTAACGCCGGCTGGTCGCTGGCTTCAGCGCACTCGACCTGCAAACCCTTGATCCAGGTGGCAAACTGCTGGTGTGGCAGTTCGCTTTCGAGACGCGACAGGCAAAAGGACCAGAGTTGTTGGGTCACGATGGAGTTGATGGCGTGCTGGGTCTGAAGAAAAAAGCAAGGCCGAACCCCTGCGTCCGACGGTTGGCCGGACGTGCGCGAACACATGGTTCGGGAGAGGCCTCGCACCGTCGTGTTGTCGCAACCCGCTAAATCTCGTGGGTCGGCAGGGCGCGAAGCATTTGAATTCTACCCTGCTGGAGCGGACTTATCCACAGATCAAGCCAAAAAATGTGCTTGACAAACAGGATTTTATAGATTTAAATGCCGCGTTTGACTTCAACACTGGCCAACCAAAATGAAACGCACCTATCAGCCTTCCGTCGTTCGTCGCAAGCGTACCCATGGTTTTCTGGTTCGCATGAAGACTCGTGGTGGTCGTGCCGTGATTCGCGCACGTCGCGCCAAGGGCCGTCACCGTCTCGCCGTCTAAGTGATCCGCCCGCCGGGTGCCGACCAACGGTTCATCGGCGCTTACAGATTACAAAAAACGGATGAGTTTTCATCCGTTTTTGCTTTTCGGCGCGCACTCAAGGGACGGTGGCTAATCGTGCATTACCGACCCAACGAGCTCGATACCGCGCGTCTGGGTGTGGTGGTGGCTAAGCGATTCGCAAGGCAGGCGAGCCAGCGCAGCCTGGTCAAGCGTATCGTGCGGGAACAGTTCCGTCGCCGCCGTGCCACGCTGCCGGCGTTTGATCTGGTTGTGCGCCTGAATGCACCGATCGTGGGTGCGACGCGGGCGATGATCAACGACGACATGGCGCAATTGCTCGATCGACTCCAAGGCCGATCCGAAAAATGATCAAGTCCCTGCTTCTCGGTCTGATAGGCTTGTACCGCTACGGCATCAGTCCGATGCTCGGGCGGAACTGCCGCTTCCACCCGAGTTGCTCGGAGTATGCGATGGACGCGATCCGCGCTCATGGTGCCTTGCGTGGCACCTGGCTCGCGCTGAAGCGGGTCGGTCGTTGTCACCCTTTTAATCCCGGCGGGTACGACCCCGTTCCCGAGCCGCATCAGCACAAGAAATAGACCGATGGATCAGCGCCGAATCATTCTCTTCCTGATTTTCTCGTTTGCCCTGGTGATGCTGTGGGACGCCTGGCTCAAGGACCAGCGGCCGCCCCCGAGCGAACCCGTCGCGACTGCAGCCGACGGTAGGGCGATTGATCCCAGTCTGCCTACGCCAAGTGCCGGACTCGTTGGAGATCCGACGATACCGGGCGCGAGCGCTGTGGCGCCGGCGACGGCCGAGCGGGTCATTGTTCGCACCGATATGGTGGTCGCAGAGATTTCGTCGCAAGGCGGAGAGATCGTGCGTCTCGAGCTCACGGAACATGCCGCGAGCGAGGACCGCAGCGCCAACTTCCTGCTCTTCGACGACGGTCAGCGTCACCTGTACTCGGCGCAATCGGGCCTGATTGGTGACGGCTTGCCAAACCACCGGACCATTTATTACGTCGACGCCGGCGAACATGTTCTGCAGCCGGGCCAGGACAAGCTGACCGTGCGGCTGGTAGCGCCGGAAGAGAACGGGGTGGAGGTCACCAAGCTGATGACTTTCCACCGCGGCAGCTACGTCATCGACATCGATTACGAGATCGTGAACCGCAGTGAATTGCCGGTGGCCGGACATGCTTATTTCCAGTTTGCGCGTGACGGCCAGCCTGCCGAGGCGGTGCAACTGTTCGGGGTGCGTACCTTTACAGGTCCGGCCTTCTTTACCGACGCGGACAAGTTTCAGAAGGTGCAGTTCGACGACATCGAGCGAGGTCGGGCGAAGTTCACCAACCGGGCGAACGATGGCTGGGCGGCGATGGTTCAGCACTACTTCGTTGGTGCCTGGCTCCCCGAGGGCAATATCCAACGTGAGTTCTTTGCACGCCACGTCGGCCCGGACCTGTTCACGGCTGGTTTGATCCTGCCGGTCGCGGCGATCGCTCCGGAACAGGTTGGCACTATCGGGACGCGTTTGTACGCAGGCCCGCAGGAGCAGGATCACCTCTCCGGCATCGCGGAAGGCCTGGGGCTGGTCGTCGATTACGGCTGGCTCACCGTCATCGCGCAGCCGCTGTTCTGGGTCCTGTCGTGGTTCCATAGCCTTACCGGAAACTGGGGCTGGTCGATCATCCTGGTCACCGTGGTGATCAAGCTGGTCTTCTTCCCATTGTCGGCAGCGAGCTACAAGTCGATGGCCAAGATGAGGGTGCTCGGTCCGCGCATGCAGCGGCTCAAAGAGCTCTATGGCAACGACAAGCAGCGCATGCAGCAGGAGGTCATGGACATGTACCGGAAGGAGAAGATCAACCCGCTGGGTGGGTGTCTTCCGATCCTGGTACAAATCCCTGTCTTCATTGCGCTCTACTGGGTGCTGCTGGGCAGTGTCGAGGTTCGTCATGCACCGTGGCTGGGCTGGATCCAGGATCTGTCTGCAAAAGATCCTTACTTCATCCTGCCGATCATCATGGGTGCTTCCATGTTGGTGCAGATGAAGCTCAACCCGACGCCGCCGGATCCGATCCAGGCCAAGATCATGATGGCCTTGCCGGTGGTATTCACGTTCATGTTCATGTGGTTCCCGTCCGGCCTGGTGCTTTACTGGGTGGTTAACAACATCCTGTCGATCGCCCAGCAGTGGCAGATCACCCGGATGATCGAGAGCGCGAAGAAAACCGGTGCGAAGACAGACTGATGTGATTGCGGCGGTTGCCACGGCCCCTGGCCGTGGCGGCGTCGGGATCGTCCGGGTTTCCGGACCATCGCTGGCGGATTTTGCTGAAGCGCTATCCGGGCGCACACCCAAACCCCGCCATGCGGGGTTTGTTCGTTTTCGGGCGGAAAACGGGGAGACCATAGACGAGGGCATCCTGCTCTACTTCCCCGCGCCGGCTTCGTTCACCGGTGAGGATGTGCTGGAGCTGCAGGGCCATGGCGGGCCGGTGGTGATGCAGTTGTTGCTTGCTCGCTGTCTCGAGCTGGGCGCGCGGCATGCGGAGCCCGGGGAGTTCTCGCGTCGTGGGTTCCTCAATGGGCGGATGGATCTGGCGCAGGCCGAAGCGGTCGCGGACCTCATCGAGGCATCGACTGCGGCGGCTGCGCGATCGGCGGTACGTTCGCTGACGGGCAAGTTCTCGGATCAGATCAATCGACTGAAGGACGAGCTGATCGACTTGCGCATGTTGGTGGAGGCGACGCTGGACTTCCCCGAAGAGGAGATCGATTTTCTGGAGCGCTCGCGTGCGTTCGAGCGCCTGGCGAAGGTGAGTGAAGGACTCCGTGAGGTGCTTGCGGGCGCGCAACAAGGAAGGTTGCTGCGTGACGGAATGCGGGTCGTGCTGGTTGGCCGACCGAATGTCGGCAAATCGAGTTTGCTCAATGCGCTGACCGGAGACGAAAGCGCCATCGTGACCGAGATCGCCGGCACCACACGTGACACAGTGAGGGAGACCATCCAGGTTCACGGTATTCCGGTGCACATTGTGGATACGGCGGGTTTGCGCGAATCGGTAGCGGACGAAGTGGAGCGGATCGGAATCGAGCGAACCTGGTCCGAGATCGGCAGGGCCGATGTGATTCTCCGGCTGGTGGAGGCGGGGCGCGACGGTTCCGAGGCGGAGGCTGAAGCCGGTATCGATGCCCGCATCGACGTGGCCATTCCGCGCGTGATCGTGGTGAACAAGATCGATCTCGCGGGCTTGGG
The DNA here is from genome assembly GCF_012910885.1 of Azoarcus taiwanensis. Classification (GTDB taxonomy): domain Bacteria; phylum Pseudomonadota; class Gammaproteobacteria; order Burkholderiales; family Rhodocyclaceae; genus Azoarcus_F; species Azoarcus_F taiwanensis. The sequence goes on along the minus strand of NZ_WTVM01000003.1, from coordinate 44,508 downwards.
TCCTGCCAGGGAGGCCTTCGACGGAGGTGTGAGAATACTTCTGTCAGCGCGCAAGGGCGAGGGGGTGGACCTGCTGCGCGATGAACTCGCAAGGATTGCGGGGTGGCGGAGCGGAGCGGAGGATGTGCCACTTGCCCGTGAGCGGCACGTGCATGCTTTGCAGATGACTCTGGAGCATGTCGAACGAGCGGAGCTGAGGCTCGACGCGCTCGAGCTTTTTGCAGAAGAGCTGAGGCTTGCGCACGAATCGCTGGGCGAGATTACGGGGGAGTTCACTCCTGATGATCTGCTTGGAGTGATCTTCTCGCGTTTCTGTATTGGCAAGTAGCGCGTGAGAACAGGTGTGTTTCACGTGGAACAAATGGAGTCGGGAGGGCGCCACGCTCCTCGCGCGCTCGCGTTACAAGAAAACCCCCCGTGGCCGGTGTTGGTTTGGGCAGATGCGCTCTGCAAAGAGCGTCCACGTAAAGGCGCTCAGGGTTTCAAAGGTCAAGCCGGACATGCACAAGCATGCGCAAGACGGCTGGCAGCGCAAGGCAACGCCAGCCCACGATAGCGGGTTGCGACATCATGCTTCTTGATAACCTAGACACGCTGTTCCTCCTGCTTGGTCTGGCCGCGTTCATGGCAGGCTTTGTGGACGCAGTCGTCGGTGGCGGCGGGCTGGTGCAGATACCGGCCTTGTTTGCGGCCTATCCGACCACGCTGCCGGCGACCTTGTTCGGCACCAACAAGCTTTCAAGTATCGTTGGCACCTTCAGTGCGGCCATCCAGTACGCGCGCCGAATCCCGATTGTGTGGACCATCGCGCTTCCTTCAGCGCTGGCGGCGCTGGTGGGGTCGTGGTTCGGTGCCAAGGCCGTCGTGTATCTCCCCGCTGAGTTCATTCGTCCGGTCGTGTTGCTCCTTCTGGTCGCGGTTGCGATATATACGTTCGCGCGCAAGGATTTCGGCAAGCATGCGGGGGTGCGACCTGCTCGCAACCGCGAGATGTTCCTGGGAGCAACCATCGGCGTCGTGGTGGGCTTCTACGACGGATTCTTCGGGCCGGGAACCGGTAGTTTCCTGATCTTTCTGTTTGTGCGATTCATCGGTCTCGACTTTCTCTCGGCGTCTGCTGTGGCGAAGATCGTGAACGTCGCGACGAATCTGGCTGCCTTGCTTGTATTCAGCGTGAGCGTGGAAATTCTGTGGAAGCTGGGTGTCGTGATGGCCTGCTGCAATCTTGCAGGAGCCCTGCTTGGATCGCGACTCGCGCTTAAACACGGCGCGGTCTTCGTCAGACACATGTTTCTATTCGTGGTCATTCTGTTGATTGGCAAGCTCGGGTATGACCTCGTTGTGGGGGTTTGACGAGGCTGTGGTGTGTAGTCGGTCAATGGCGCCTGCGCGTGAGTTCGTCCCGGGATGATGCGCACAGAGGGTTGATCGCGCCCCCCTGTAAGCTCCCGGCGCTATCGGGCAGTGGCTTCCGCGCGGATTCTGTGTAGGGGCGTGCGTTCGGGGCGAGTGCGCAGAGTTGTGCGGGACATGTGCGCGCTCAATCGCTTTTGCGCAGGCCCACCGCTCAACAGCGCGCGCCAGGCATGGGGCGGTGGGGTGGTGATGTTGGGATCCGGTGGGGGTGCGTGAAGCTGTGGATTTGCGCCGACTACGGGATGCGAAACCTCCGGCAACGTTGGGTCAATGCGCATGGCGCTTGTGCTGCGCGACGTGATGGAAGTCGCCGGGCACACTCTTACGTGTCTGCGCTCGAGCCCGAAGTGTTTCACGTGAAACCGCGAGTCGCAAAAGTGGGTGCCGATTCATGCTGCCACAGCATCTTTGAGCAAATGTTGCAGCCTGCGGTTGCGTGCCGCGCCATGTTAAACTGCTCGTTTTTCCTGTAGTTGGATGGAAGGGATAACATGAATGGACTTCATCTGATTGCAGATATCTACCGCTGCAAGTGCCCGCCCGACATGCTCCTCGATCGCGCGGTACTTGAGGATATCTGTGTGAGGGGTTGCGCGGATGCCGGACTCACTCCGCTCGGCGCCTACTTTTATCAGTTTACCCATGACGACGGCCAACAGGCCGGCGTGACCGGTACCGTGGTTCTTGCGGAGTCCCATCTCGCTATCCATACTTGGCCGGAAACCGGCGATGTCACCCTTGACGTTTACGTGTGCAACTTTTCGCGCGACAACAGTGACCGCGCACGTGCGGTGTTCAACCGGATCATTGGTTTGCTCGAGCCCGAAGAGTCGGTCTGTCATGACGTGATTCGCGGGCGCATTCCTGCGGAGGTCTGAAGGTGGCGGAGCAGATGCAGCTTCCACCGCAGAATGCCTTGTTCGAGGCGCTGTCCGAAGATGCCGGCTTCTTCGTAAAGGCAGGTCGTCTGATCGAGTCCGGGCAGTCGGAGTATCAGGCTTACGAGGTGTGGGATACCCCACAGTACGGCAAGCTCTTCCGCCTTGACGGCTTCTTCATGACTTCGGAACGGGACGAGTTCTTCTATCACGAAAACTTGATCCACGTACCCTGTATAGCCCACCCCGCACCTCGCCGGGCCTTGATCATCGGTGGCGGCGATGGCGGCTCGGCGGAGGAGCTGTTCAAGTATTCGACCATGGAACGAGTGGTCCTCGTCGAGCTCGACGGCAAGGTTATCGACCTTGCGCGAGAGCATTTCGAGTCGGTTCATCGCGGTTCCCTGGACGATCCGCGTCTCGAACTTCGTGTCGAAGACGGATTGCGCTACGTTCGTGAAGTCGCTCCCGCAAACGGTGAGCGATTCGACCTGATCGTGCTCGACCTGACCGACCCGATCGGTCCGGCCGAGGCCTTGTACACCAGCCGCTTTTTCGACGAATGCAAGGCCTTGCTCAGCGAGCAGGGCGCGATGACGCTGCACATCGGGGCACCGATCTTCCAGCCGGAGCGCCTGAGGCAACTGGTGGACAACCTGCGGGCGGTCTTCAACAAGGTTTCGCCGTATTTCATGTACATCCCCCTCTACGGCAGTCAGTGGGGCATGGCGGTCGCCTCCGACAAGCTCGACCCGAGGGCATTGGCCGCCGGCGAGGTCGACCAGCGCATTGCAGCCCGCGCGATTGACCATTTGCAGTACTACAATGGCGATGTTCATGTCGCACAGTTCGCCTTGCCGAATTATCTGCGCAGATTGCTGGCCTGAGGCGATCGCCCCAACTTCGGGGTCCTGACCACGCCGAGCGGCTGCTACCACCGCTTACGCCCGCTGTCATTTCGCGGGCGTAAGCTTTTCAGGATCCAGAATGTCCGATCGACGGCGTAGCCACCCCACCAACCGCTTGCCACAGGACAGCCTCGCCTACGCAATCCTCGAGGCGTCGAGACTTGTCGAGAAGGTGCTCGGCGGTCAGAATCTGACCGACGCTTTCGAGCACGCGCGGCATCACGCCCGACCGCTCTGGCCGGATGCCGTCCGGGGTGCGATCCGCGATCTCGCGTGGCGAGCCTTGCGTGACTATGGACGCGGTGATCTCGTGCTTGCCCAGTTGCTCAGCAAACCGCTGCCCGACAGTGTCCGGGCCGTTCTTCTTGTCGCCCTGCAGCGCCTCGAAACACGCCCAGACCAATCCCACACCGTTGTCGATCAGGCGGTTGAGGCCGTCGCAGTCGTTGCCCCCGGTCTAAAGGGGGTGGTCAATGGTGTGCTGCGCAATGCCTTGCGGCAGGCTGCCCGCCTGGCGGAGCTCATCGAGCGCGATCCGGTCAGCCACTACCGCCATCCGTCATGGTGGATCGATCGTGTTCGCCGCAGCTTTCCGGATGATTGGGAGGGTGTGCTCGAGGCCGCCAATCAGCCCCCGCCGATGAGTCTGAGGGTCAACCTGCGCCGTACGACGGTCGACTACGCGTTGGCGGCCTTGCGTGAGGATGGTTTCGCTGTGCGCCGCCTCGCAAACGACGCCTTGTTGCTTGAGCAGCCTGTGCCGGTTACGGCTTTGCCCGGCTTTGCCGAGGGCAGGCTCTCGGTGCAGGACGCAGGGGCGCAATGGGCGGCTCGTTGGCTGGACCCACACGCCGGCCAGCGCGTACTCGATGCCTGTGCCGCCCCGGGCGGCAAGAGCGCTCATCTCCTGGAGTACGCCGACGTCGACTTGCTGTCGCTCGAAATCGACCCCGTCCGCGCTGAGCGGATCGACCGCAACTTCGCCCGCCTCGGTCTCCGCGGCGAAACGCGGATAGGCGATGCCAGAGAACCGAATGACTGGTGGGATGGTCGACCTTTCGACTGTATTCTTGCCGATGTGCCCTGCAGTGCGTCCGGCGTGGTGCGACGCCATCCGGACATCAAATGGCTGCGCCGCGAGAAGGATATCCGTGGCTTTGTAGCGCAACAAGCCGCTATTCTGGATTCATTGTGGAGAACGCTCGCCCCGGGTGGCAGAATGTTGTACGTGACCTGCTCGCTGTTCGATGACGAAAACCGCGTGCAGGTGTCGCAGTTTCTGGCCCGCCATCCGGATGCCAAGCGTATCCAGATAGATGGTGCCGATGATCGCCAACTCCTTCCGACCGCCGAGAATGACGGCTTCTACTACGCCCTGCTGCGCAAGTCCGATTGAGTCGCTCCGCGGCTGGCTGCTCGCGTTGTGCCTTCTCCTGACGCCGCTGATCGCCCACGCCGAGGCTGACGAAAATGTCGTCCGCTATGCCGAGATCGTTCAGGGCGACGACGGTTATGTTGTCAACGCCGATATCGATCTCGACCTCGGTCCTCGCCTGACCGAAGCCTTGCTGCGCGGGGTTTCATTGCATTTCGTACTCGAGTTCGAGCTCGAGCGCGGACGCTGGTACTGGTTCGACCGACAGATCGCCGCCCGCAGCATCCATTATCGTCTGTCCTATCACGCGATCACGCGCAGCTATCGTCTCTCCGTCGGTGGCCTTCATCAGACCTTCGATTCCCTCGACGGCGCGTTGCGTGCCATGCAGCGTATCCGGAACTGGCATATCGTCGAGCTTGACGAGCTGGAAGCCGGGGTTTCGTACAACGCGGCGTTACGCATGCGTCATGACACCAGCAGGTTGCCGCGGCCTTTCCAGGTCACCGCGATCGGAAACCGAGACTGGAGCGTGGGAACAGACTGGCTGCGCTGGACCTTTCTGGCCGGAACCACACGATGAGGCGTGTCGTCGTCATCGTTGCGGCAGCGCTCGCAGCGATCTCCTTGTTCCTGCTCGCCTCGGCGAGCGCCAACACCGACCTGTTCGCCGGCGCCTATCCTTTTCTGCTCGCACTGAACGGTGCTGTTGGCGTGGCCTTGGCCGCCCTCGTCGCAGTGCAGTTACGCAAGCTTTGGCGCGAGTACCGCACCCGCCAGTTCGGCTCACGCCTCAAGTACCGTCTGTTGTTGATGTTTGCACTGATGGCCATCGGGCCGGGTCTGCTGCTGTATACGGTGTCCATGCAGTTCGTCGTGCGCAGCATCGACTCGTGGTTCGATGTCCGCGTCGAGCGTGCGCTCGAAGGCGGGGTTGCGCTCGGTCAGAACGCGCTCGACTACCTGGTCACCCAGATCAGCGACAAGGCCAGGGATATCGCGCTCGAACTCGATGCCGAGGCGCAGCTGAATTCAATGCAGCTCAACCGCCTGCGCGAGCAGGCCGCGGTAGCCACCCTCACCCTGGTGGGCGCAAACGCTCAGCTGATCGCGACCGTTTCGGATGGTGTCGGTACCCTGCTCCCCGACCTGCCCACGCCAGCCCAGATGCGGCAGGCGCGCCAAAGCCAGCGCTATCATCTGGTTGAAACCCGCCCCGGTGACGGTTTGCTGATCCGCGTCGTGGTGCCGGTGCCGTCCGCTTCGTTGTTTGCCGAACCTTCGTATCTGCAGCTCACGCAGCCGGTTCCGGAGGCCTTCGCGCGCAATGTCGAGGTGGTTCAGGAGGCGCACCGCGAGTATCAGCAACTGGTGCTCGGCCGTACCGGTCTGTCGCGGATCTACTCGGTTACCTTGACACTTGCTCTGTTGTTGTCCCTCCTCGCGGCAGTGGCCATTGCATTCGTGCTGACCCGGCGGCTTGCGGCACCCCTGCTGATTCTCGCCGAGGGCACGCAGGCGGTCGCGCAAGGTGACTTCAGCCCTCGCAAGGCGCTGCCGGCGCGCGACGAACTCGGTGTGCTTACGCAATCTTTCAACCAGATGACCCGTCAGCTCCAGGAGGCCCGCGCTCAGGCCGAGAAGAACCGTGCCGCGGTCGAAGGTGCTCGCGCCTACCTCGAGAGTGTGCTTGCCAACCTCTCGGCGGGTGTGCTGGCCTTTGGCGAGGACGGCAGATTGCGCGCCGCCAATCGCGGAGCGATGGACATCCTCAGGGACGATCTCGCGAACTTCGAGGACTACACGCTCGCTGAATGGCCGCGACACGAGGACTTCCGGGATTTTCTGCTTGCCCGTATCGACGCGGCTGAATCCGACTGGCATGAGCAGTTCGAGATCGCGCGCAAGGACAGTGCGCCTCAAGCCCTCCTCGTGCATGGTACGCGCCTGCCGGAGAGTACCGGGGGCGGCATCGTGGTGGTCTTCGACGACATCTCCAGCCTGGTCATGGCGCAGCGCACGGCCGCGTGGGCAGAGGTGGCCCGACGTCTGGCGCACGAAATCAAGAATCCGCTTACGCCCATTCAGCTTTCGGCTGAGCGTCTAGCCTACAAACTCGCCGGGCGCCTGGACGAGGAAGGACTGGCGGTGCTGGAGCGGGCAACGACGACGATCGTCAATCAGGTCGAGGCGATGAAGAATCTGGTGAATGCCTTCCGCGACTACGCGCGCCTGCCGAATCCGACCTTCGGCCGGGTGGATGTGAATGCGCTGATCACCGAAGTGCTCGGTCTGTACGAGAGCTCGCCGATCCGAATCGTCACCGATCTGGATGGCGGCTTGCCCGAGGTTGTCGGGGATCCGGCACAGATCCGCCAGATCATTCATAATCTCGTCCAGAATGCGGAAGACGCGCTCGCCGATACACCTGCAGGTGTCTTGTCGGTAGGGACGCGCAGTGACGGAGACAGGATCGCGATTGAAATGCGCGACAATGGGCCAGGATTTCCGGCCGAGCTGCTCGCTCGCGCCTTCGAGCCCTACTTCACCACCAAGGCTCGCGGCACCGGGCTCGGACTGGCGATCGTCAAGAAGATCGTTGACGAGCATGGCGGCGAGGTTCGTCTGCGCAACTTGGACGAAGGGGGGGCGGAGATCCGCATCCGTCTCAGAGCGGCCGATGAGACCAACGGCCATAAGCGGGACTGAAGTAATCAGGTTGGATTGATGGCGAAGATTCTTATCGTTGATGACGAAGCCGGCATCCGGGAATTGCTCTCGGAGATTCTGGGCGACGAAGGGCATGATGTCGCTCTGGCCGAAAATGCAGCCGAGGCCCGGGCCTGGCGCAACGCACGGCGCCCCGATCTCGTTTTGCTGGATATCTGGATGCCCGATACCGACGGCATTACCCTCCTCAAGGAGTGGTCCGCAAACGGCCAACTCACGATGCCGGTCGTGATGATGTCGGGTCACGGCACCATCGACACCGCCGTCGAGGCGACCCGTATCGGCGCGATCGACTACCTCGAGAAACCAATCGCGCTGCAAAAGCTGCTTGCGGCAGTCAAGCGCAGCCTGCAAAAACCCAGCACCGTCGGACGCAGCGCACAGCTCACGCTTGCGGCATTTCCCCGTTCCGCGCCGCTGTCGGATCTGCGTCGTCGACTGCAACAGATCGCGCAAAAGTCACGCATCGTCTTGCTCCGTGCCGGCCCGGGGAGTCTGGCCGAGCTCGCCGCGCGCAGCATCAAGCCCGATGCGCCGGGCTGGCTCGATCTGGGTTCGGTAAGCCAGCCCCTGGACATCAAGCAGCTGCAAACGGTGCAGGGCGGTGTGGTTTTCGTCGCCGAGCTTCAGCGGCTCGGTCGCACGCAGCAGAAGAACCTGGCGTTCACGATCGAACGCCTCGAACGCTTCCACCTTCACCTTGTCGCGGTCACGGAGCATGCCGCCGATGCCTTGTTGGACGAGGGTTGGGACGAGTCGTTGGTTCACCGGCTGTACGAGGTGAATCTGGCTCCTCCGACGCTCGAGGAGGTCAAGGACGATCTTCCGGAGATGGCCGCCCAGGTTCTGCTGCATCTAGTCGAGGCTGGCGAGGTGCCGCGCCGTCGGCTGTCGACCGCAGCTCTGAACCTGTTGCGCACGCATCCATGGCCAGGCGGTTTTGGTGAACTGCGCTCGGCGGTGAGGTCTCTCGCGCTGGGAACGCTCGATGAAGAGATCGGCGTTGATGATGTGCGGCGCGTGTTGCCGCAGCCGGTGCAGGAGAGTCACTGTGCGGTGTCCTTCGATCAGCCCCTGCGCGACGCACGCGAGGCTTTCGAGCGACTGTACTTCGAGCATCACATCGGGATTGAAGGCAACAACATGACCCGTATCGCCGAGAAGTGCGGGCTCGAGCGCACCCATCTGTACCGAAAGCTCAAGCAGCTTGGGGTGCAGGTCGGACGTCGAAACGAGGAAAGCTGAGCGCATGACTCCGGCCGAACTCGTCGCAGCGCTCGACGATCACGGTCTCCTGCCCCTGGGGCACTTTTCGCCGGACGAAGACGAGGCGCTTCCGGCGATCGCCGAGGACATGCCGGCAGCTTCGCTGGTCCTGATCGGCCATGTCGGCTCCTCGCACTGGAGCAGGTTCACCGCGTCCCCCGAGTATCTCGACGGTCAGCCCGATCCGCTGGACCGCTGGAGTGGTCGTATCGGCGACAGCCTCGCGGCCCGTGCGGGCGGTCGCGCACTCTACCCGTTCGAGGGTCCACCGTTTCACCCCTTCCAGCGCTGGGCGATGCGTGCCCGCGCGCTGCATTCTTCGCCGCTCGGCATCCTCATCGATGCCGAGTTTGGTCTGTGGCAGGCCTTTCGCTTCGCGTTGCTGCTTCCCGAGCCTGTCGGCGAGGCGACAGTTTCAGTCGTCACCTCCGCGCCGTGTGACGAGTGCGTGGGTCAACCGTGTCTTGCCGCCTGTCCTGTTGGCGCCACCACACCGGCGGGTTTTGACCATCACGCCTGTGCGGACCATCTGCTGTCACACGAGCACAGCGCCTGCCGGACCAGGGTTTGCGTCGCGCGGGCGGCCTGCCCTGTGGCGCCGCAGTGGCGATATCAGTCGTCGCATGCCCGCTTCCACATTGACGCCTTCGTCGGCGGACTGTTGCGGCGCGGAGACCGATGAGCCGGCCAGCCTGGCCGCAATGGTGTGCTGCGTCGCAGCAAACAATTGCGCCGGGCTGGTTTGTCGCGCGTACAATGACGACTTTTCGGCTTCCGTGAAGGCGAGACCGTGAAGATCATCATTCTGGGCGCCGGCCAGGTCGGCGCCTCGGTCGCTGAAAGCCTCGCCTCCGAGGCGAACGACATCACCCTGGTCGATACCAGCGCCGAGTATCTCGAACTGCTGCGTGACAGGCTCGAGGTCCGCACCGTGTGCGGCAACGCTGCGTCGCCCTATGTGCTGCAGGACGCCGGCGCCGAGGATGCCGATCTCCTGATCGCGGTAACCCAGTCGGATCAGACCAATCTGTGCGCCTGCAAGGTCGCCAAAACCCTCTTCAACCTCCCGACCCGTATCGCGCGCCTGCGCTCCGGCGATTTCGTCGATTACCCCGAGCTGCTCAACGCGGACAACTTCGCGGTGGATTTCTCGATCTGCCCGGAGCAGATCGTCACCGATCACATTCAGCGCCTGATCTCCTTCCCGGAGGCACTGCAGGTGCTGGATTTTGCCGACGGTGTGCTCAGTCTCATCGGCGTACGCGCCTTCGAGGGCGGGCCGCTGGTCGGTCATCCGCTCAAGGCCATCCGCTATCACCTGCCCAACGTGGAAGTGCGTATCGCAGCGATCTACCGCAACGGCGAAGCCATCATCCCCGAGGGCGACACCACGATCCTTGCCGGCGACGAGGTTTTCTGTCTTGCCGCGACGGTGCATATCCGGCAAGTCATGCGTGAGATGCGGCGCATCGATCGTCCGATGCGGCGCATCATCATCGCGGGCGGCGGCAACATCGGCTTTCGTCTTGCACGCTCCATCGAGCACGACCACAACGTCAAGCTCGTCGAACTGCAGCCGCAACGCACCGAGTTTCTCGCCACCCACCTGAACCGGGCACTGGTGCTGAAGGGCGATTCGACTGACGAAAAACTTCTCGAGAACGAGGGCATCGACGAGACCGATCTTTTCGTGGCGCTGACCAACAACGAGGAAGACAACATCATGTCGGCCTCGCTTGCCAAGCGCATGGGCGCGCGGCGCACACTGGCGTTGATCAACCGCAAGTCCTATGTCGACCTCGTGCAGGGCGGACCGATCGACATCGCGGTGTCGCCGGCACAGATCTCGATCGGTACGCTGCTCGCACACGTGCGCAGGGGCGACGTGGTGGCGGTACACAGCCTGCGGCGCGGTGCTGCGGAGGCGCTCGAGATCGTCGCGCACGGCAGCGAGAAGGAATCCAAGGTGGTCGGAAAGGCGATCGAACACATCGCCCTGCCCAAGGGCGCGACGATCGGCGCCATCGTGCGTCAGATACGACGCGAGGACGGCAGCATCGCCCGGCATCAGGTCATCATGGCCCACCATGACACGGTGATCCAATCCGAGGACCACGTGATCGTCTTCTGCACCCACAAGCGTCTTGTCCGTCAGGTCGAGAAGCTGTTCCAGGTCGGGTTCACCTTCCTGTGAGCGGGAGCCACTGCGACGCCCTGAACGGATAGCGACCGCATGCGCAGCTACTACCCGGTTCTCAATGCCATGGGCCTGATCATCATGATCTTCGGCCTGCTCATGGGTTTTCCGATCGCGATCTCCTACTATCTCGGGGATGGCGCGCACATCGCGTTCGATACTGCCTTGCTGGTGACTTTCGGCAGTGGCTTGTCGCTGTGGTTGCTCACCCGGGGAAAACGGCGCGATCTGCGTGTGCCGGACGGTTTTCTGCTGGTCGCCGCGAGCTGGATAATGCTGCCGCTATTCGGCGCGATTCCGCTGTTGAGCTTCATCCCCGATCTCACCTTCACCTACGCGTATTTCGAGGCCGTGTCAGGTCTGACCGCCACTGGCGCGACCGTGCTGAGCGGCCTTGACGACCTGCCGGTGTCGATCAACGTATGGCGCACCTTCATGCACTGGATCGGCGGCATGGGGGTCATCGTGCTGGTGGTGGCGATCCTGCCGCTGCTCGGCATCGGTGGGCGCCAGCTGTTCAAGGCCGAGGTGCCGACGCCGATGAAGGAGTCGAGTCTCACGCCGCGGATCACTGAGACGGCGAAGGGCCTGTGGATTACCTACATCCTGCTCACCGTGGCCTGCGGTGTCTGCCTGTGGCTGGCCGGGCTGTCTGGCTGGGACGCTTTGATCCATGCGTTTACCGTGGCGGGTCTCGGTGGCTTCTCGAGCAAGGAAGCTTCGCTTGGCCACTTCAACAACATCCAGGTCGAGATGGTCGTGATTTTCTTCGCACTGCTTGCGGCGATGAACTATGCGACCCACTATCTCGCGTTGGTACGGCGAAGTCCGCGACCCTACATGCGCGACCCGGAGATTCCGATCTTCCTGGGGGTGCTTGGCGTCAGCGTGCTTCTGCTTACTGCCTACCTGACCCAGTATCAGGCGCACAGTGACCTGGCCATGACCTTGCGCTATGTTTCGTTTCATGTCGTTTCCATCTCGACCTCGCTCGGGCTGTCAACTTACGATTACACGCTGTGGCCGATGTTTGCCCAGTTGTGGATACTGTTTCTCGGCAGCTTCATTGCCTGTTCCGGATCCACCGGCGGTGGCATCAAGATGATGCGTGCGATGATTCTGTACAAGCAGGTTTTCCGGGAAATCGTGCGCTCGCTCCACCCCAACGCGGTTCATCCGGTGAGACTCGGTAACCAGCGAGTCTCGGACGATATTCTGCACGCCGTGCTCGGCTTCGGTTTCATGTACATGGTGTCCATCGTCAGCCTGACTTTGGTGTTGTCGCTGTCCGGGCTCGACATCGTGACCGCGTTCTCGGCGGTCGTAGCGTGCATCAACAACACAGGTCCCGGCCTCGGTGCGGTGGGGCCGGCGTCCAACTACGCCGGGCTAAACGAGTTCCAGATCTGGACGCTGTCGTTCACGATGATTCTCGGCCGCCTCGAAATCTTCACCCTGCTCGTCGTGCTTACGCCGGTCTTCTGGCGTCGCTGATTGCAGGGAATCTGCGCCGCCTTGATCCAGAGGGTCGGCAGCAGCACGGAAAACCGGGATAATCGGCAAGTTAGCCAAAAGAAACCGAGGAAGTCTTCCGTGAGCCGTCTCGTCAACGACACCTTTCTGCGCGCATTGCTGCGTGAACCTACAGAACATACACCGATCTGGCTGATGCGCCAGGCAGGCCGATATCTGCCCGAGTACTGCGAGACGCGCCGCCGCGCCGGCAGCTTTCTCGACCTGTGCAAGAACAAGGACCTGGCCTGCGAGGTCACGCTGCAGCCGCTCGCGCGCTACGATCTCGATGCCGCAATCCTGTTCTCGGACATCCTCACGGTGCCGGATGCAATGGGTCTCGGTCTGTACTTCGCCGAAGGTGAGGGACCGCGCTTCGAGCGTCCGCTCAAGGACGAGTGGGAAATCCGCAATCTCACCGCACCGGACCCGCACGCCGAACTTCAATACGTCATGGATGCGGTGTCCGAAATTCGCCGCGCGCTCGACGGCAGCGTACCCCTGATCGGCTTTTCGGGCAGCCCGTGGACGCTCGCCTGCTACATGGTCGAGGGCGGTTCGTCGTCCGACTACCGCAAGGTCAAGAGTCTCGCCTACAGCCGGCCGGACCTCATGCACCACATCCTGACGGTGACCGCCGATGCGGTGACCGCTTACCTCAACGCCCAGATCCAATCAGGCGCCCAGGCCGCGATGGTGTTCGACTCCTGGGGTGGCGTCCTCTCGGAAGAGGCATATCACACCTTCTCTCTGCCTTATCTGAAACGCGTGGTTGACGGTCTCATTCGCGAAAACGACGGACGGCGAGTACCGAGTATCGTGTTCACCAAGGGTGGCGGTCTGTGGCTCGAGCGCATCGCCGACATCGGTGCCGACGCGGTCGGACTGGACTGGACCATGGACATCGGCCGCGCGCGTGCGCTGGTAGGTGAGCGGGTTGCGCTGCAGGGCAACCTCGACCCCAATGTGCTGTTTGCTCCGCCCGAGGTGGTCGCTGCCGAGGCACGCAAGGTGCTCGATTCCTTCGGTAACCATCCGGGCCATGTCTTCAATCTGGGGCACGGCATTTCCCAGTTCACGCCGCCGGAGTCGGTCTCGGTGCTGGTCGACACGGTCCATGAACACAGTCGGGCCCTGCGCGCCGGAGCCTGACCGCACGAGCCGGAAGACTGTTGCGATGGGTGGGAAGAATCCCGTTTTCGCACCCATCGTGGCGTCATATGTCAAGGCAAAAAAATGTGCGAAGGGGCTTGACTTATACACATCCCGACGTTCCATCGTGGTTTCTGGCCAAGAATCGCTGCGCCGCAGCACGGATTTTCCAAGGCATTGATTAATAACGTTGTTTACGTTGCTCATTGTTAAGGCAAAGTGACAAAAATGCTTGTCTGACGGCGCTTTGGGTCGGTTTTCAGCATGGTTTCCACACACTTATCCACAGGTTCTGTGGAAAAGGCCACAAGCTCTTCAGGGGCAGTCATTTAGCAGCGCAATTGCGGTTTGCGCTGAGAAAGTGCCCGCAACTCCATGATTTGACGTCATTTGTCGTAGCCATGGTTTTTCCGGTCCGAGCGGCGCTATCGTCAAGTGCATGAAATCTGGCGTTTATTTGTGACAACGACATTGCCTGCGGCCTCGATCGATTCACAACATCGGCTACTTCGTGTCGCTTTGCCGGTACCCTTGCCGCGTCTGTTCGACTATCTTTGCGATGATGCTGGTCCTGGCGATATCGGTCGTTGCGTCCGGGTGCCTTTCGGTCGGGGCGAGAAGACCGGCGTCGTCGTCGCCCTGCCCGAGACGAGTGACGTAGCTGCCGGCCGTCTGAAGCCGGTGATCCAGGTCCAGCGTGAAGTTGCGGCCTTGCCGGATGACTGGCTCGAGCTCGTGGCCTTCGTCTCCCGTTACTACCATGCGCCGATTGGCGAGGTGATCGCGCTCGCGCTGCCGCCGGGGCTCCGCCGGGCTGACGCGGTGGCCGCTGAGGATGAGGACCCGTTCATCGACCTCACCGAGCAGGGTGAAGCGGCGCTCGCCGATCGCCGTCGGGACAGTCGCAGCCTTCGCCTGCTGATCCAACTCCGTGAAGCGGGCGTGCAGCGGCGCAGTCAGGTGCGTGAGCTACCCGATGGCCAGGCTTTTGCCGAGACCCTGCGCAGGGGCTGGCTCGGCGTCGTCCCGGCGCCGGAGCGTGCCGACGCCGGTGCTTCGCGCTCTGCGCCGCCCCTCACCGTGGAACAGCGCGCCGCGGTCGAGGCGATCGCTGAAAGCGACGAGGGCTTCGCCTGTTGGCTGTTGCAGGGAGTCACCGGGAGTGGCAAGACCGAGGTCTATCTGCAGCTTGCCACCGCGGCGCTTGCCCGCGGCGAGCAAGTGCTCATGCTGGTGCCCGAGATAGCGCTCACGCCCCAACTGGAGTCCCGCGTCGCCGGGCGCTTCCCGGCGGCGTCGGTGGTCAGTCTGCATTCGGCGCAGGCAGAGGGCGCACGCTCGCGCGGCTTCATGCACGCGCTCGAAGGACGTGCAGACATCGTGCTTGGCACTCGCCTATCGGTATTCACACCGCTTCCCCGTCTGGGCCTGATTCTCGTGGACGAGGAGCATGACGCCTCCTACAAGCAGCAGGAGGGCGTGCGCTATTCGGCACGAGACGTCGCTGTGTGGCGCGCGAGGCAGCGCCAGGTGCCGGTCGTGCTGGGCTCGGCCACGCCCTCTCTCGAGAGTTGGCAGCATGCGCGACAGGGGCGCTATCGTGCCTTGCAGCTTCGCTTGCGGGCGCGCGCCGAAGCCCTGCCCCGGGTGCGCTGCATCGATACCCGCCGGCTGCGACTGGACGAGGGACTGAGTCCTGCGCTCCTTGCTGCGCTGGGCGATCGACTGACTCGCGGCGAGCAAAGCCTGGTCTTTCTCAACAGACGGGGTTACGCGCCTGTACTCTCCTGTCCTTCCTGCGGCTGGATCAGCCATTGCCCGCATTGCTCGGCCAACCTCGTGGTTCATCTCGCCGACCGTCGCCTGCGTTGTCATCATTGCGGCTGTGATGCCGCGATCCCACATGCCTGCCCGAGTTGTGGAAACCAGGACATCCAGCCTTTCGGCCGCGGCACCCAGCGCATCGAGGCGCGCCTGGCCGAGCTCTTCCCGGAAGCCCGAGTGTTGCGCATCGACCGAGACTCCGCCCGCACACGACGCCAGTGGGAGTCCTTGCTGGCAAGGATTGCTGCGGGCGAGGCAGACATCCTGGTTGGCACGCAGATGATGGCCAAGGGGCACGATTTTCCGCAACTCACGCTGGTGGGTGTGATCGGGGCCGACGCCTCCTTGCACGCCGCGGATTTCCGCGCCCCGGAGCGCTTGTTCCAGCAGCTGATGCAGGTCGGCGGTCGCGCTGGACGCGCGCACCTGCCCGGTGAGGTCCTGATTCAGACGGAGTATCCGGAGCATCCGCTGTATCGCTGCCTGGTCGGACACGACTTCGACCGTTTCGCGTCGAGCGAGCTCGATGCACGCGAGGAAGCCGGCTTTCCACCCTTCTCGTTTCAGGTCATGCTGCGTGCCGATGCGCCTCGGTTGGACGACGCGCTGGACTTTCTGCGTCATGCACAACGCCTCGCCCAAGCACATCCGCCCGACACGCTCAGGGTCTTTGACCCGGTGCCGATGCGAATGACCCGTCTGGCGCGGCGCGAGCGCGCACAGCTGCTCGTGGAAGCGGATGCGCGCGCGCCACTCCAGCGTTTCGTCACCGAATGGGTCGAGTTGCTGCGTGCTCAGCGGATACCGCGAGAGCTGCGCTGGCAGGTGGACGTCGACCCGCTGGAGGTTTGACCTATCCGTTCTCTCGCAGCCAGCGGGCACGCTCGGCGTGACGGGCGGCCTTGTCAGCGGCCAGCCCCGGAGCGGCGGCGATCGCGACGAGCACTGCGGGATCGGGTCGGTGCGTGGTCACGCTACGCCAGTAGTGGGCGAGCGTCAGCCACGGTGACGGTCGCTCGAGCAGTTCCAGCGTGTCTCCGGGTCCGATCGCGCCGGGCTCGAGCACACGGTAATACCACCCTGTGATGCCCTGCTCGAAGACAAAGGCAGCGGCACGGGCGATGTCCAGGCGGTGGTTGATCTTCCAGCAGGGTTGGCGTGGCTGGCTGACCTGTAGCACGGCAGTGCCTGCCCGCAGGGTGTCACCAATGCAAATGTCGATCTCGGTCAGACCTCGGGTGCTGATGTTCTCGCCGAGCACACCGGGGATAGCGAGTCCCTCGATTGCCGGCCACTTCGCACGAAGCGTGCCGTAGTGCTCCGCCGGATAGTGATGCACTGCCTTGTCGGGACCGCCATGGTGACGCAGATCGCCCTGCTGGTCGCCGGCGAGGCCTGACGCCGATACGGTCACCGGCACTTGCACCGCCTCCTTGAAAATGCCGCTCATCTGCCCCTCGGGCGGCAAAGGCGTCAGCTTTCCGATGAATACCTGGTCGAGAGGAGTTGGAGCGAACGCGGTGAGGGAGGTCATTGCCTGATCCAGAGTAAGTGCAAACTTGGCCGACGTGGTGTTGCGAACCTACAGCGCCTTGACGGCCTGCAGCCAACGATGCTCGACGCGGTGCATGGCGATGTCGGCAGCGGTCTTGAGGGCAGCGAAAAAGACCAGTGCCAGCCCGCCCCCCAGTACGGCGCCGAAGATGATCGTCAGATGCATCGGGATGATGCGCAGATACGGCAGGAACATCAACGAGCCGATGTTGGGCTTGCGCGCGAGATCCGCCTGCACGTGCTCGCGGTGAGAGGCGCGATGGCTGAGCCAGAAGCCGATGCCTAGCGCGAGGTAGATGAGCAGATCCAGGCCGTCTGTCTGTCCGATGTGCAGCATGCTGACCTCGCCGGTGCTCGTATTGGTGACCGCCAGATTACCGCTGGCGTCCGAGCCCGCAGCGAAGGCCGACAGGAAGAACAGATAGAAGAGGTGGAAGATGCCGTAGTGCAGCGCGAAAAAGTTCGCGGTCTGTTTGCGGGTTTCGGGTGTCGGGGCGACTGGCCGGTTATTCACCTTGAAGCCCTCGGTGCAGAAGTCCTGCAGCATGAGCATTCGGCGGCGGGCGTAGAAGCCGATGATCACGCTCTGGATCCAGTAGGGCCACAACAGCTGGCCCAGCCCCCAGCCGAAGAGCAGAGCGGCGGCAATGGTGGCGATGTTCGCCGCGAGAATCGCGTGCAGGCTGCGATCATGGGCCAGCGTCGTCATCCGCATGCTCCGGCGGGCTGCAGCCATGGGGTGCCAACGACACCCGAGCAGACCGCTTCGCGCCACAAGTGCGGAACATGGCCATGAGGACGCATGATTCGGGACGGACCACGGTCGTCGGCAAGTGCGATGATCCCGACCCAGGTGTTTCCGAAGTCTATGCCGATACGCATGGTTTCCTGTCTCTGGCGAAACTGCGCGGGAGCGGCTGCGTCAGGCCCTTTCGCGCAGGCAGCGGCTGCCGGCGTCGAGATAGAGTTCGATTGCTTCGTCGCGACAACCGGCGCTCACCTCAAGATCACGAATGATGCCATCGGCGAGATCGTAGCACCAACCGTGAACGGTGACCTTCTGCCCCCTCTCCCACGCTTCACGCAGCACCGAGGTCTGGCACACGTTCACTACCTGTTGCATCACGTTGAGCTCGCACATGCGATCAAGCCTGTGTTTGGGGTCGTCGATGGTACCGAGCATGTCCCGATGGCGGTCACGAACGTCCTGCACATGGCGCAACCAGTTGTCTATCAGTCCAATCCGGTTGTCATTGAGTGCGGCTTGTACGCCGCCGCAACCGTAATGGCCGACGATCAGGATATGCTTTACGCGCAGGGCGTCGACCGCGTACTGGATGACTGACAAGGCATTGAGATCGGTATGCACGATCTGGTTGGCGACGTTGCGATGAACGAACACTTCGCCAGGTGCGAGCCCCACGATCTGGTTTGCCGGAACTCGGCTGTCCGAGCAGCCGATCCAGAGGTATTCCGGGCTCTGCTGGTTGAGCAAACGGGTGAAGAAGTCGGGGTCTTCCTCGCATTTCTGCTGAGCCCACCTGCGATTGTTCTCGAATAGCTGGTCCACGACATCCATCAGGTCTCTCCTTGCGGAACGTCAGCGAGACGCCCTTGCATGCATAATTATGAATTATAACGGCTCCGGAGCGAGGGCGGAAAGTTCGCGTCTCCTCCCACGACATACTCGGAGGTCGGGCTGGAATCCTGAACCGCAGCGATCGCGGGCCGCATCCTGCGGTCTGATGAATGCTGGCTAGCGGAGCAGGCACATCGTCGGACCCCACGACACAACCGATGGCGCGCCTGACGCTGACGATTGCCGGGGATGCGCGCATGCTGCCCCTGCAAAAGCTCTGGGTGCGAACGGTCGATTCAGTCGGTCCACACTCCCATTTCAAGCAGTTGCCGGGTTGCTGCAGCCGCCCAGCCACGGTTCGCCGCCGGGCTCGCCGGACTGGGGTGCAGTATCCGGCCGAGCCGGATGTCTCGACCGGCAAGAGCGAGTGCAGCACGCTGTTCGGCCCAGGCGCCCACTCCGATGACCCAGTCTGGCTCGAGGACGTCGCAGAGTCGTTGCAGATGGATGTCGCAGGCCTCGAGCAGTGGCCGGGTTTCGTGGGCGGGGAGCTTGTCCGGCGTCAGATTGCGCCCGCCGTCGAGAAACACCAGCGGGCAGTAATTGGCGACAAAGTGCTCGGCGAAGAATGCCTCCGGAGTGCCGAAACGCTCGCTAAACAGCCCCCACAGCCGCCGTCCAGATACTTCCGAACGGCTGCAGTCGAAACCTTCGACCGGGCGTTTCGGGCTCTCGCGGTCGGGCTTGCCCACCGGCCCGGCGAGACCGAGCCAGTCGCGTACCATCGCAATTTCGCCGAACGGCACGCCGGTCTGAGTCATTCCGAAGGGGCCGGGGTTCATGCCGATGAAGACCACCCGGCGACGTCCGTCCGCATACCGGGCGAGGTAGGCTTCATGAATGGTCCGTGCGTAGTCGAGCGGGTTGTAGACATGGCTGACCGGTGGCGCGAAGTCCAGGCGGTCGACGGTGTCGGCGAGCGTGCGCGCCGCCGCAATAAGTTCTCGGGCGTACTCTTTCATGGCGCAGGATTATCGCGCAGGAAGCGTTCGACTGCTGCGGCCGGCAAGGGTCGGCACAGATGATAGCCCTGGAGTTCATCACAGCCGAGGTGCGTCAGGCGTTCAAGCTGGGTGGCGCTTTCGACGCCCTCAGCGACGACGCGCAGGCCGAGGTTGTGGGCGAGTGATACCGCCGCGCCGACGATGGCGGCGTCGTTGGCATCGTGCTCGATGTCGGAGACGAAGGAGCGGTCGATCTTGAGCCGGTCGAGTGGGAACAGCTTCAAATACGAGAGTGAGGAGTAGCCGGTGCCGAAGTCGTCGATCGACAGCGATGCTCCGGACGCTTTCAGGGCATCCAGTACCGCGATGGCCTGGGTCGGCTCCTCCATGACACTGCTTTCGGTGATCTCGAACTCTATCGCACCCGCTCCGAGCCCGTGCTGCTTCATCAGCTGCTCGACACGCAGCGGCAAACCCTTGTCGCGCAATTGCCTGGCCGAAAGATTGATCGCGATGCGGAGTGACTCGAGGCCGCCGGCATGCCACTTCTCAAGTTGCCGACAAGCCTCGGCGATGACCCAGTCGCCGATCTGGACGATCATGCCGGTTTCCTCGGCGAGTGGTATGAACTCTCCGGGCGACACCAGCTCGCCGTCAATCGTTCGCCAGCGCAACAAGGCCTCCACGGCGCAAACCGCCATGACGTCGCCCTGCGGCTCGAAGAGCGGCTGATACCAGAGTTCGAATTCTTCGCTGGCTACCGCTTTGCGCAGTTTCGCCTCGAGTTGGAACCGTTCGGTCACCGCGCGGTTGAGCTGTTCGGTGAAGAACTGGAAATTGGCCCGACCAAGCGCCTTCGCGTGGTACATCGCGGCGTCGGCGTTGCGAAGCAGCGTGTCGGGTGTCTCGCCATCGCACGGGAACATGCTGATGCCGATCGACGGTATCGCGTGCAGTTCGAGTTCCCCGACCGAGTAGGGTGCCGACAGACGTCCCATCAACTGGCCGGCCACATGTGCGGCATCACTGACGCTACCGACGTCCTGCACGACAACGACGAACTCGTCGCCGCCGAGGCGCGCAACGGTATCCGAGGCCCGCACAGCCTCTGTCAGCCGCTTGCCGACCTCGACGAGAAGCGCGTCTCCATGGTGATGACCAAGCGAGTCGTTGATGTTCTTGAAACGGTCGAGATCGAGAAAGAGCACCGCCAGCGCATTCCCCTTGCGTCGCGCATCGGCCAGCGATTGCTCGAGTCGGGCTTGCAGCGAAAAGCGGTTGGCGAGCCCGGTGAGCACGTCGTGGTGGGCAAGGTGTGCGATATCCGCTTCCTGCCGCTTGCGTTCGGTGATGTCGATGAAGATCGCGACGAAATGGGTGATCGACCCATCGTCCCGGTCCCGCACCGCGACCATGGTCAGCGCTCGGGGATAGCGGCTGCCGTCGGCACGCACGCCGACGGTTTCGCCGGAAAAGCTGCCGCCGCCTTCGACAATGGCCCACGCATCGTCGGCCAGTGCACTTTCCGACGGGTCGTCCGACGGGTCGAAATGCTTGTCGAGCACCGATTCCAGCTCCTGCCCGGTAATCGTCGTGAAAGCCGGGTTGGCCGAAACGATGCGCTTGTCCGGTGACAGGATCACGATCGCTTCGGGTGTGTTCTCGAACACCTTGTCGGCAAGAATCTGGCGTGCTTCTGCTCTCCGCAGCTCGGTGATGTCGTTGTAGATGGTCACGAAGCTGCCGTCGGGCAGGGGCTGCCCACGGATGTGGATGACGCGTCCGTCGGGTCTTACCCGCTCGAAACTGTGGGGCTGCGGGTCGCGCGCGCGCTCGGTGAGCTGGCGCACGATCTCGTCCGGATCGCCTTCACCGTATTCGCCTCGTCTGGCGTTGTATTCGAAAAAGTCGATCAGTGTCGTGCTCTGGTCTGCAAAGAGCTCGTCCGGCAGGCCGAGTACTGCCTTGAGCTCCTCGTTGTAGGCGAGCAGACGGAAGTCCTTGTCGAAGAGGGATACGCCGCAAGGGATGTTCTCGATGATCGACGCCAGGATCTGGTTCTGGCGCTCGATTTCGCGCTCAATCTTCTTGCGCTCGGTAATGTCGGTGTAGGTGGTGATGAAGCCGGCTATCCGGCCGTCTATGAACATTGGCTCGCCGATCACCAGATGGGTCCGCCCGTTCGGGCGGGTACGCTCGAAGCTGTGAGCCTCGAAGCGCAACGCGAGCTCGCGGCGCTGACGAACCAGCTCGCCCGGATCGCCGGGGCCGTACTCGCCACGCGTGGCGGGCACCATGATGAGGTCCTCGAAGCGAACGTCCGGTACCACGATTTCGTGGGGCAGGGCAAGAACTTCGATGGCGCTGTCGTTCCAGTATTTCAGACGCAAGGTTTCGTCGAATACCGTGATCCCCTGCGGGAGGTGCGCCAGAATGCCCTTGAGGTAGCCGCCCTGTTTCTGATACTCGTCTTCGAGCGCGCTCAGTTCCGTAACGTTCTTGCACACGCCGATGAAACGTGTCGGTGGTTTGCAGCCATTTTGCTCGGGTGCGACCACGATCTCGAGGCAGCGTGCGCTGCCGGAAACAGGTGTCAGGCGAAGCTCGCCACCCTCGCCCCGACCCCTGGCGAACTCGGCCAGCTTCCCGGGTTCTGCGAAACACGCGAGCAGAGCTTCGGCGCTGGCGGGCACATCCGGCCCGATGCCAAGCAGTATCCGCAAACCGGGCGACCAGGTCATTTCGCCCGTCAGGCAATCCACCGTCCAGCTGCCGATACCCGCGAGCTCTTCGATCAGCGTTTCATGCGCCATATGATCAGAGGATGACTACGATTGACCCAGATTCACGTGTCGGCTCCGACACGTGCCGTGGCGGCGATACAACCCGGAACCCGCGCGTTCGGGAGAACGTGTGCCTGTGAGTGGCCGCAGTCTGCCAAGTCCCTGTATCCTTGCCCCATGTGTGCCTACTAATGCGCAGGGCTGTTATCCGCTAGATCATGCGCCCTGACCGAGCGCCACCGGCCACGACTTGCCAGTTCGAGCTACGGCGCCGAAAATGGCACGATACTACAAAAGTTGAATCACAATCGAGGAGCTGACCATGAGTTATACCATCACCGTTTCGTTCGGTGCTGAGCGTGAGTATGAGATTCCCCTGCACGACGCCGAAGTCACGGCAATGAGCAAGGATCAGGCGCGTGCCTGGCTGGCCAAGGAGTTCGAGGACCTGGAATGCACGCCCACCAACCCGATGGGCAAGGTGCTGGTCCTCGACATGGTGCTGAACGTCGCCAAGTACGGTGGCGAGGAACGCTTCGAAGCTGGTGGAGAATGGTCCAAGGCGTTCGCATTGGCAGTTGCGTCTGCCCTGCAGCGTCCGGCGATACGCGTCGACGTAGCCAACTTCGTGGTCGGCTGACAAGGGATCAGGCACCCTGCTCGAGCACGGGCGGGTGCAACGCGGGCCGGCAATTGCCGGCCTAGTCTTGTGTCAGGCGCCGATGTTGTGGCGTTTGCCCAGACGATATACCGCCACGCTGGCGAGGAAGTTCGGCTCGTCGGTGACCTGCTGGCCTTCGTCGAACGCGAGACGCTCGCGTACCTCGATGCCGTTCAGCTCGCACAACGCCTCGAAATCAGCGATCGTGAAGAAGCGGACGTTGGGCGTGTTGAACCACTGGTGCGGCAGGCTTTCCGACACCGGCATCCGTCCGTTAAGAATGCTCTGGCGGTGTCGCCAGTAACCGAAGTTCGGAAAACTCACCACCGCTTCGCGTCCGACCCGCAGCATCTCGGCGAGAATGCCCTGAGTGTTGTGGATGGCTTGCAGCGACAGGCTCATGATGACGTGGTCGAAGAAGCCGTCTTCGAAGCCGGCCAGGCCCTTCTCTAGGTCGACCTGGATCACGTTGATGCCGTTGCCGATGCAGGCGGTCAGGTTGTCGATGTCGTTCTCCACCCCGTATCCCTGCACGTTGCGCACGCTCATCAGATGGCGTAGCAGCGAGCCGTCGCCGCAGGCGAGGTCGAGCACTTTCTCCCCGGGTTCGATCCACCGGGCGATCACGTCGAAGTCATAGCGATACATCATGGCGTTTACGTCCTGATCCGGTCGAAGTAGCTGCGCAGCACCGAGTGGTAATGCACGTCGTCGAGCAGGAACGAGTCATGACCTGCGGCACAGTCGATCTCGGCGTAGCTGACGTTGCGGCGGTTGTGCAGCAGGGCATAGACCAGCTCCTGGCTGCGCGACGGCGAGAAGCGCCAGTCGGTCGTAAACGAGACCACCAGAAAATCGGCTCTCGAGCGTGCGAGTGCAGCGGGCAGATTGCCGCCATGCTCGAAGGCGGGGTCGAAGTAATCCAGGGCCTTGGTGGTCAGCAGGTAGGTGTTGGCGTCGAAGAAACCGGCAAACTTGTCGCCCTGATAACGCAGGTAGGATTCGATCTCGAACTCGACGTCGAAGCTGTACAAGGCTTTGCCATGACGCAGGCTGCGACCGAATTTCTCGGCCAGCGAATCATCCGACAGATAGGTGATGTGGCCGATCATGCGCGCAAGCTTCAGGCCGTTACGCGGCACCACGCCGTGTTCGTAGTAGTGCCCGCCGTGAAAGTCGGGGTCGCTGAGAATGGCTTGTCGCGCGACCTCGTTGAACGCGATGTTCTGTGTGCTGAGTTTGGGTGCCGAGGCAATCGCTACGACGTTGGCCACCCGGTCCGGGTACTGCAGTGACCACGACACCGCCTGCATGCCGCCGAGGCTGCCGCCGACGACCGCGGCGAAGCGCTCGATGCCCAGCATGTCCGCAAGCCGGGCCTGGGCGGTCACCCAATCCTCGACGGTGACGAAGGGGAAATCCGCGCCCCAGTGACGGCCGGTCGCCGGGTTGATCGAGCGGGGCCCGGTCGTGCCGTGGCAGCCGCCGAGATTGTTCACGCCGATGACGAAGAAACGGCGCGTATCGAGCGGCTTGCCGGGGCCGATCAGGTTGTCCCACCAGCCGACGTTCGATGGTTCGTCTGCATAGTGGCCGGCGACATGATGCGAGCCGGACAGCGCGTGACATACCAGCACCGCATTGCTGCGATCGGCGTTGAGTTCGCCGTAGGTCTCGTAGACCAGTTCATACTCGTCGAGCGTGCCCCCGCTCTTCAACGCCAGCGGGGCGCTGAACCGGGCGGTTCGGGCTTCGACGACACCGACGGATTGAGGTTGGATCATTTTGTGCGCACGTAAACTGAAAAACCCAGCCGGCTGAAAAACGCGGACTGGGTCGCCCTCGCTTTAGCCGGATTTATTGAGCGCCCGCAAGCTGTGGTTCAAATCGGCGCTATGTCGTCAAGTTAGCGTTTGGAAGCGCACTTGTCAAATCACCCCCCCACCCAGTCGCAATACTGCATCTCTTACCTTGGCTGGCTCATCCATGCGCAGGATGCGCTGGACCTTGGGCGCGAGCTCGCCGACGTCGGCGCGCAGCACTTGCTGCTTGATGCCGAGGATGTTCGACGGATGCATCGAGAAATGGCGCAACCCCATGCCGAGCAGCAACAGGGTGTAGGCCGGGTCGCCGGCCATCTCGCCGCACACTGCAACCGGCAGGCCGTAGCGTACGCCTGCCTGGATGGTGCCGGCGATGAGTTTCAACACTGCCGGGTGCAAGGGGTCGTACAGGTGCACCACGGCATCGTCCGAGCGGTCGATCGCGAGCGTGTACTGGATCAGGTCGTTGGTGCCGATCGACATGAACGATACCCGACGCACGAACATGCCGAGCGACAGCGCTGCCGCTGGCACCTCGATCATTGCGCCTATCTCGACGCGTTCGTCGAACTTCGCGCCCTCCGCGCGCAGCTCCGCACGGGCGCGATCGACGAGGCCGAGGGTTTGGTCGATCTCCTTCGCGTGCGCGAGCATCGGCACCATGATGCGGAGCTTGCCATGCACCGAAGCGCGCAACAGGGCCCGCAGTTGGGTCAGGAACATCTTCGGCTCTGACAGCGAGAAACGGATCGCGCGCAACCCGAGCGCCGGGTTGGGTTCGATGCGGCTGGGCTGGTGCTTCAGTGCCTTGTCGGCGCCGACGTCGAAGGTGCGGATCGTGACCGGCTTGCTGCCCATCGCCTTGAGCACCGCCTTGTAGGCCTCGTACTGCTCTTCTTCGTCTGGCAGGGTGTCACGCCCGATGAAGAGGAACTCGGTGCGGTACAGCCCGACACCGTCGGCGTTGGCGGCACGAACCTGGCCGATGTCCTTCGGACCTTCGATATTGGCGTGAAGAAAGACTTCCTCGCCGTCGAGCGTGGCGGAATGCGTGTCCTTGATGCGATGGAGCTTGGAGCGCTCGAGTTCCAGCTCTGCTCGGCGCAACCGGTATTCCTCGACGATGGTCGGGTCCGGATCAATGATGACCACGCCCCGGGTACCGTCGATGATGACGAGTTCGTCGTCCTCCAGCAGGTGGCGGATGTGCTGCAGGCCGACCACCGCCGGGATCGCCAGGTTGCGGGCGACGATGGCGGTGTGGCTGGTCGGGCCACCCACATCGGTGACGAATCCGGCGATGTTGTGATCGCGGAACCCGATGGTGTCGGCCGGTGACAGGTCATGGGCGACGATGATGGTGCCGAGGCCATCACGCCGCTTTGCCGGCAGATGGCCCGGGTGGCCGAGCAAGACCTTGACCAGGCGCTCGATCACCTGCACCACGTCGGCTTTTCGCTCGCGCAGGTAGGGGTCCTCGATCTGGTCGAACTGTTCGACCAGGTGCTCCATCTGCTGCACCAGTGCCCATTCGGCGTTGCAGCGTCGCTCCTCGACCAGTTTGCGTGCGGCGTCCACCAGCATCGGATCGGCCAGCATCATCATCTGCAGGTCGATAAAGGCGCCGACCTCGGTGTGACCCAGCCCGGAGGTGGCTGCTGCCTTCAGCCCGACAAGCTCGCCTTGCACCGTTGCCAGTGCGTCATCCAGGCGGTCGAGTTCTTCGGGGATGTATTTTTCGGCGACGTGGTAATGATTGACCTCGAGCAGTGCGTGCGAGATCAGATGTGCATGGCCAATGGCAATGCCGGGCGAGACTGCGAGACCATGCAGCGTGAATGCCATCGCGTCACTCCTCCTCGCCGAAGCGGTCCGCGATCAGTGTCACGAGTGCTTCCATGGCTTCTTCGGCGCCCTCGCCCTCGGTATCGATGACGATGGTCGCGCCCCTGGCGGCAGCAAGCATCATGACGCCCATGATGCTCTTGGCGTTGACGCGGCGATTGTTGCGCTCGAGCGCGATGTCGCATGAAAAACCGCTGGCGGTCTGGGTGAGCTTCGCGGACGCGCGCGCATGAAGCCCCAGCTTGTTGATGATCTCCACTTCCCTGCGCGGCATTGCTCCCTCACCTCATTCTCATCACACCATCGCAACCGCCCGACACCGCGCGCTGCAAAAGCGCTTCCAAATTCTTGTCCCGATGTGTCAGCACCCGCAGCAGCATCGGCAGATTGACCCCGGCCACCCCTTCGATACGACCGGGTTCGAGCAGGCGGCTCGCGAGGTTGCTCGGTGTTGCGCCAAAGATGTCGGTCAGCACGACGACCCCCTGACCCTGGTCCACCCACCCCAGCATTTCGTGTGCGAGCGGCAACAGGTCGAGCGGGTCGTCCTGCGAAGATACACCGAGCTGGGCGATGGCGGGCGGTCGCCTGTTCAGCACATGACAGGCGCACTGGATCAGCGCTTCGCCGAGTGTGCCGTGGGTGACGAGGAAGATGCCGATCATGATCCGCTGGTCAGTCGTTTCGACGATTCTAGCAGGCTGTCGGATGCCCGGCGGACACGTGGTCATCCTGCCCTCGCGTGCTACCCTGAATAAGCGGATGCGCCCACCGGTGATCCGCAAATGCCGGTCGTAAGCGCGTCGTACCGGACGTGTCTGCGGCCACCATTCCAGAACTCAGGGAGCTGGCATGACAGAGAAGAAGGACTTGATGACCCCCGACGGGGAGGTCAGCCCGATCGACACCGATTATCAGATTGGGCAGGATAACGTGGTGATCGATGTCGGGCCGTTCGGTCTCGATATCCACAACCGGGTGTTCGCGATTTCGGCCCTGACGGTGATCGCGTTCGTGATTCTCACGGTCGCCTTCCACGGCCAGGTCGAACCCTTGTTCGGTGCCTTGCGCAGCTGGCTCACCACCAATCTCGATTGGTTCTTCATCGCCGCCGGCAACGTGTTCGTCGTCGCGTGTATCGCGCTCGCGGTGTCTCCACTCGGCAAGGTGCGGCTCGGCGGCACAGAAGCGACGCCCGATTTTTCGTATCTGGGCTGGTTCTCGATGCTCTTCGCCGCAGGCATGGGTATCGGCCTGATGTTCTTCGGGGTGTCCGAGCCCTTGTCGCACTTTGGCAGTGCGCTCGGTGGCACCGCGACCGAAGGTGGGGTGCGCACCGACTGGGCGCCGCTCGGCGCTGCAGCCGGCGACAGCGAGGCGGCGTTGCGCCTCGGCATGGCGGCGACGATCTTCCACTGGGCGCTGCACCCTTGGGCGATCTACGCGATCCTCGCGCTGGGCCTGGCGCTGTTTTCGTTCAACAAGGGCCTGCCGTTGACGATTCGATCGGTGTTCTACCCGCTGCTCGGCGAGCGTGTTTGGGGCTGGCCCGGCCACGTCATCGATATCCTCGCGGTGTTCGCGACCCTGTTCGGCCTCGCGACGTCGCTTGGCCTCGGTGCCTCACAAGCAGCCGCCGGCCTGCACTACCTCTTCGGTGTGCCAGAGGGCACCGCCACCCAGGTGGTGCTCGTCGTGGCGATCACCATGATCGCGCTGGTTTCGGTGCTCGCCGGGCTGGAGAAAGGGGTCAAGCGTCTGTCCGAGGTCAACATGACGCTCGCGGTGCTGCTGATGCTCTTCGTCATCGTCGTCGGTCCGACGGTCGCGATCCTGACCGGCTTCTTCAACAATCTCGCGGCCTACGTGCAGAACCTGCCGGCGCTGTCCAATCCGGTCGGGCGCGAGGATGCCAACTTCGCCGCCGGCTGGACCGCCTTCTACTGGGCTTGGTGGATCTCGTGGTCACCCTTCGTCGGCATGTTCATTGCGCGGGTGTCGCGCGGCCGTACCGTGCGCGAGTTCATTTTCTCGGTGCTCATCGTGCCGTCGCTTGCCTGCGTATTGTGGATGACGGTGTTCGGCGAAACCGCGATCGCCCAGCTGGTGCGCGACAACTACACCGCCGCTGCCGAAGCCGCGCTGCCGCTGCAGCTGTTCTCGATGCTCGACGTGCTGCCGCTGGCGCAGATCACCTCGTTCATCGCCATCGTGCTGGTGGTGGTGTTCTTCGTGACCTCTTCGGATTCGGGTTCGCTGGTGATCGACGTCATCGCCTCGGGTGGCAAAGTGCATACTCCGACGCCCCAGCGGGTGTTCTGGGTGACCTTCGAGGGCCTTGTCGCGATTGCGCTGATTCTCGGCGGCGGCCTGGTGGCGTTGCAGGCCATGGCGGTATCCACCGGGTTGCCCTTTACCATCGTACTGCTGATGTCGACCGTAGCGGTGGTGATGGGCCTGCGCAGCGAACCGCGCGGTAGCTGAGCGCCGGGGCGGGGCAGGAGCATGAAGGACGAGCAACTCGAGATACTCGAATTCTTTCGAGGCAGACCGCCGTTCGATTCGCTCGACGAGACATGGCTGCACAAGCTCGCCACTTCCGTCGATGTCCGCTATTGCAGGGCGGACACCCAGATCAGCGAGTTCGGCGACGAGGCGCAGTGGTGGTACATCGTGCGCAGCGGAGCGGTCGAGGTCTATCGCCGCAATGGCACCTTGTACAACCGCCTCACCGAGGGCGGCTATTTCGGTGAGTTCGGGCTGTTGCGCAACAAGCGGGTACGCTTTCCCGCCCGCGCAATCGAGGACACCCTTCTCTACATGGTGCCCGAGCCGGTCTTCAGCGAGGTGTTCGATAATGACGAGACCTTCGCCGATGCGGTGGAGATCGAGGACCGGACCCGCCTGCGCCATGTGGTCTCGCGCAAGGAAGACGCCAACCAGTTGATGTCGGCCACCGTGGACACCCTCGTCGGCCGTGAGGCGGTGCTGCTCGATGTGTCCGCCACGGTGCGCGAGGCGGCGCAACGCATGACCGAGGAGGGGGTGTCGTCGGTGCTGGTCATGGACGAGGAGGCAGCGCCCGGCGATCTCGCGCTTGTCGCGGGCATCGTTACCGACCGCGATCTGCGCACCCGGCTGGTAGCGCCGGGTCTGTCGTACGACACACCGGTGACCGAGATCATGAGTGGCGACCTGGTTACCGTCGATCACAACCAGCTGGTGTTCGAGGCGATGATGCTGATGCTGCGCCACAACGTTCACCATTTGCCGGTGATGCGCCACCGCCGGCCACTCGGCGTGATCGCGCTGTCCGACATCATCCACTACGAATCCCGCAACAGCCTGTTCGTGGTCGGCAGCATCTTCCGCCAGACCGATGTCGACGGCCTGGTCGGCTTGCTGCCGGACGTTCACGCCTGCTTCACGCGCATGGTCACCGAGGATGCCAACTCGCGCATGATCGGCTCGGCCATGGCCGCGATCGGGCGAAGCTTCAAGCAACGACTATTGGAACTGGCCGAGGAAAAGCTCGGCCCGCCTCCTGTACCGTACTGCTTTCTGGCGATGGGATCGATGGCGCGACAGGAGCAACTCATCGTCACCGATCAGGACAACGCCCTGATCCTGGACGACCGTTTCGACCCGGCGGTACACGATGCCTACTTTGCCGAGCTGGCCGCCTTCGTCAGCGATGGTCTCGCGCGCTGTGGCTACACTTACTGCAGTGGCGGCATCATGGCGACCAACCCGCGCTGGCGGCAACCGCTGGCCGTCTGGAAGCGGACCTTCGCGGACTGGATCGACAAACCGACGCCGGAGTCCCTGCTCAACGCCAACATCTTCTTCGACCTTGAAGGCGTTTGGGGCAAGACCGAGTGGGTCGACGCCCTGCGCCGCGTGATCGCGCAGAAAGCACAGGCCAGCCCGCGATTTCTTGCCTGCATGGCGCGCAACGCCTTGCTGCGCACGCCGCCGTTGGGGTTCTTCAAGGACTTCGTCGTCGAGGCCGATGGTAGACACAGCCGCGCGATCAACCTCAAGCGGCGCGGCACCGCGCCGCTGGCCGACCTGGTGCGGGTGCATGCGCTTGCGGTCGGTTCGATCTCGGTGAACAGCTTCGAACGCCTGCGTGACGTCATCGATGCGAGCATTCTGCCGCTCGGCCGCGGCCAGGATCTGGTGGACGCACTGGAGTTCATCTCCATCGTTCGCATCCGCAACCAGGCGGTTTCGCTAGCCGCAGGCGAGGAGCCGGACAACAGCGTGGAGCCGGACACCCTTTCCGAATTCGAGCGCAAGAGCCTGCGCGACGCCTTCCTGATTCTGTCCAACGCGCAGAAATTCATGAAGTACCGTTACCAGCCCGGGCGGGTGAACTGAGCTGGATGTTCTACCTCGGCAAACTTGACGACAAGGAGAGCAGGCGCACCCCGCGCGCCCGCCGTGCGCCGGACTGGCCCGCGCGTTTCGCCGAGCTCGCCGACGCCGCGCATGACCCCCGCCTGCGAGCCTACTACGCCGCTGGATTGCCTGCCGGAGACACTCCGCTGGCTGAGGTGCCGATGGTTGCGCTGGACGTCGAAACCACCGGTCTCGATCCGGTGCGTGACGGCATCGTCAGCATCGGGCTGGTGCCGATGACACTCGAGCGTATCCACGCGAGCGCCTCGAGGCACTGGATTGTGCGTCCGAGGGTGCGCTTGGACGAAACCTCGGTCACGCTTCACGGCATCACTGACTCGCAGGTTGAGGAGGCGCCGGACCTGCAATCCATTCTCGGTGAAGTGCTCGAGGCAATGGTCGGGCGAATCGTCGTGGTGCATTGCCGTGACATCGAGCGCCAGTTCCTGGACCAGGCCCTCAAGCCGCGCATCGGCGAGGGCATCGAGTTTCCGACCATCGACACGATGGCGCTCGAGGCCGAGCTGCATCCGCGCCGCAGGCCTGGATTCTTCGCCCGCCTGTTCGCTCGAACCGAGCAGGTATCCATACGTCTGGCCGCGAGCCGCGCGCGCTACGGATTGCCACGCTATGGCCTGCACCACGCGCTCACCGATGCACTCGCCACCGGCGAGCTGTTGCAGGCACAGATCGCCCATCGCTACGCGCCGGACACCCGGCTCGATGCGTTGTGGACCTGAGCCGGGAGCCGCTGCGAGCGACATGCCCGTCTGCAGTTTTGCACGCGCCGGTACGCCCGACTTAAACTGGCGGCAGTCCATCTCCAGAACCGCGCAGGGCGGGTACAAGCATGATCCTAGAAACCTCAGTTGATCGCTCTCCATGATCTTGAATGCCTTACAGAGCTTGGGATACGCAGCTTCGACAACGGTCACCCAATGGGTGAGTCCGCTACGCGCCCGATTGCACGCCCGGTGCGCCGCCTGGCTGCGTTGCTTCTCGTTGCAGGGAACAACCATGCTGCCTCGTTGCGCCTTGCCAGACGACGCACCAGACGCACATTCGAACGCGTCCAACTGAGGTTTCTACGATGATCCAAGAGACGCTCACCAGCCTGTTCTCCGGCAATCAGCTGCTTTCGACGCTGATTCTGGTCAGTGTTTTCGTGCTGGTGCGCAAGCTGGTCGAAAAGCTGTTGCGAGGTCGCGAGGACTTCATTCCCGACGAGCGGCGCCGATTGATCTCCTGGTCGCGCAATGCGCTGGTGCTGGTGCTGGTGGTCGGCCTGATCCTGATCTGGGCGCCGGCCCTGCGCACCTTCGCGCTGTCGGTGACCGCCTTCCTGGTGGCGCTGGTCATCGCCACGAAGGAGCTCATCCTGTGCATCACCGGTGGCCTGCTTCGCACCTCCACCGGCGCCTTTTCGGTCGGAGACTGGGTTCGCATCGGGGAGCTGCGTGGCGAGGTCGTCGACCAGTCGATCATGTCGGTGACGCTGCAGGAACTCGAGCCGCCCGCTCGCGGCCACCGCTTCACCGGTCGCACCGTGACCCTGCCCAACAGCGTATTCCTTACCACCAACGTCGTGAACGAGAATTTCTACAAGAAGTTCGTCTATCACAGCGTCGAGATCACCATCGAAAGGGAGGATGATCCGACCGAGACCGCTCGCGTGATGGAAGCGGCCATGACCGCCGCGATCGTCGACAGCAGGGAAGTCGCGCAGCGCTACAACCAGCTGATTCGCCGTCGCTCCGGCGTTGAGATGCCCGCCATCGAGCCTCGCATCCGCATGGTCACCACCAACGAAGCGCGAATTCGCATCGGTGTGACCGCCTTTGTTCCAACCGGCGACACCGAGCGGATCGACCACGAGGTAATGGCAGCGGTGCTGGCGGCGGCGCATGAGTCAAGAGCCGAAAAAACATGTCCCTCGGGTACTTGATTTAGCGCATCCGAAAGCCGATGATTCGCGCTATCGAAACCTGATTCAATCGAATCTTCAAGACGCACTTCCTCTCCGCAGTTGCCGCCCGTGACTTTGCCTTTGGCAAGGGTGGCGAAGGTTTCTCTGATCGAACTGAATCTGCGCATGCGTCGGGGTTGAAGCAACTGATCGACCGACTGCCCAAAGGTTCGCCCTTACCCCGCCTCTTCCCTTGCACTGTTGAGCATGCATACCGTACGCGATACGTTTTTCGTGGGCGCATTTGCGTTCGCCTGTTTTTCCCCTGTCCATGCGCTCGCGTTCGACCTCGATACGCTTGCAGAGCGGGCCCGTGCGCTGGCCGAGCAGACTTACCGGGCGCCCGAACCGATCCCCCGCGTGATGCGGGAGCTGAGCTACGACCAGTATCAAGGCATCCGTTTCGAACCGGCCAGCAGTCTGTGGGCCGGTTCCGACAGTCGGTTTCAGGTCATGTTCTTCCCCGCGGGGCTGTTCTATACCCATCCTGTGCGGATCAACGTCATCGAAGGCGAAGAGGTCCAGCCCCTGGACTTCCGCAAGTCGGATTTCAGCTACAGCGATCCGGAGATCGAAAGGCGCGTGCCGGCCGATCTCGGCTACGCCGGTTTCCGGTTGACTTTCCCTCTGGCCGCCGAGAAAGAGCAGAACCAGTTTCTCGTGTTTGCCGGTGCAAGCTACTTTCGCGGGGTCGGCCGTGACAACGCATGGGGCATCTCAGGGCGTGGCGTCGCCATCGATACCGGCCTGCCCCGGGGTGAGCGGTTCCCGTCCTTCGTCGAATTCTGGCTGGAGCAGCCGTCGCCGGATGACCACACTGTCCGGTTCTATGGTCTTCTCGATGGCGAAGACCTCACTGGGGCCTACGAATTCGTCGCCACACCAGGGGAGACGACCCGGCTGGATGTGAAGGCCGTGCTCTTTCCGCGCGGTGAGATCGAGCAGCTTGGTGTGGCGCCGCTGACGAGCATGTTCTTCTACGGCGAAAACACCGGGCGACCGCGCGGCGAGTGGCGTGGTGAGGTGCATGATTCGGACGGACTCCTGATTGCGGACGGCGCGAGTGGAGAATGGTTATGGCGGCCTTTGCTCAACCCGGTCAACCTCGAGATGGACTGGTTCGCAGTCGAGCGCCTGGCCGGCTTCGGACTGCTGCAGCGTGACGTCGATTTCTCGTCCTACCAAGATCTTGGGGCCCGCTATGAGCGGAGACCAGGTGCCTGGGTAGTACCCCGCTCCGAGTGGGGTGCCGGGCACGTGGTTCTGGTGCAGATTCCGACCGATACCGAAACCAACGATAACATCGTGGCATTCTGGAAGCCCGTCGAACCTGTCAAGGCTCGCGAAGCCTATCGATTCGAGTGGACGGTCGGCTTCGGACCCGGTGACCCAGTCGAGACTGGTCTGGCGCGCACTGTGAATACTTTCGTCGGCGATGGCAGCGTCGTTGGCGGGGGCAATGTCCCGGGCGCCTACCGTTTCGTGGTCGACTTCGAGGGAGGCTCGCTGCCCAGGCAGGCCGAAGGCGGTGAGGTGCTCTCCAGGGTCACCGGACTGGACGGTACCGAAGTGCTGGAACACTTCGTGGAGTTCAATGCGGCGCTGAAAACCTGGCGAATGTCCGCGTTGGTCAAACCCGAGGCGGGCAAGTCGGTTGCCTTGCGTGCGTTCCTGAGCGATGGGGAAAACGCGTTGAGCGAAACCTGGTCATATCGGCTTCCCTCGGACAACGACATCCTGGTCAAGAGGCGTTGACCATGGCCATGACGATGAGCGAGCGGCTACTACACCGGGCGCTTGGTTATCTCCGGTTGTGCGGACTGGACATCGATGCCGTAGTCGAGCGCCGGGTGCTGGGGGTGGTGTCCCGCGTGATCGCGGAGGAGGCGGTTCATGGAAAGCCGATCGACGAGACCGCCGCGTACACGCGACTGATGACGCAATTGGACGACGCCTTCACTCCGCCGGAGCCGCTACTGCCACCGGTCACGCCGACAATGGTCCGCGGCAGCATCGGCTACGCGCCATGACCAAACCTTCCTGGAAGCGCGCCGCGTTCGTACGGCGAAGTGTGCTGACGCTGGTGGTGGTCGGTCAGACCGCACTCGGTGTCACGATCATGCGCCAGGTGTTGCCGTATCAAGGTGGCAACGCGGTGGAGATCGGTCTGCTCGCGTTGTTTGCGGTTTTGTTCGGCTGGATTTCGGTCGGATTCTGGGTGGGTTTCACAGGTTTTGTCGTCCGCCTTGCTGGCGGTGACCCGCAGGGACTCCTGCAACGTCATTCGCGCGGTGTGCTGGAAGCGACGCCACTGGCGCGCACAGCAATCGTCATGCCGATCTACAACGAACCGATCGCACGCACGCTCGGCGGTCTGCGCGCGATTTACCGCTCGCTCGAAGAGACCGGCCAGCTCGAGCACTTCGAGTTTCACATCCTCTCGGACAGTCGCGACCCGGACCACTGGTTGTCGGAGAAGACCGTGTGGTACGAGCTTTGCCGTGAGCTGGGTGCCTTCGGGCGGTTGTTCTATCGGCGTCGTCCGATCAACATGAACTACAAAAGCGGCAACGTCGCAGACTTTCTGCGCCGATGGGGTCGGCGCTACGAATACATGATCGTGCTCGATGCGGACAGCATCATGGATGGCGGGACACTGGTCGACATGGTCCGGCTGATGGAGCGCGAACCGGGTGTGGGGATAATCCAGACCAGCCCCGGTATCGTCAATGCTGAATCGATGTTCGCTCGAGCGCAGCAGTTCTCGAGTCGCCTTTACGGTCCGATGTTCACTGCTGGCCTGAGCGCCTATCAGCTAGGCGAGGCCGCGTACTGGGGACACAATGCGATCATTCGCGTGGCCCCTTTCATGGCGCATTGCGGTCTGCGCAAGCTGCGTGGATTCGGCCCGTTC
This sequence comes from Azoarcus taiwanensis, assembly GCF_012910885.1. Classification (GTDB taxonomy): domain Bacteria; phylum Pseudomonadota; class Gammaproteobacteria; order Burkholderiales; family Rhodocyclaceae; genus Azoarcus_F; species Azoarcus_F taiwanensis. The sequence continues at coordinate 8,717 of NZ_WTVM01000003.1, read as the reverse complement.
AGGGGCCCGATCTCGAGCCACGACTTCGTCGAGGCCGCCTACATGGCTCGGGCCGGATACGAGGTCTGGCTGGAGCCGGAGCTGCAGGGCAGTTACGAGGAGTCTCCACCCAGCCTGGTCGACGAACTGGCGCGCGACAAGCGATGGGCCAAGGGTAACCTCCAGCACCTGTGGCTGCTGCTGTTCGGAAGACGCTTGCGCATGGCTCACCGCCTGGCCCTGCTCAACGGTGTCATGTCTTATCTCGCATCGCCGCTATGGCTTGCTTTTCTGGGCTTGACGACTGTTGCCACAGCGCGGCTGGTGCTGTTTCCAATCGACTACTTTCCGGTTCCGCATAGCCCGTTTCCAGTTTGGCCGAAATGGAACCCCGAGTGGGCGCTGGGTTTGGCCGGAGCAACTGTCTTGCTGCTGTTTCTTCCCAAGTGGCTGGCATTGATCGATGTCGCTCTGCGGGGGCGAAGCGCGGACTTTGGAGGAGGCTTTCGCTTGCTGTTGTCGGTCCTGCTCGAGATCCTGGTCTCCACGCTGATGGCGCCGATCCGGATGCTTTCGCACAGTCGTCACGTGGTCGAGGGGCTGTCCGGTGTGAAGCTGCGCTGGGCGGGACAGAACCGCAGTGAGGAAACGACCTGGCGCGAGGCGCTCGTAGATCAGGCGCCCGGCTCCTTGCTGGCCGGATGCTGGGCGATCCTGGCGTGGTGGCTCGACCCGCTCTTCTTCTTCTGGTCTTTGCCGGTGGCGATTCCGCTCATCGTTGCGGCACCGGTATCAGTGGTTTCCGCGCGGATCTCCGTCGGCGCATTCCTGAAACGTTATGGTCTGTTGCAGTCGCCCGAAGAGCGCAACACGGTAGCGGTGATCTCAGCGGTGCGCGAGGCGCAAACGGTCGTCAGCGAGCGAGGCGACCGCTCGGCCTTCATTCATGTCGTGGTCGACCCCGTACTCAACCGGGTGCACGTCGCGACCACCCGCGACAATCGTCCCGGGGTGAAGTCCGAAACCATCGCGCGTCTGGTAGCACGCTGCGAGCGCGAAGGACCCGAAAACCTGACGTCACGCGAGGTGACGCAGCTGGCGCTGAGCCGTGGCGCTCTCGAGTCGCTGCACCGGCGTGCCTGGCGGGCCCCGTCGGACAGCTTCTGGGGGCGGGCGGTGGACGAACGCATCGGGACCTGACCGGCCCACGGCTGCTGCGACCTCTGGTCATGTGCTGGTCTGGTCGCTCTGCTCTCCGACGAGTCTGGCGCACCATTCGCGGAAGGCGCGAACCTTGGGCCAGGCCGATTTGTGCCGAGCATTGACCAGCCAGTAGCCCATGTCGGATCCGACGAAACCCTCAAAAGGCGCGACCAGTCGGCCTGCCTCGATATCGGCTTCCACATAGACACGCTGCCCGATTGCGACACCGAGACCTTCGGCGGCTGCCTGGTAGGCGAGCGCGGCGTTGGCAAACTTCGGGCCGGCAAGGGGGTCGAGTGCCAGGCCGGTGCCGTCGAGCCAGATCTGCCAGGACTCCGGCCGAATCATCGAATGCAGCCGAGGCAGCCTGTCGAGGTCCGACGGGGCACGCAGCTGACGCGCGGTTTCCGGGCTGCAAACCGGAGTGAAGGCGTCGCGGAAGAGAAGCAGCGCCTCCTCGCGCTCCGGCCGCGACGTGTGTATGCGAACTGTCAGGTCGAAGCCATCCAGCGCCCCTTCGTCAGCGACGGCGCTGGTGCTCACTTCGACCTCCAGTCCCGGATGACGTCCGATGAAATCGCCGAGTTTGGGTACCAGCCACCGTATCGCTAGAGTCGGTGCAAGCCGCAGGCGAAGATGATCGGGCGCTGCACTTGAGCGTACGTCGGTGATCGCCCGTTCGAGCTGCTCGAACACAGGGCCGAGGCGCTCGGACAACTGTCGGCCTTCGATCGTGAGCCGCAGGCCACGACCCGCGCGTTCAAACAGGGGTACGCCGACCCAATCCTCCAGCTGGCGTACCTGCTGACTTACTGCTCCGGGGGTGACGCACAACTCCGAAGCCGCCTGTGCAATGCTGGATCGCCGCGCGGCGGACTCGAAGGCTCGAATTGCGGTTAAAGGTATACGTGGACGACTCACGGTCGGGCGCGACCCGCATTGAATTTAGAAAAACTAATGATAGCAGCAGAAATCGTGGCTGGCCGACGCAGCGCAACACGCACTACGATTCATCAGAGCAAAGATTACACAAGTAATCTGGCGGGTACGCATCATCGGGCCACAGCGATCTGGCGTGTTCAAAGCCTTCAAAAAGCTAAATGATCTTGCAAGGAGACAATGTGCAGGGACCCCTCTCCGGTATCCGGGTGCTCGAACTCGGCCAACTCATTGCCGGCCCCTTCGCAGCCCGGATGATGGCCGAGTTCGGTGCCGATGTGATCAAAGTCGAGCCGCCCGGACAGGGGGATCCCTTGCGAAGCTGGCGCAGGCTCTACCAGGGCACCTCACTGTGGTGGTACGTCCAGGCCCGCAACAAGAAGTCGGTCGCCATCGATTTGCGCACTGCGGATGGGCAGATGCTGGTTCGGAGGCTCGCGCGCGAGGCCGACATCGTGGTCGAGAACTTCCGCCCCGGTACTATGGAAAAATGGGGGCTTGGCTATGAGGCACTGTCGGCCGAGAACCCCGGTCTGGTCATGGTTCGTGTCTCCGGCTTTGGTCAGACCGGACCGATGCGCGACCAACCCGGTTTCGGTGCGATCGGCGAGTCGATGGGCGGGCTGCGCTATGTGACCGGCTATCCCGACCGGCCGCCGGTGCGACTGAACCTGTCCATCGGCGATTCGGTCGCCGGGCTGCACGCGGTGATCGGCGCGCTGATGGCGTTGCGCCATCGCGATGCCAATGGCGGCAAGGGCCAGGTGGTGGATGTCGCCCTGTACGAATCGGTGTTCAACCTGATGGAATGCGCGGTGCCCGAGTACGCGATGTACGGAGAGGTGCGCGAACGCACCGGCTCCAACCTGACCGGCATCGTGCCGTCCAACACCTATGTGTCGCGCGATGGCGTGAACATCATCATCGCTGCGAATGGCGACGGCATTTTCCGCCGCCTGATGTCGGCCATCGGGCGCGAGGACATCGGCGAGGATCCGCGTTTCGCGCAGAATTCCGGGCGTGCGGCCCATGCCGAAATCATCGAGGGGGCGATCGTCGACTGGTGCGCGTCGCACGACGCCGCGGCGGTCATGGCGGTGCTCAAGGGCGCGGACGTGCCGCACGGCAAGATCTACAGCATTGCCGACATCTGTGACGACGAACAGTACCGTGCGCGCGACATGATTCTGTCCGCGCCGCTCGACGAGCGCGAACGGTTGTGGATGCCCGGCATCGTGCCCAAGCTGTCGGCGACGCCCGGCAGCGTGCGGGCGCTGGGACCGCGCGTCGGCGAGCATACCCGCGAGGTGTTGCGGGCCGCGGGAGTCGATGAGGCCAGCATCGACGACCTGCTGGCGCGGGGCGTGGTGGCAATGCCCGATCCGAACGGGGTTGAGGCATGAGTCCGGTGTTGCGTCCGCCTGTGATGCTGACCGAAGTCGTGATGCGCGACGGGCTTCAGATCGAGCCCACGATTCTGAGCACCGATGTCAAAGTCGCCCTGCTCGACCGCATCTCGGATCTCGGCTTTTCGCGCATCGAGGCCACCTCCTTCGTATCCGTCCGGGCGGTGCCGGCGCTCGCAGATGCCGAGGAGGTGTTCGCGCGCATCAGGCGCCGACCGGGCACGACCTACGTGGCGCTCGCGATGACGCCGCGCGGCGCGGGGCGCGCAATCAAGGCCGGCGTGGACGAGATCGCGGTGGTCGTCTCCGCGTCCGAGGCCCACAACAACGCCAATGCCGGACGCAGCATCGACGACTCGTTTGCCGGGTTCGCCGCGGTTGCCGACATGAGCCGTGCCGCCAACACCGCGCTCAGCGGCGCGATCTCGATGACCTTCGGCTGTCCGCTCGAGGGCGACATTCCCGCGGCGCGGGTCTTCGGCCTCATCGAGCGCTTTCTCGCCACCGGCATTCAAGACATTTCCCTTGCCGACACCACCGGCATGGCGTATCCGACCCAGGTCGCGGCCTTGTGCGACGAGGTCTTGCGCCGCTACCCCGAGGCGCGTTTCGGTCTGCATCTTCACGACACCCGAGGACTCGGACTGGCCAACGCGCTTGCCGGGCTGCAGTCGGGCATCGTGCGCTTCGACGCCTGCATCGGCGGGCTGGGTGGCTGTCCGTTCGCGCCCGGCGCGTCCGGCAACGTGTGCACCGAGGATCTGGTGCACATGCTAGAACTGATGGGCCATGAAACCGGCATCGACCTCGATGCCTTGCTCGAAACCCGCCGGGCCGTCGAACAGGCGGTCGGGCATCCGCTTGAAGGGCATGTCGGTGTCGCCGGACCCCGCCTGCGACCCTTCGCCTGCACCACGGACGATGCCGCACCACAGATCGTCGGTTCGTAATCGCCCGCTCACACCAAAAAAGGAGACCCTGATGAAACACACCCTGCTCGCCAGCCTGCTCGTTGCGGCCAGCATCGGCATTGCCACTGCCGCCGACTTCACGATGCGCCTCAGTCACCAGTTGCCGCCCACCCACCACATTGCGCAGACCCTCGACCGCTTCGCCGAAGATGTTGCGCGGGAAACCGGCAACCGGGTCGAAGTGCAGATCTTCGGTGCGGAACAGGCTTTCCGCGGGGCGCAGAACCACGCTGCGGTGGCGCGGGGGCAGGTGGAGGCTGCGGTGGTGACCAACTTCCAGTGGGGCGGCACGCTGCCCGAGATGAACGTCATGACCCTCCCGTATTTCATGACCGATCTCGACCGGCTGCAGCGCTTCCCGGGCTCCGAGGCCGCGCGCATGCTCGAGGCCAAGCTGCTGGAAAAGGGCGTGCGCAACATCGCCTGGTTGTACACCACCCGTCAGAGCATCTTCACCTCGAACGCCAAACCGCTGGTCCAGACCTCCGACTTTGCGGGCAAGAAGATCCGCGGGCTTTCGCGTCTGGTCGATGAAGCCTTCGTCGCGGTCAACGCCGCACCGGCGACCATGCCCGGCTCGGAGGTCTATCAGGCCTTGCAGACCGGGGTGATCGACGCCGGTCTGACCGACGTGTCCGCCGGTTACAGCCGTCGCTTCTACGAGGTGCAGAAGTACGGCACCGTGACGCCGTTCTTCGCAGTGTATTTCCACCTTTTCGTGACCCCCACGTGGTGGGATCGCCTGCCGGACGACGTTCGCGCCGGTATCGAGCGCGCGGCGGCCAAGGCCGAGCAGGACGTCATCGCGGTCACCGAGGCCACCGCCGAGCAGGCCATTACCCAGTTGCAGGAAAAGGGCATGGTGCTGCACCTGCAGACTGCGGAAGAAGCCGAAGTGTGGAAGGCAGCGATGCAGCCGCCGGTACTCGAAGCGTTTCGCGCGCTCGGCGACGATGCCGCCAAACTGGTCGAGTTGATCGAGAACCTCTGATCGCGGCACCACGGCTACGAACCGCGGCGACCGGCACGAGGCCGGTCGCCGCATTGCTTCGGTTCATGACATGACAGCTTCGAAACACCCGGTACGCGGTCCGCTCGCGACGGTGGCACGCGCAGTCGTCCTCGGGCTCGACCGCATCGTCGCAGCCCTGTGCTGGCTGGCGATGGCGTTCTCGGCGCTCGCGCTGATCGCCTCGCTCGCCATGGTCGTGTACTCGGTCGGGATGCGCTATGTGCTCAACCAACCCCAGACCTGGGTGGACGATCTCGTCGGCTTTCTGCTGGTCGCCATCGTCCTGCTCGGCGCGGCCGATGCCATGCGTCGTGGCGAGCATATCGGGGTCGATCTGCTGACCAGCCGGCTCGGTGCGCTGGGGCGACGCATCGCCGCGGTCTGGGCCTTGCTCGCGGTGGTCGTCACCGGCGTGTTCTTCGTCGTCGAGGGCTGGGAGACCGTGGCCTTCTCAAAGATGCTCGGCGTGAAGTCCTACGGCCATCTCGAGGTGCCGATCTGGATCGTTCAGCTTGCGGTACCGGTCGGCGGTGCGCTGTTCGGTCTTGCCGCCCTGATGGGCTTGTTGCGCATCGCCATCGGTGAAGAGGTCGTGGTCAGCCGGGGTGAGGCGGCGCATGCTGCGGCCGCGGTTCAGGCGCAGGATGATGACCCCCGCGGTGGAGGTGGGCGATGACCTTCCTTTTGCTGCTGTTCGGCGCGCTGCTGCTCCTGCTCACCGGCTTGCCGATCTTCGCCGGGCTGGCGATCTTCGGTGGGGCGCTGACCTTCGCCACCCAGGGCGATCTCGGCGCCCTTGGCGAGATCGTCTTCGGCAAGCTCAACCACTACCTGCTGGTCGCGATCCCGCTGTTCGCCTTCATGGCGCATGTGATGATCCGCGGCAAGCTGGTCGATGACCTCTACGACGCCGCCTTTACCTTCACCCGCCACCTGCCGGGCGGGATTGGTATCGCGACGGTGATCGCGTGCACCATCTTCGCCGCGATCTCGGGTTCGAGTGTGGCCACCGCGCTCACCATCGGCGCGGTCGCCATTCCGCAGATGATCCACTACGGCTACAAACCGCGCACCGCCTACGGTCTGGTTGCGGCCGGTGGCACGCTGGGCATTCTCATTCCGCCCTCGGGTCCGATGGTGCTTTACGGCGTCATCACCGAATCCTCGATCGGTGCGCTGTTCGTCGCCGGCATGGTGCCCGGCCTGTTGCTCGCCTTGATGTTCTCGATGTGGTGCGTGGTCGATGCGCGCTTCATCTCGAAAGGCGTCCGGCGGGAGAAGCGGGCCACGCTGCCCGAACTCGCCACTGCGGTGCGCAAGTCCTTCTGGTCGTTGATGCTGCCGGTGCTGGTGCTGGGCGGGATGTATTTCGGCATCTTCACCGCGACCGAGGCGGCCGGTGTCGGCGCGATGGCGGCCCTGCTGATCGCGGTCGTGGTCTATCGCAACTTCGGTTTCGGCGATCTGTGGCACGCGGCGGTCGCCGCGTGCCGGACCTCGGCGATGCTGTTCATGATTCTGGCCGGCGCGAGCATCTTCGGCCATGTGCTGACCAAGATGCGCATTCCGCAGGAGATCGTCGGCCTCGTTACCCAGCTCGGTATCGGCACTCTCGAGTTCCTTCTGCTGGCGATGCTGCTCATCTTCATCCTCGGCATGTTCCTCGAGACCATCTCGATCATCCTGATCACCACGCCGGTGATCCTGCCGGTGATGCTCCACCTCGGCATCAACCCGGTGTGGTATGGCGTGCTGCTGATGATCAATCTGGAACTGGCCCTGATCACGCCGCCGGTGGGCATGAACCTGTTTACGATCAAGGCGATCACCCGTGCGCCGATGATCGAGATCGTGCGTGGCGTGATTCCCTACGTGTTCCTGCTGCTCCTGGGCCTGCTGGTGGTGCTGGCGGTGCCGGCGATCGCGATGTGGTTACCGGCGACGATGTTCAACGTCGGCAAATGGTGAGTTCGAGCCCCACGACGGGGCTCACTTGCCGCTCTTGCGCTGCTCGGAGATCCAGTCCGAGATCGCGAATAGCAGCCCCGACAACACGAACGTGAGGTGGATGGCGATCTTCCAGCCCAGCTCCTCGCCGGTCATCTGGTGGCTCACCAGAAAGGCTTTTAGCAGCTCGACGGCCGAGATCGCGACGATGGCGCCGATGAGCTTCATCTTGAGATCCGAGAAGCCGACCTTGCCCATCCACGCGGGGCGGTCTTCGTTGTCGCCGGTGTAGAGCTTGGAGACGAAGTTCTCGTAGCCGCTGAAGATCATGATCAACAGCAGCGCGGCGATCAGCATGGTGTCGACCAGGGTCAGGATGGAGATCACCGAGTCGTGCTCGATTACGCCCAGCACGCCCATCAGCAATGCGATCAGTTCCTTGCCGAACTTCACCAGCAGCACCAGGATTGCGATGATCAGTCCGATGAAGAACGGTGCCAGCAACCAGCGGCTGGCGAAGATGAGGGCCTCGAGCTTGAGTTCGAGCTTTTTGGCGCGGCTTTTGTCGGAAGCGGGCGTGTCTTGCGGGTTCATGGCGTGGGTCGCAGGTGGTCTAATCGAAAAGCCCGCCGGACGGCAGGCGTCGGGCGGGCAGGTCTTGCATTGGCGAGTGTCGGGATGCTCAGTCCAGCCCCTGGCTGGCGAGGTATTCCTCGTAGCTGCCGCGGTAGTCGGTGATGCTGCCGTCGAGCTTGATCTCGACGATGCGGGTCGCCAGCGAGGAGACGAACTCGCGATCGTGCGAGATGAAAACCAGCGTACCGGCGAACTTTTCGAGCCCGGTGTTGAGCGACTCGATGGATTCCATGTCGAGGTGGTTGGTCGGCTCGTCCATCAGCAGCACGTTGGGCCGTGACAGCATCAGCTTGCCGAACAGCATACGGCCCTGTTCGCCGCCGGAGATCACGTTGACCGACTTGCGCACCTCGTCGCCGGAAAACAGCAGGCGGCCGAGGGTGCCGCGGATCAGGGTCTCGAGATCCTCGCCGTTGGCCGCCGCGGTGACCCGGGCATATTCCGAGATCCAGTCGGTAAGCTTCTCGGTGCCAGCGAAGTCGGCAGAGTGGTCCTGTGCATAATAGCCCGGCTTGGCCTTCTCGGCCCACTTGATCGCGCCCTTCTGCGGCGAAAGCTCGCCCATGAGCAGTTTCATCAGCGTGGTCTTGCCGACGCCGTTCTCGCCGATGATGGCGACTTTTT
>NZ_WTVM01000039.1 GCF_012910885.1 Azoarcus taiwanensis | reverse complement strand
GTTCGACACGAAGCGTCCCTGTTCGAGGCGCTTGGCCCACACACAGAATCCGGTGCGATCCCAGTACAGCACCTTCATCTGCGTGCCGCGCCGGTTGATGAATACGAACAGCTCGCCCGAAAGCGGATCGCAGCCGAGCGCCTGGCGGGTGAGCGCGTACAGGCCATCGAAGGATTTGCGCATGTCGACCGGGCGGCCATAAACATGGACGCGGACCGCGCCTTCGGGGAAGAACATCAGCCGCGCGACAGGTGAAGGATCACGCCGTCGCCCAGATCGAGCCGCAGCTCGAGGCGACCCGTGCCGCCGAGTTTGACCGTGCCGGCGTCGACGAAGCCGATGCGCTCCATCGCCGGCGCGGCGGACTGCGTACTCGGCTCGCCCAGCAGGCTACGCCAGCGCCGGAAGGTCGACTCGCTGAGCCCCTCACGGGCGCAGAACGGCTCGACCCCCAGCCCACTCTCGGCAAACCGCGCGATGACTGCTTGCCATTCCTGACGGCTACGCCGCCGCCACTTGTTGTTGGTCGCTGTCGCCCTAGTCACTGCCGGCTCCTCCCTGATGAATGTGGGAGGGATTGTTCCGCGCGGACGGAGGCCGGAGAAGGACGCCGCTCAGTGACCGGTTACGCAACGGCTGCTTTCTGAGCCGCGAAGTCCGCATCTTCCGAACGTCGTCGGAGGCCTCGCAACTCGGCCATCGGCTCCGCAACGCCATTCTGGCTTCCGACGCCGAAGAGGCATCGGCTTTGATTGCGCTGGAGGCCGCCAACCTGTTGGCGGGCATCCATGACGAAGCGTTCCGCCTGAAGGTGCGCCAGCGCGTTGCCGAAAGGCTGGTCCGGATGCCAACGATCGGCGCCGCCTGACGCCTGACTTCTTTCTCAACCCACCGGGGTCCCATCCCCGGTGGGGGTTGGCCTCGGTATTCTCTCAATGGAGGACCAATCTCATGTCCGAGTCCAACAACCCCTTCGTCCGTGGTTACCGGAATCTGCGCACCGTCCGCACGTTGCTCATCACCTGCGAGGACGATAGCCCACCTGTCTGGCGGCCGCTGCATGCCAGCCAGGCGAGCTTGCCCGACGATCAGGTGGCACGGTTCCCGTGCCTGGTCGGCCAGGACTTCGCGTTGATCACGGAGGGCCAGGAGGTTCCGCCCGAGTTGGAAGCGCAGTGCCAGGCTGACGGCATTGTCCGCTCGGTGGTTTATGCCATCGAGGGTGACAATTTCGACGGCCAGCCCATCCATGTGGGTGACACCTATTCCGAAGAGTCGGCCCGCCAAGTGATCCAGCGGCTGAGCTTTGAGACGGGTTTCTACAGCCGCTGCTGGGAAATCAGCACCGCGCACATCAGCCACAAAACCGACCAGTATCTGGCCAGCCTCGCTGACCTCGGCACACCTGAGCCTTTTCTGTTTATCGCCTTTCGTGTGCCGTACAGCCCGGCGATCGGCGTCAAGCTAATCTCCACGCCCTGGACAGACTTCAACCTGGAGCACGCCGAAGGCATCACCGCCGCACAGCTTCGGCAGGAGCACCGCGACAAGGGCATGCCTGACGACCTGGCGAACATCCTTGAACTGGCGGGCCAGGCCGATGTGCGCATCCTCATCCTGGACGCTGACGCACCTGTTCTGCCAGGCCTTCCCCTGATCGAACTGTAGCGTTACTTACCGCGCCAACCATTCTTTCCGCCCTCAACGCCGGCCCGCCTCCCTCCAAGGAGATGGGCCGGCCTCTTTTCTTCGGAGCAATCCCATGTTCATCACACCTACACAGGACTTCGAACAGCAGCTTGGGGCCTGCATCAACGCCATGAGCCAGGATGACGCCATCGGCCAGACCCTGGTGTTCGAGCGCACAAGCGGCACGCTGCACATGCGCCACATCGCCACGCTGGACCTGATTGACACCGATATCGGCCGTTACGAGATGGTGGTGTTCGACGGCGGCAGCACCAGCGGCGACAGCTGGAAGCACATCTTTTTTCCACGGCAGCGCGAGCACTGTTTCGTGTACGAAGCCTGACCCACAGCCCCTCCTGAAGGGCTTTGTCCTGCCTCCAGCACAGGAAAGCGGGTATCGCGGGGTGCCGTTTCCTGCGAGCCGTGTGCCCGCCCACCAGCCATCCTTGCCTGCATGTTCGTCGGCGTTGTCGACACATGCCCAGGCAGTCGAGGCCTTCAAGACTGCAAGTGCGGGAAACCGCACTGGTCGTTTTCTATCTCTCGGGCGTATCACGCCCATCCACGCCACCCACAAGGGACCCCATCCCTTGCGGGCAGGGAGTCCCTTGGTTTTCCTTCCAGGAGATTCCCATGGATCGCAACCTCATCAAAACCCTGATGCCTTCGTTCGTCGCCGGTCACGTGCCACGCAACGTACGGACGTACAAGTACCGCGTGTTCGATGGTCTGCCGCAACCGTCTGCACTAGGCTTCGCTTTCGATCCCAATCCCTTCGAGGGCAAGGTGGTCGCAGCGACCGACGATGCCATCGTCGTGAAGCTCAAGCCATCCGAGTTCGCAGTCCTTGATCCCAAGCTGGTGACCACCGTCCCCACGGAAGGCACCAAGGTGCGTGTCGAACCCTACGCTCGGCGCCGTTTCGACGGTCTGCGCGCGGACACCCTCGAAGTCATCACCGAGAAGACCGCAGATGGCACGCCGTACACCATCACCCGGCACATCCTCGGCTCCGCTCCTGCCAAGCTGCCCATCCCCGAACCGCAGTGCATGGAGCTGGGCCAGCTCATCCAGCAGATGGAAGAAATGCCTGCGCCCGATGGCTTCCGGCGGATCACCCACATGCTGGTCGATGCAGGTGCCAAGGACTTCAGTTGGGTCGATCCGGTCCCATCGAAGATTCTCGAAACGCCTCCGGCGATCAGCTTCACGGTCTCGACCGCGAAGTTCGAGGGCCGCGTAACGGTGCTGTACGACCGTGCGAGCGACGTCTACGCGGTGGAACTGCACCGCGATGGCGAATTGGTCGACCGGCATGACGAGGTGTATTTCGACATGCTTGGTGAAGTACTGGAGCGGCTCATCGACGACGGGCGCTGGCGCCGAATCGGCGTGAGCGTCCTGGACAAGAAGACAACTCGGCAGCGCCAAGCGGTATCGGTATGACGCCCGACACGCCCGATGACACGCTGGTGAATTCGCCCAACGAATCCGCCATCAACAACGCGGCAGGCTTCTGGTTCAACGAGCATGAATCCAGGCAGCACTTCGACTGATGCCCAGGTTCGCCAACCACGTGCCCCACGGGCCCTTCATCCATCCAGGTGAAGGGCCTTTTTTCCATTCCCACAGGAGATTTCAACCATGTCACTACGATTCAAAGGGGCCGATCTACGCCCTGTGCTGGCCGAAGCGATCGCCAATCAAGGCCGCCTCATCCTCGCAAAGGATCAGGGCGTGTATTTCCTCGCCGAGCATGGCGAGCGCCGCCCCGACAACCGCATGAAACTGCTGGCCTACGCCGTTGGCTGCAACCCGGACATCGACCCGTTCGACGACTGGTGGGAACTGGCACGCACCGAACTGGGCGGTGACGACTTCGGGGAGTTCTTCGATCCGACGGAAGGCGTCTTCGCACGCATCCTGCACAGCAACGACGACCTGATGCTGTCCGCAACGGCCACGCACCTCTCGCTGGAAGCAGTTTCCCCGGCATAGCGTCGAACCCGCCAGCCCTCCCAGCCCCCACGCCCGGGGGCTCTCTTTTCCCTGCACTGCGGCTCTCGCCGCGCGTGCGCGTTCGTCTCCGGCCGCCAAGGCCTGCCTCGCCGGCCAGCGCGCCGGCATACCACCGGAGACGACCGCATGCACGATCCCTTCAAGATCACCGAACCGACCTGCATCAGCTTCAGCGGCGGGCGCACGAGCGCCTACATGCTCTGGCGGGTGCTACAAGCCAATGGCGGCCTGCCTGCCGATACCGTGGTCTGCTTTGCCAACACGGGCAAGGAAGTGGAAGCGACCCTGCGCTTCGTCCACGATTGCGCCGAGCACTGGCAGGTGCCCATTCAATGGCTGGAGTATCTGCCCATGGAGCCGGGCTTCATTCAGGTCGATTTCGGCCGGGCCAGCCGCCAGGGCGAGCCCTTCGAGGCACTGATCCGCAAGCGCCAGTATCTGCCGAACCCCGTAGCCAGGGGCTGCACGACCAGCCTGAAGATACGCCCGATGCACCGCTTTCTGCGGCATCTTGGCTGGACGGACTGGAACCAGATGATCGGCATCCGGGCCGACGAACAGCGCCGCGTTGCCAAGATCCGCGCACGCGGCCACTCCACCGAATCGACCCACGAGACCATTTGCATGCCGCTGGCAGAGGCTGGCGTCACGGTGCGCGATGTAGGCGCGTTCTGGCAGGCGCAGCCGTTCAACCTCGATCTGCTCACCGTGAATGGGCGCACGCTCGAAGGCAACTGCGACCTCTGTTTCCTGAAGCCGCGCGGGCAACGCCTGGCACTCATCAAGGCCCGTCCCGAAGCCGCCGTGTGGTGGATTCGGATGGAGTCGTTGAACCTGGCCAGCAAGCCCAGCGGGGCGCGCTTCCGTGTCGATGGCCCCAGCTATGCCGACCTGGCTCGTTTCGCTGCGGATCAGGGAGACCTGTTCGACCCCGCCGACGAACCCATCGCCTGTTTCTGCGGCGACTGATGCGGATGGACGGGCTATCGACCTCACTGGCTACAACCTGTGGACAGCCTCTGGTGCCACGAAAAACGGGGCGCGCCCGGATACCGTTTGATTGCTGCCACGCGCGTGATCCCCGTCCATGCTGACCCCATGCCTTGCTGACAGTCGTCAGCAGCATCCCAGGTAGCCACGATCTTCAAGGCTACGGCGCGGTTTCCCCGCGTTGATCACCCAGCTCGCACCGCATCCGTCCGCGAGCGACCACCAGTCTCTGGTGGTGGATGCTTCCGCCTTATCAACCCACCGCGGGGTTACGCACCTTTCCCCGCATGCGTGGGTCGGTGTGTCTCCGCTTTTTCCCTATGGAGATTCACCATGAGCACCACGTCCAACGAGCAATCGTATTTCGACCTCCACACCTCGGGTATCGGTTACATCCAGCGTGCCCGTGAAGTACCTGTCAGGGGCGGCCGCCGTGCGCAGCCGTTTTTGGCATGCACCATCGCCGCGCTGGTCGGCTCCGCTAAGAACCCGACCTACCGCTACTTCGACGTCAAGGTCTCCGGTGCCGAGGCCAAGAAACTGGTCCAAAGCTACATCGGCATTGACGATCCCAAGCAGCGTCCGCTGGTGCGCTTCCGTACCGGCGATCTGCGCGGCGATCCCTTCATCCGTGACAAGGGCGAGCGCAAGGGCGAAGTCGCCGGCTCCCTCAAGGCCCGGCTGCTCAAGGCCGAGCTGATCGAGCGAACCGAACTGGCTTCGATCAAGCAGCACGAGCTGATCACCCGCGGCATTGGCTACCTCAGCCGTGTGAAGGACGTCACCCCCAAGGATGGCGATCCCTTCCTGGCATGCACCATCGCCGCACTGAGCGGGCCTGTCGATGAACCGGAATATCGGTACTTCGACACCATCGTCGCAACCCCTGAAGCCGAGCACCTGGTTCGCCGGTGCGTGCAGGCCATCGAAGGGGATCGCAAGGTACTGATCGCCTTCCGTCTGAACGACATGAAGATCGACCCGTACATCCGCACCAAGGGCGAGCACGCCGGGGAACCGGCCGCAAACCTGGAATCGACGCTGGTCCACATCGGTCTGATCAAGATCGACGGCACCAAAGTCTATCCGACGAGTCCCGCGCAAGCCGAGACGCCATCGGCCCAGGACGCTCCGTCGCCCGAAGCCGAGGACACCGCCGACGCCGCTTCCGACCAGCCTGAACAGCCCGCCGAGCGCGAGCCCGAAGGCGAAGTCGAGGAGCAGGAGCCGGCACTGGTTGCTTCCTTCTGATCCGGCATGGCCCCTAACGGGGCCTTGCCCTTTTTCTACTCACAAGGAGAACCATCATGGCAGCCACATCGGCATCCGAGACTTCGGTCTCGCCCATCGTTGTCCCAGGCCAGCTCACGCTGCGCACCATTCACGGCCGCAACGGCAAGTTCAACGTCGGCAAACTCGAATGCCAACTCGGCAAGTTCACAATCAAAGACGCCGAACTGGAGCAGTACCCCGAGGGCAAGTATCGAGGGGAGTTCGTCCTCCGCTACATCTTCCTCAAAGGCTATCCGGTCAGCGACGGCAGCATGCGTTTCGAGATGCGCGCCAACCTGGACGGCATGACGCTTTTCGGCATCGACAAGCTGAGCAAGGCCGAAGTACATAGCTTCGCCCCGCAAGAGGTCGATCCGCTGGATGAAGAGCAAGGGACGCAGCCTGCGGCAACGCCGGCCAAGCCGACCAAGGCATCCAAGCCCGCCAATCCTGCGTCTGTGCAGGCGTTGTCGGACCCGCTCGTCGACACCACGCCGTTCGGTGTGGACGCGCCGCCAACGGTTGCGCCCACGTCATCGGGCAGTGCCGAGGATGGCGACGCCGCGTTGTTCGGCATCCTGTGGCCGCTGGGGGAGTCCGTGAAGCTGGATTCAACCATCGACCGCCGCACCCTGCGCGCGCAGATCGCCCGCCTTGGCGAACTGGGCTACGCGCTGGACTTCAAGACGCAGGAGTGGAGCCGCGAAGCCGAACTGCAACCTGCGTGAGTACGGGCGCCGCATCCGCGGTGCTCTTCATCATCCGCTGGGGTGCCTTCCCTTCGCGGGGGAGGACTCCAGTGCTGTTCTGGAGGTTTTCACCATGTCAACCATCGCTTGCGATACCCCATCACGTCTCATCGATGATCATTGCCCGCTGGATGAACCCGCCTGGCGGGCCGTCTGCGACGCTACGGCTGAACAAGCCGCCAAGGGCTGCGGGCTGTCTCACGACTACTACGTCGAACGCTTCAGTTCGTCAATCGGCGCGCAAGCTCGTCAACTGCCCGAGAACCAGCGTGCGCAGGCCCTGCAAATTGCACGGGAATGGGACTACGCAACACCTGCCGAACGGCAGGAGACCCAAGACTGGAACGCTGCACACGGCTACTGCATGCACGGCATCGATCGGAATTGTTGTCCTGCCGGCTGCGGCGACCTTGAGTACTGATAGTCGACTTCATCAACGCCTAGACGGCATTTCGTCACCCGCCGGGTACCCTCCCTGCGGGGAGGCCTCCGGCTCCATTTTTTCAGGAGGCTTCTCATGGGCTGGTATTTCTCTCATCAATCGCGATCCGACCTGATCGCAGAACTCATCGCTCCGCAGGAGACCGAGCGTGCCAGCGTGAAGGTCATCGCCCACGCGCTGCGCGGCAACGTCCTGTGGTCCGTGGTCGAAGTAACGGCCAAGACCGAGGACGTGCATCGTGGTCTCGCACCGGGCCAGTCCCTGCGCACCATCCGCTGCGATCTGCTTGAACGCAGCGGCGGCCAATGGGGCTACAAGCCATTGGACGAGTCCATGCACCCGTACTACTACTCGTGCCCGTTGAGTTACCTCGACATGGCACCTGAACAGTCCGCCGACTGGCGCACAGGCGTTCGCGCCTACCACGCGCGACGGCGCACACCCACGGCATCCGCCGAGGCACTGACGGCCTGAGAACGGCACACGCCACGCAGCCCGATCTTCATCCCTGTATCTGCTGCATTTCACCTACCCGCCGGGTCTGTTTCCCGACGGGGAAGCGACCGGCGATTTCAATCACGGAGCTTCACTATGAGTCAGCACTACTTCGAGACTTCCCACAAGGGATTTCCCATCACCGTCATTCTCGGCTGGGACCGGCCGATGCAGCACTTCTTCCTGCTCATCCGCAAGCCGGCCGAGCTGGAGGACGACACCATCGAGGTACTGGACGAGAACTTCCTCTACAGCAATCTGTACGAGGCAGACCCGTTCGGCCATGACTTGGACTACTACCGCGCAGTCCTGCGGCGCTTTCGGATCAGCGTGCCCGAAAGCATGTTCAACCAGGTTCAGATCGACGCCGTGATGAATGCGGGCAACCGTTTCGTCAAGCATACGGCCGACGGCGCGTACTCCGTACTGGGTTCCTGACGGCACTTGCGACACATGACGAGGGGCATTCCCCCGAGCCACCCACATTCTTTCATCCCCACGGGGCATCCATTGCCCCCGCGGGCGGTGGTGCCCCTCACTTCATCGAGGACACCACCATGCCTGCACCTTCATCCAACCAGCCCCTGTACCGCATCGACGAATGCAGCGACCTCATGGCCGATGCCTGCGTCTGCGGGGACCAGGGCGACTTGATCTTTCTCTCGGTCTGGGCGCGCGATACCGCCATCCAGCAATTCATCGGGCGGCTCACTCTGGGCCGCAGCGAGGATGGCCTGGACCAGTTCCACGTCATCACCGACCAGGGCGGTTCGCTGCCCGTGTTCGTCGGCTCGGTCGAGCGCCTTGAAAAGCGCCTGACCCGCAGCTATCGCCGCACGCTGTTCGGCTCGATGGTCAATCTCTGGCTGTTCGACCGGCGCTGCATCCGGCCCGACAAGAGTTCGGCCAGCGCCTTGGCGCTGCTGCCGCGCTCCGCGGACGATCCCACGTCACGTCTGTGGCAACTGGTCAAGGACACTTGCCCGCTGCCGCTGCTGGACCACTGGCAATCGCCAGTCCTGGCGTTGCTGCGCGAGCGCGAGATGCTGCGTTCCCTGCCCATGGCCCTCGGGCCGCTGCAAGGGTTCCGGCTCGCCATTGACGTCCCAGTGCTCACCAATGCGCTGGGCGACTTCATCCGCCAAGGCGTGCTAGCCGCTCATCCGACCAGGGGGCCGGCTCCGACCGACCTGGAGATGGCGGTCACCGCCTGACGTTCCAGCGATGGATGCGTGCCCCGCGCGCATCCGTCTTTTCCTTCATCCCCGCCAGACAGGAGACCTCCCATGGCACTCATGTTCCCCAGGCTCGCCCGGAATTTTGCGAAAAACGGGTACTACCCGACCGACGAAGCCACTCTCGAAAGAACCCTCAGCGCACTGGCACCCAGCGATGGGCCGATGTGCATCCTGGACCCATGCGCCGGCGAAGGCGTCGCCATCGCCGAGGCCGCCCATGCCCTCGGGCCTGAGCAGACCAGCGCCTATGCCGTCGAGTTTGATCAGGAGCGGGCCAACCATGCCCGGCTGCTGGTCGACCACTGCATCCACGGTGACCTGATGGACACCATGATCACGCGGCAGGCCTTCGGCCTCTTGTGGCTCAACCCACCCTACGGCGATCTTGCAAGAGATGCCAACGGCAACCTGGGCTACGAAGGCAAGGGCCGTGGTCGGCTGGAAAAGCTGTTCTACCAGCGCACGCTGCCTCTGCTGCAGTACGGCGGCATCCTGGTCTTCATCCTGCCAGCCTACGTGCTTGATCAGGAACTGGTCGGCTGGCTGACCCGCCACTTCGCGGATCTGTCGGTCTTCCAGGCTGTGGACAAGCAATTCAAGCAGGTCGTGATCTTCGGGCGTCGTGTCCGCCAGCGTGAGCAGGCAGGCGATGACGTGAAATCCTCCCGCGCCCGGCTGTTGCAAATCGGCCTGGGCGAACTGGAGGCGGACGAGCTACCGCCCGAATGGGTGCTGCTGCCGTATGTGGTCCCCACGTCCCAGGCCGAGCCAGAGCATTTCTACCGGATCAGCATGGAGCCCGAGCAGTTCGCCGACGAAGTGCGGCGCCTGAAGGGTTTGTGGCCCGCGTTCGAGACCCATCTGGGCGCGACGCAGCAGACCTTGCGTGCTCCGGCACGCGCCTTGTCCCAATGGCACCTGGCACTGGCCCTCGCGGCCGGCGCGATATCCGGTGTCGTGCAGTCCCCCAGCGGCCGCACCTTGGCCGTCAAGGGCGACACCTTCAAGCAGAAGTCATCCGCCGTCGAATATCGCGAGCGCGATGACGGCTCCCTGGCCGAAACCCGCATCCTCACGGACAAGTTCGTTCCGGTGATTCGGGCCTGGGACCTCACACCTGACTCGGCCACGCTGGGCCAGGTTTTGACGATCCACTGATCTACAGGACGGAATGCTGTCCCCTCATGTTCCAAGGAGTATTTCAATGTTCAAGAAATTTCTATCCAGCAAGCCCATCCACAGTCCGAAGACACCCCGGTTTTCCGTCGGCGCTATCAAGCTCAGCGAGAAAGTACGCTGGCTGGATGACCACGGGCTGCTCGATCCCATTGATCTGGTGCAACGGCATATCCGTGGCGACTGGGGCAACATCGGAGATTCCGAACGACGCTCGAATGAAGATGCGCTTTCCCAGGAAGGCATCCTCTTCTCGCGCTACATCATCACACCACGTTTGACGGTATCCGTTACGACTGATGAGCATCGCGACCTGACGCTGGTCAAGCTACTCGACGAGCAAATCAGCATCTGAAAAAGCTGTTTATCCACCCACCGGGGCACTTCGCCCCGATGGGGAGAAGTGCCCCTTTTTTTGAAGGAGCATTCTCCATGTCCACCTCTGCGCAACACGTTTTTCCCAGATTCAACCCCGGCCTGGTCGTCATGACCTCGGGGGTCGCCAGTCTCATCGAACAAGGCCAGTTCAATCCTAGCCCTTATCTATTGCGGCATTTGGCCGCCGACTGGGGCGACCTCAGCGACAACGACCGGCACCAGAACGACGACGCGCTGAAGTCGGGCGAGGATCGCCTGTTCTCGGCCTACGAGGTCGGCCCGAATCTGAAGGTTTGGGTCATCACCGAATGGGATCGCAGCGTCACCACGGTGCTGTTGCCCAGCGAATACTGATCATCTTCCTCGCCGGCCAGACCCCAAATCCAGCCGGCTCTTCCTTCCCACCCTGGGGCATGTCACCGCCCCTCGGGGAGTGGTGTATGCCCCGCTTCTTGGAGCATCACCATGAACGCACAAGTCATCGAAGCGGCCCCGGCCGTAGATCCTTCGTCCCTGGACGACAACCTGCTCGAACAGGAATCGTCCGAGCTGTCCCTGAGCCTTCAGGACTTCGTTTCCGAGTTCGGCGACGAATTGCTGGACTCTCTCAACCGGGCCAACCCGCCCGTCTACAGCGGCACACCGCGCCCGCACCGCCAACTGGTGCTGGCTGGCCTGAAACGCCAGTTGTTCCCCGCCCAAGCCGAGGTCGTTCATGCGGCCTCGGAACTGCTCGTCAACCAAGGCGAGCGGGCTGTATTTGTCAACGGCGAGATGGGAACCGGAAAGACCACGATAGGCATTGCGCTGGCCGCGGTCCTGCATGCCGAAGGCTATCGCCGCACGCTCGTCCTGAGCCCGCCGCATCTGGTCTACAAGTGGCGCCGAGAAATCCTCGAAACCGTCGCGGGTGCAAAGGTTTGGGTGCTCAACGGCCCGGACACGCTGCTCAAGCTCATCAAGTTGCGCGAGCAGCTTGGCGTGCCTTCTGCGGCCCAAGAGTTCTTCATCCTCGGTCGCGTCCGCATGCGAATGGGCTTCCATTGGAAGCCTGCCTTCGCACGCAAGCGCACCCGTCACGGTGACGTGGGGGTCTGCCCGCACTGCGGGGAGGTCATCACCAATCTCGACGGCGAGCCGATCAGTGTTCAGGAGCTGGAGGCGGAGGAATTCCGCCGCAAGTGCAATGGCTGCGGCGGCGCACTGTGGACGCTGATGCGTCCGCGGTCACTGTCCGGCAGCGATCAGTCCTCGGCCGTGTTGCGTGCCTTGAAGCGCATTCCGACGATCGGCGAAGCCACCGCGCAACGCCTGATGAAAACCTTCGGGGACAGCTTCCTGGCCTCGATGCTCGGCGACAACCTGCACAACTTCATTAACCTGATGGACGCGAGCGGGAAGTTGGTGTTTTCGGATCGCCAGGCGCACCGCATGGAGCGGGCCATGGCGTCGATGGAGTTCGGCTTCGGTGAAGGTGGCTACCAACCCAGCGAGTATGTGAAGCGGTATCTGCCGCGTAGCACGTTCGACCTTTTGCTCTGCGACGAAGCGCACGAATACAAGACGGGCGGTTCGGCTCAAGGCCAGGCCATGGGTGTCATCGCATCCAAGGTTCGCAAGACGGTTTCGCTCACCGGCACGTTGATGGGTGGCTACGCTGACGACATTTTCCATTTGCTGTTCCGCGCGCTTCCGGGCCGCATGATCGAAGACGGCTACGTCCCCAGTCGCAACGGCAGCATGAACGCCGCCGCGATGGCCTTCATGAGGGATCACGGTGTCCTCAAGGACATCTATTCCGAGTCCGATGGTCCGGCCCACAAGACGGCCAAGGGCAGCAAGGTCACGGTCAGAACGGTCAAGGCTCCGGGCTTCGGCCCCAAGGGCGTGTTGCGCTGCATCCTGCCGTACACCATCTTCCTGAAGCTGCGAGACATCGGTGGCGTACTGCCACCGTATGACGAGGAGTTCCGGGACGTGGCGATGAGCGCCGAGCAAGGCGAGGCGTATCAGAAGCTGGCTTCCAGCCTCACGCAACAGCTCAAGGAGGCCCTGCGCAAGCGGGACACCACTTTGCTGGGCGTGGTCCTCAACACGCTGCTGGCGTGGCCCGACTGCTGCTTCAGGGCGGAGACGGTCCGCCATCCGCGCACGCGCGAGGTGCTGGCATTCACCCCGGCCCAGTTCAACGAGCTGGAGGTGATGCCCAAGGAACGCGAGCTGATCGACATCTGCCGCCAGGAGAAGGAAGCGGGTCGCAAGACCCTGGTGTATTCGGTCTATACCGGCACGCGGGACACCACGAGCCGGCTGAAGATGCTGTTGGAGCAGGAAGGCTTTCGGGTGGCGGTACTGCGCGCGAGCGTGGATGCCAGCCAGCGCGAGGACTGGATTGCCGAGCAGATCGACCGGGGCATCGACGTGCTCATCACGAACCCCGAACTCGTCAAGACCGGCTTGGATCTGCTCGAATTCCCGACGATTGTTTTTCTCCAATCGGGCTGGAACGTGTACACGCTGCAACAGGCCGCGCGCCGCTCGTGGCGCATTGGCCAGAAGCAGGCCGTGAAGGTCATCTACCTGGGGTATGCCGCCTCTTCGCAGATGGCATGCCTCGCGTTGATGGCCAAGAAGATCCTGGTCTCGCAGTCCACCTCGGGCGACGTGCCCGAATCCGGACTGGATGTGCTCAACCAGGACGGTGATTCCGTCGAAGTCGCATTGGCTCGGCAACTGGTCGCCGCCTGATGTTTTTTTAATAATAGTTGCCGACGTCCGTAATGGGGCGTCGGCATTTTTCTCGGCAGTTTGTGCAAACATGCATGTCGCTGATCATGACGACAAGACAACATGCGATTCCCTTTCTTACTCCGTAAACAAGAGCAAGCCTGGCGCGAACGAAAATCTCGTTTCCAACAAGTGATGGATCTAGCGCACGACGTCGCCAAAATAGACCCGGTCGGACTGCAGACTTTAGTCCGGCTCGTTGCCGCCCCTTTGCAGGCTAAGACAATTACCTCTGCTGCACATGCGATGCCCCATGGTGCCAGTTGGGCAGACAGTTTTAGTTGCCTCTTCTTTCAGGACGGCTTGCCGGTGACCCCTGATGGTCAGCGGGCCTACGAGATATCCAGCAGACGCTCTGATCAACGCTTCAGGCTGCGGCTCGGGATTGATCCTGTACTGGCAACACCATGGCATCGAGATCGTTTGGCCAATGCCCTCGCAACCATCGGCTTCGGAAAGCGGCAAGGTCCTTGGAGTGAAGATGGGAACCATCTGGTGTCGCTGTTGTTGCCAATAGGTGTCGGCATCGTTTTCGGAGGCAACCACTCTATGGCAGCAGGTATTGCGAACGGTGAGGGATTTGTAACTTCGACGGATGTGCAGGATCTGACGCCCCTCTATTCGCATGTGCGATATGACGGCCTCGATTTCCTGCGCAACCACGATGGTGCGCAGTTGTCCCAGCCTGAAGATGAGGAGCCGGGCATGTTGTTTGAAATTGGTCGCCTGATGGTAGAACGTGGCGTGGCTGCTGGTGTTGAATACGTTGACCCGGAAGCTGCCGCTGCCCCATCGATGTCAGGTGGCGATGGTTACTACAAAGTCTTGATCAATGGGCAGGATGCCGGCGTCGCTCTAACCTCAAGCGGCGCAGCGATGGCATTGCGGCAGGCGGGGCTGCAAGAAGGCAGTGTGGAATGGGGCGAGGTGCTACACGGCGCGTCGCCATTTGTACGTTCCAATTACCAAGGCCATGAAGAGCGCATCGAGTTGCGCTGGAGCATTCGTCGGCGGGTCGTGGACGATTTGAAGTCCGTCCATGGAGTCATGTCTTGGGTCGCTGCCGATGACGATTAGAGGCGGTTGAGACTCAGGAAAGAGTGTTCAGCAAATGCTGTCACCGCGTCAGCAGGTCAACGTAGGCTTGGTAGCTGTAGCTACGGTTCTTTTTCTGACCCGTCACTTCGATCACGATGCCCAGTTGCTCCAGCATCTGCACGGCTGCGTTTGCAGTCGGGAACGTGGTTTGAAGCTGTTGCCGTACCCGTTCCACGGTAAAGCGCGGCATCATCGGCAACAACTCGAACAGCCGGTAGCTGGCCGGACTAGCCTTTGGGGATTGCAGCAGTTTGCGGCGGTCGGCGGCGATCAGGCTGGCGACGGCGATGATGCTCTGTTCGGCTTGGGCTGCCGAGACCGCCACACCTTCCAGAAAAAACGACACCCACGATTCCCAATCGCCCTCGGTACGGATCACCGACAGGCGGCGGTAGTACTCGGCTTGGTGTTGCTTCAGATAACCGCTGAGGTACATCAGCGGCTCGGCCAGCAGGCGCCAGTGTTCCAGCAGCGCTGCAATCAACAGGCGGCCGATGCGTCCGTTGCCGTCCAGAAACGGGTGGATGGTCTCGAACTGCGCATGGACCAGTGCGATCTTGACCAAGGCTGGCAACTCGTCCTTCGTATCGTGGATGAACCGCTCCAGGTTGGATAGCAGTTCCGGCACGCGCTCCGGCGGTGGCGGCACAAACACCGCGTTGCCGGGCCGCGTGCCGCCAATCCAGTTCTGCGAATGCCGCAGTTCGCCCGGCTGCTTGCCTGCGCCGCGCGCACCATCAAGCAACAGTTGGTGTGCGTCGCACAGCAGGCGCACGCTGATGGGCAACCCTTTGGGGTCGCGCAACTGTTCCTGGACCAGGCGGAAAGCCCGCAGGTAGTTGCTTACTTCGGCCACATCATCGGTATTGCTGACCTTGAAACCCGCTTCCTCGTCGAACAGGTCGGTCAACGTGGCCTGAGTGCCCTCAATCTGCGAGGTGAGCAGGGCTTCCTTGCGCACGGCGCTGTAGAGCAGCCAATCCACCGATGGCACCAGCCCCGACACGCCCGAAAGCCGGGCCAGTGCCAGTTCCGCCTGACGGTTCAGGTCGGCAAAGGACGCCGCCGCCAGAGGCGGCTCGGCGGGAGGCAGCGGATGCGGCACGAAAGCCCGTACCGGCTCGCCCAGCGTGGTGGATGTGGCATAGGTGCCTGTGCTTCGTTTCATTTAAAGCTGGCTTTCACTGCGAATTATCACATTAAAGCACGGTTTAATTTGAATTTCCACAATGAAAGCAGTCTTTGATAAGCCCCCAAGTGGCGAACGGCACCCGTTCTCCACTCGAAAAACCGGGTAGCCCGCAGTTCCCATTCCTGGCTGACCCTGCCGAAGCACACAGCCAAGGTATCGGTATCGCAACAGAAGAGCCGATGCCATGCCCGCAATCCATCCATCCCTGAGACTGGCCGGAGCCGGCCTGTTGGCCGCAGTCCTGGCCAGCGGCTGCGCGACGATCCAGGCGCCGCTGCCACCCGAACCCATCGGGGAAGTTGAGCCAGCCGTCGAGCCCGAAGGCCCCGAGTTCGTGCCAGTGGTGCGCTATGGCCGCTATACCCTCGTGGAGCTGGCACCAATGGCGCAGCAGCGCGACCTGCTGCTGCAAACCATCGACGTGTCCATGCCCGAGGACGCCCGTGCCACCGTTGGCGACGGGCTGCGGCACGTGCTCAAGCGCAGCGGCTACCAGCTCTGCGAGACCGCGCATGCGGTGATCGAGCTGTACGCGCTGCCGTTGCCGGCGGCGCACCTGCATCTCGGCCCCATGACCTTGCGTGATGCGCTGCTGACCCTGGCCGGCCCGGCTTGGGAACTGCACACGGACGACCGGATGCGGCAGGTCTGCTTCGAGCGGCCAGGTGACAGTCCAGGCGCTGAACCCGCTCCCGTGCCGCCCGCCGCCGACGCGGTGCAGACGTTCCCGATTGCTGGGGGCCAGCCATGAACATCCCGCAACCAGTCCAGCGCTCTACCGCCGCCGTGGTGGTGCAAAGCCTGCTCTGGCTTTGGCTGGTCGGTCTCAGCGTCTTCGTCCTCCTGGGCTACCAGGCGCTGAACGATCAGACCACTCAGGAACGCCTCAATACCCGGCTGCAACGCATTGAAGCGCAGGTGGCCGGATTGACCGAAACCACCCAGTCCTTGCAGCGGCGTCCCGCAGCGGCCACCGCCGCAAATCTGCAAGACACCCGCCAGGCTATGGAAGCCCGCATTGCTCAGATCGAGCAGGAACTGAGCAGCCGCGTCGCCACGGAAGACCTGGACGCACTGCGTGCGGAGGTCGAGCAGATCAAGGCACGCCAGGCCGTCGCGCGCGCTCCCGCCCCAGCCCAGCCACGCTCATCCAGGCCAGCCGTCGCCAAGGCCGAGCCGCCGCCGTTGCCGTTCCGCGTCATCGGCACCGAACTGCGGGCTGGCCATCGCAGCGTCTCCATCGCACCGAGCACCGGGAACTTCACCGCCAGCCAGATGCAGGTGTTGCTGCCGGGTGATGCGGTCGGTTCGTGGCGCTTGCAGGGCATCGAAGGCAGTACCGCCGTGTTCCAGACCGACGGCCAGACGCGCCGCGTGGCGATCCCTTGAACCGGAGGACCGCACGATGAAACGCCATCTCATCCCGATCCTGCTGCTGGCAGCACTGCATTTGCCCGTGTCGGCCCAACAAGCGCCCCAGCAAACCTCGGCCGTCCAGCCCGGCCGCACCAGCCAAAGCCAGATCACGCACAGCCAGGACGCCCAACTGGCGAAGGCCTGGGGCCTGCGCAATGACGAATTCGCCCGCTACCGCGAACTGATGGAAGGGCCGATCGGCACCTACTCGCCCAACCTGGACCCGCTGTCCGTGCTGGGCATCGAGGCCCGCTCGGACGAAGAGCGGCGACGCTATGCCGAGTTGCAGGTACAGGTCGAGGCGCGCCGGGTAGAAAAACTGCTCGCCTACCAGCGTGCCTACGACGAGGCCTGGCAGCGCATGAACCCCGGAATGCCACGCGTGAACCTGCCCGACGACTCGCCGAGCACTGCGGCTGCTCGTGGCAGCGGCCGTACGGCGGTGTTCGTGAAGGACGGCTGCGCCACATGCGGCCAGGTCGTGCAGCGCCTGCAAACGTCAGGCTTGCAGTTCGACCTCTACATGGTCGGCAGTCGCCAGGATGACGCGCGCATCCGCGACTGGGCCAAGCGCGCGCAGATCGATCCGGCCCGCGTGCGCAGCGGCAGCATCACGTTGAACCATGACGCCGGACGCTGGCTGTCGCTGGGCCTGCCGGGCGATCTACCGGCTGTCGTGCGAGAGGTGAACGGCCAATGGCAGCGCCAGCCCTGACACCCTCATCGGTCTCGCGGGCGCTGTGCGCCCTCCTGCTTGCCGCAAGCCTGCCTACAGGCACGGTCCATGCCCAGGAGATTCCTCCCCCGGCCTACCAGCTTGCCGCCCAGCGCGCAGGCATTCCTTCGGCTGTGCTCTACGCCGTGGCCCTGCAAGAGAGCGGGATTCGGCGCAACGGGCGTCTCGTGCCGTGGCCTTGGTCGCTCAACGTCGCGGGCCAGTCGCGCCGGTTTGCCACCCGTTCCGACGCCTGCTCGGGCCTCCAGCAGGCGATGCGCGCCACGCCGCACACGCGCATCGACGCGGGCCTGGGACAGATCAACCTGGGCTACCACGCGCAGCGCTTCACCCATCCGTGCGATCTGCTCGATCCCTACCGCAATCTCGCCATCGCCGCCGAAATCCTGAAGGAGCAGCACACCCCAGG
This sequence comes from Azoarcus taiwanensis, assembly GCF_012910885.1. Taxonomy (GTDB): domain Bacteria; phylum Pseudomonadota; class Gammaproteobacteria; order Burkholderiales; family Rhodocyclaceae; genus Azoarcus_F; species Azoarcus_F taiwanensis. The sequence continues at coordinate 13,966 of NZ_WTVM01000039.1, read as the reverse complement.
TGAGGACTGGCTGCTGGCGATCGGTCGCTACCACCGTCCCGCAGGCGGTGAGCCCGCCGCGCGCTATCGGCGCAGCGTGTCCCGCCACCTCGCTCGCGTGCAGGGCACGCGCACAACCGGCGCGCCACACGCCGCGTGTCAGGAGAAGTCCCCATGACGAAAAGCCATTTGCCCCTGTGGGGCCTGCTCGTATCGCTGGCAGGCCTGCCGCTGGCCGTGCACGCCGGCGAACCGCTGATCGTGGTCGAAGACAGTGGCGGCACCTCAGCGCTGCCGTACTACGAGGCGCTCAACCTACAACCGCGCCGCAATGGTGCGGCACAGCCGCCCATCCCGACACCCCAGGTTCCTGCCACGCCTGCGGACGAGGCCGCCATGCTGCCAGTGCGCAGCGCCAAGCTCACGCCAGGCACTGTGGCACGGCGGGTGATCGAGGCACCGGGCCTGCGGGCCTTTGTTGTCGTGGGTGACGACGAGGCTTCGCGCGCCTGGCTGCAGCGCCGTGCTGACTCGCTGCGCGAGCGCAGCGCGGTCGGCCTGGTCGTCAACGTCGAGACCGTGCAAGCCCTGGCGCGGCTGCGCGCCCTGGTGCCTGGCGTGCCCCTCGCGCCCGTGGCCGGCGACGACCTTGCCGAACGCCTGGGCCTGCGGCATTACCCGGCGCTGATCACAGCCACCGGCATCGAGCAATGAAGCCATGTCGGGGAAACAGCCAGTCGAGGTGCTGCTACGCCCAGCGGTGGAGCTATACACCGTCGCAGCGTGTGCTGGCGCCGCGTTTCTGTCCCTGGTGGCCCCGTGGTCGCTCGCGCTGAGTCCGGCCATGGGCGTGGGCAGCGCCATGGCGTTCGGCGCCTACGGTGCACTCCGCTACCGCGATGCCCGCGTCATCCTGCGCTACCGGCGCAACATCCGCCGTCTGCCGCGCTACGTGATGACCAGCAAAGACGTTCCTGTCAGCCAGCAGCGGCTTTTCATCGGGCGTGGCTTCCTGTGGGAGCAGAAACACACCCATCGGCTCATGCAGACGTACCGGCCGGAATTTCGGCGCTACGTCGAGCCGACGCCGGCCTATCGGCTGGCACGCAGGCTGGAGGAACGGCTGGAGTTCGCACCGTTCCCTCTATCCCGGCTGTCGAAACTCACCGCCTGGGATGTGCCTTTCAACCCCGTGCGGCCGCTGCCGCCCGTGGGCGGCCTGCCGCGCCTGCATGGCATCGAACCCGACGAGGTGGACGTCAGCCTGCCGCTCGGCGAGCGCGTCGGCCATTCGCTGGTGCTCGGCACGACGCGCGTGGGCAAGACGCGGCTGGCCGAGTTGTTCGTGACCCAGGACATTCGCCGTAAAAACGCCGCTGGCGAGCACGAGGTCGTGATCGTCATCGACCCCAAGGGAGATGCCGATCTTCTGAAGCGGATGTACGTCGAGGCCAAGCGTGCGGGCCGCGAAGGCGAGTTCTACATCTTTCACCTGGGCTGGCCGGAGATCAGCGCCCGCTACAACGCGGTGGGGCGTTTCGGCCGCATCTCGGAAGTCGCCACCCGCATCGCGGGCCAGCTCTCCGGCGAGGGCAACTCGGCCGCCTTCAGGGAGTTCGCCTGGCGCTTCGTCAACATCATCGCCCGCGCCCTGGTGGAACTGGGGCAGCGCCCGGACTACATGCTGATCCAGCGGCACGTCATCAACATCGACGCGCTGTTTCTGGAGTACGCCCAGCATTACTTCGCCAAGACCGAACCGAAGGCCTGGGAGGTGATCGTCCAGATCGAGGCCAAGCTCAACGAGAAGAACATCCCGCGCAACATGATCGGGCGCGAGAAGCGCGTGGTGGCCCTGGAGCAGTACCTGAGCCAGGCCCGCAACTACGACCCCGTGCTCGACGGGCTGCGCTCGGCGGTGCGCTACGACAAGACCTACTTCGACAAGATCGTCGCATCGCTGCTGCCGCTGCTGGAAAAGCTCACCAGCGGCAAGATCGCGCAGCTCCTGGCGCCGAACTACTCCGACCTGGCCGATCCACGACCGATCTTCGATTGGATGCAGGTCATCAGGAAGCGCGCCATCGTTTATGTGGGCCTGGATGCGCTGTCCGACGCCGAGGTTGCCGCGGCGGTCGGCAACTCCATGTTTTCCGACCTCGTTTCGGTCGCAGGCCATATCTACAAGCATGGGATCGACGACGGCCTGCCGGGGGCGTCAGCGGGTACGCGGGTGCCGATCAATGTCCACGCGGATGAATTCAACGAATTGATGGGGGATGAATTCATCCCGCTGATCAACAAAGGCGGTGGTGCCGGGCTTCAGGTCACGGCCTACACGCAAACGCTCTCCGATATCGAAGCGCGCATCGGCAACCGCGCCAAAGCCGGCCAAGTCATCGGGAATTTCAATAATTTGCTCATGTTGCGCGTCCGCGAGACGGCTACCCCAGAACTGCTCACCCGGCAATTGCCCAAGGTCGAGGTCTATACCACCACCATCGTCTCGGGCGCGACCGACAGTTCAGACATCCGCGGTGCGACGGATTTCACGTCGAACACGCAAGACCGCATCAGCATGTCCAGCGTGCCGATGATCGAGCCCTCGCACATCGTGGGCCTACCCAAAGGGCAGTGTTTCGCGCTGCTGCAGGGCGGTCAGCTCTGGAAGATCAGGATGCCGCTGCCTGCGCCCGACCCGGATGAGGTCATGCCGGCGGACTTGCGGCAACTGGCCAGCTACATGCGCCAGAGCTACACCGACGCAACCCAATGGTGGGAGTTCACCAGTTCCCCGCCTTTGCAGGACGAAGCTTTGCCGGAGGATCTGCTGGATGAGACGGCAACCAAGGCGAAGGCCGCCAACGCCGCAGATGGTGCTGCCGATAGCGAGGCCGCGCCATGAGCGATGCCGCAGTCACCGCCCGCAAGGAACAGAACCAGCGACAGGGCCTGATCGTTGGCACCATCACGCTGCCGTTCCGGCTGCTCGGGGTGCTGATCGGATCGCTGCTGTTTTCCATCGTGGTCGAGTGCGTGGGCATGCACCTGTTCTGGAAGGACCAGGGTTGGCGGCACTCGCAGCAGATGTTGCAGTATGAGCTGGGGCACCTGTCGAGCCACTTCACGCGCAGCGTGGTCGTGCAGGAGCCAGGGCGAACGGCGCATGCGCTGGTGGACACCGGCTACGAATGGGTGTTCGTGCGCACGGGACTATTGGAGCGGATGAGCCAGACTGCCGAACGAGCGCGGGTGCCTAGCCAGGGACAGGTTCGGAATTTCCGCTACTGGATCAGCCAGGTCTACGTGTGGGCCGAGAGCTATCTCGTCGCAGCGGCATTCACGACGCTCACGTTCCTTGTTCGCTTGCTTGTTCTGTTGCTCACGCTGCCGCTGATCTTCACGGCGGCGTTCGTCGGCCTGATCGACGGACTGGTGCGGCGGGATGTGCGCCGGTTCGGCGCAGGTCGGGAATCCGGCTTCATCTACCACAGAGCGAAGGCGAGCCTAATGCCGCTGGCCGTGCTGCCCTGGGTGACGTACCTGGCACTGCCTATCTCGGTCCATCCGTTGGTGATCCTGTTGCCCAGCGCTGCCTTGCTGGGACTGGCCGTAAGCCTGACTGCGGGCAGCTTCAAGAAATACTTATGACGTGACACGGGCCGCACAGCGCTGCAAAGCCGCGTGCGGCTCATCGGTGCTGCCGGGCATCAAGTGCGGCATCCAACGCCGCAACCGCTTCGACACCTGCGTCTCGAACGTGGATGAGACTTGCTTTCATGCGAGCTATGGCTTGTGGAAGTTCTCTGCGAAGTAGTCAATTACCTGCGACGCCTGCGTCCCTTGGCGGAAGCGCTTTTGCTCCTCGAAGTCGATCGACGGCAGCATGTGGATAAGCTGATGATCGGCATACAACGCCATGATTTCCCGGGCGTCCAGCGCACCGGCACGTTGTCCCTTCAGCGTGCTTGCTGCCTCGATGGCTGCGCCGATCATCACGTCCGCCAGCTGCACGGCGGGGCTGTTCCTGGAGTCGACCTGCGTCACCGACTGGAGCTTGAGCGGGAAGGTGATGCTGGCGATCTCCGACTGTTGGAACGTAACCACATCCTGATGGTGGATGTAGCGCTGCAGCAGGTCGTGATAGGCCAGCAGATTCTTGGACTGATCGTGCTCGACCCGATAAGCGCCATTGGCCATGACCTCCATCCGGCTGATCAGGGACTGCAGCACCACCAGGGCAGCATCCGTGCTGACACCCGGCGTGGCGATCGCTTGCAGACACTCGGGGGCGGCGAACTGCGCCAAAGGCCCCAGCGCTTCCGGCAACTCCCGCCAACGCGAGGCACGGGCGGCCTGAACCAGATCGGCGAGCGCCGCCGGGCTCTTTTCCTTCACCGCGCGTTGGAAACTCGCCAGCAGGCGGTCGAGAGCGCCTTGCCCCAGAAGTGTCGGCCCCACCGTGTACAGGAGGGATGCCAGCGAATAGTTCTGCCCGTCCTGGTAGAAGTCCATTCCGCGCTCGTAGTAGAACGGCTCGACGGCATAGTCCAGGAACATCAGCAGCAGCAGGTAGCGCTTGTCGCAGACGTAGGTCACGCACTTGTAGCCACCGAGCAAGTCGCGTTGCAGCGCCATCAGGCGGGGGCGGTTGGCCGGCCGTCGCGCCAAGGCCCGGTACTTCAGTTCGACCGCCTGCAGCTTGGGAAAGTGCTCCCGGATCAGGCGCCTTGCCTCATCGTCTTCGATGGCGATGGCCGTCGCGCCCTGGAACCGCTGCTCGGGATTCAGGAGGTCGAAGCCGGTGTAGCCGCTCTCATCGATCCGGAAGCATTCCATTCAACTCTTCCCCGGAATGATGGGAACCGTGCCCTCGGCCAGTTCGGTGAAAGAGGCGTGCAGGTCGCCCGCCGGCTCCGGCGTGGCCGATGACGGCGCGGTAGCCGGCTCGTGCTCCGCGACAGGCTGCGGGCGACGCCTAGGCATGGGCGACTTCCTGGACCTCGTCCTCGGCGGCTGCGATGACGCGCTGTGGCACCGAGGCCAGCAGGTCCTGCGGACGCTTGCCGCCAAGAAAGCTGTTCTCGGATCGGAACCAGTAGGCCATGCCCCAGCCGTCCTTGTGGCCGGCGAAGGCCTCGATGACCTTGGCCAGCGACTTCAGCGGACGAAAGCCCGCATCGGCGTCCAGACCGTAGCCCGGAAAGTAGTCGATGCCGCCGTGGCTGATGGCGAAGATCTGGCCTTGCTTCTTCCACTTGTTGGGCTGTGCGCTCGGATTGCGGGTGCTCAATCCTGCCAACTGCGCGATCTGCGCCGCCGTCAGCCAATCGCCGCTCTCCAGCACCGCCTTGCGCGCCTGCACCAGCATGCTCGCTTCCTTCAGCAGCCTGGGCGATGCCGGATTGCGCGGCACCAACACCTCGGCCAGCCGTTCGAGCGATTCGCGATCCTGGCGTTCAAGCAACACCTCGAACATGGACGACGCGACATTGGTGAAGTTCTCCGCCAGCGCCGCGAAGACATTGGGCTTGATGTGGTCGAACGCCACCACCAGCACGCGGTCGGCCTGGCAACGGCCGAGTCTGGCTTGGACTTCTTTGGGCGTGCCCACCAGGGTCGACACAGCGAGACGGTCTGCAACGATGCTCATGGCCGAGCTCTTGGCGTATTATTTGGATTATTCCACATTAACATATCTATCATAACCTTTTACTGTCCGGATTCCTGGGCAACCGCAACACCCAGCGGAGCACACCATGCGCCCCAACACGCTCTACGTCATCGGCAACGGGTTCGACCTCTGGCACGGGATTCCCTCTGGTCTCGGGGACTTCAAGCATTACGTCCTGGGCGCCGATCGAGATATCCACCGGGAGGTAGAGGACTATCTGCCGGCCGGGAAGGACTGGTGCGACCTAGAGCAGGCCCTGGCCGAGTTGGACGCCGATATGCTGGTCGACAACTTGGGGCACTTCATGGGGTCCTTTGGGGCCGAGAAATGGAGTGATTCAGGACACCACGACTTCCAGTGCGAAGTCGGCAACGTCGTCGAGCGTCTGTCCACCGCCCTGCGGACGCGCTTTGCCGAATGGATCCGGGCGCTGCCCATCCCCACGCCAGAGACAACCCCGCGGCGGCTGGCCAGGCTGGACCCCGAGGCGTTGTTCCTGAGTTTTAACTACACGAACACGCTCAGCAGGCTCTATGGGGCCGATTCGGCGCGGGTCCTGCACATTCACGGCCGAGCCGATGCGCCGGAAGAAGAACTCGTCCTGGGCCACGCCAGGAATCCCCAGTCTCGCCGCTCGTTGAATGAGCGCGCGGATATCGAAGAGATCGATACGCGCCTGGTTGAGGCCAACGACGCCATTGACGACTACTTCTCGGCCACCTTCAAACGTTCCGAGGAACTGATCGCCCGGCATAGGCCATTCTTCGGGGCGCTGGACACCGTTGAGCACGTGGTCGTGCTGGGCCACTCCCTGTCTCCAGTCGACGCGATTTATTTCCGAACGCTCCTTCACCAGCCTGGCGTCGCCGCAGCGCGGTGGACGATCGCCTGCCGCAACGCGGAAGAGTGGCCCGAGAAGGAACAGCGGTTGATCGATGTGGGACTGCGGCCAGGGGCGTACCGGCCGGTGCCGTGGGACGCGCTGTAAGGACGCTGGGCAATCTCAAGACATACATCAAGTCCGGTCAGTCACTTCGTCAACCATTGACCGTAGGCCTCTATATCGATCATTGGAACCGTTCCGCTGAACTGAAGTTGCGCGATCAATTTGAACAGGAACGCCGTCGCAGGTTTGTTTTCACTGGTGTAACTGTACGCGCCACTGGCTTGGTCGTAGAAAAAGTGCCCGTGGGCGGCGACACATCCGATGTCCAGACGCCCCTCTGCTAGCTCCGCCTTCAGCGCTTTGTCCATGGACGGGCCCAATGCTGGTCTCCACTCGCTCTCGAACGTGAGCAAGCCTCCCAGAATGGGAATCAGCGGCTTCGCAGGATAGGTACCACCAGCGTGCGGTATGGGCAAACTCGTTCGGTGCAGCCTGCGCACACTGGCGACCTTCTCTTGGGCGTACGCCACAAGCCCGGCATCGGCTGTCTGCTTAGCCTCGAACACCGCGTACACGCTTTCGGCCGGGATGATCGTCTCGTTTTCGTAGGTGAAGATGAAAGGCGAATATTGCCGGTCGAACACCACCACATCGATCTGCTGGCTGAAGTTCCCCAAACTGTCCACCACATGTGCCTTGGCCGCCTGGTACCGCTTGGGGAGATAGGTATCGAGCATGTCGATCCAGACGTTCTCGCTCGCATCACCCTTGGTGCCTGGGTGAACGAAGGTCTTGCGCACCACGGAGAGGCGCTGCTGGATGTCCTCATGCAAGGACGACAGGAGTTGGGAAAGCGACCACTGGGACATGTTGCACCTCGATGGGACGTGTGGCAGCTGATGGGATCAGGACAGTGGGAACTTGGGACCGAACAGCGCACGCCAAGCACGAAGCGCTTCGATATTCCGACCTCGGCGCGCATGGTCGATGGCGATGCTTGCATCCTGGCTCGCCTGAAACAGCAGTTGCTGCGCGCGCTGCTTGCGCGCAGGGTCCATGTCGTTGCTGATCGCCGGCCCGAGGCCCGCAGGATCGGCCCACTCATCATGAACACGATCGGCAAGCGTGGCAAAGAACGACTGGATCTCGCGATCGAACGATCCTCCCCAGCCGCCGTAAAGACACTCCAGGGCCATCACCTCGATCAGGAACGATGGTTTCACCGGCTTCTGATCACCGTGCTTGGGGTTGTTGTTCCAATACTTCACCATGCGCACGAGACCTTTCCACTCATTGCCATAAGCTTGGTGCGCTACGGTTGCCTTGGACTTATGGATCTCTGGATCCGTCTTGATCCACTTTCCGGACGCCGTATCCGGTATCTCATAGTGGTTGCCGGTGTCGAATGCGGGCACCGCATCCACGCTGACCACCCGGTAGTCCGTATTGTCTTCGGCGTCGATATGAACACCGAAATCCACGTTGATCGATCGCGCCTGTTTGCGCACGGCCGCTTCTCCGTATTTCTCCACCAATGCAGCGTGAAAATCATCTAGCACCACCGATGCGGTCTTGCCGTGGTAGTGCTTCTCCGAGTCCTTCAGTACGAAGAAGATGTCGATATCCTTGAGCGGCTTGGTCTTCGTGTATCGGGCGTAAGAGCCGGTCAGGAAGCTGCGCGCAATGCCGAACTTCGTCTGCAGGTAGTCCCGCACCTCGTTCTGGCGCTGTGAGGCATTCTTCTGTTCGCGCTCATTGAGTTCCAGGCGCGACTTGAACTTGCGAAAAGCTTCATCGATCGACAGCATCAGCGTTGCCTCCAATATCCGGCCTGACCCGCCAGGCCACTGTGTTCGACAGTCGAGCCCAGGCTCTGCTTGACCATCCCATCCGTCGAGCGATAGCTTCCTTTGCTCCACCCCTCTACGTCAGGCCGCCCGGGCTTGGTATCAAGCATGACCTTGTACTTGGCCTGTGATGGCAGCAGTCCGGCCTTCTTGATCGCGTATTTCAACTGCTCGGTATCCGTCCAGAAGCTGCCGTCGCCATCGGACCATCCATACACGATGTCGATATCCCAACGGGTCACGAGCTTGTCAGTCGACGGGTTGTAAATCTCCAGGACCACCTTGCGCAGATCACCGGTTCCTAGCCATGTCTTGATGGCTCGGGTATTGCTTTCCCAGCGATCCGCAAAGTGCTCGGGGTCAAGACCACTGAGCACGATGATGTCTTTCAGGCTCTTGAGGATGTTGTCGGTCACATAGGTAACCGAGTGCGTGTACGAGTAGGTGGCGACGGTGCTCATGACTTGAGAAAACCTCCGAGGTCCAGCGACAAGGCCTGCCCGGCATCGGCCTGCGCCTGCGTGGCAATTCCTTGGCTCAAGTCCCGTGCAACGATGCGAGAACTGTGCTTTTTGAGCGCGGTTTGCACCCAGCCAAGCTGCTCCTTCGGACACGGCAGCGAAACTCCCCAGTCTCCCTTCAACGGCTCGAACCCCAAGACGTCTTCGTTGGCATCATCACCATCGATCGCGTCTTCGTCGAACAGGCAGTAGATCCTAGTTCGTGGTCCATCGCATGTCGCAACGATGGGCGCGCTCTTGGGCGCCTGGTCGGCGATCAAGCTGGCGGCTACGCCCGCCACGGCCCTGAGTTCAGAGCGAGCCGTGCCGTCCTTGCCCTGAGTGAGCAGTTCTACAATGGCATCCCACGTCTGCAACGCATCGCGGTGCGGCGAGCTGCGAAACGTCCGGCTGACAACGGTGGTCATTTTTGCTTACCTCCTTGAAGGCGCATTTGTTTTGCCTGTCGTATCGCACCGCGCAAGTGCTCCACGGAAAGTTTGTTCGGGTCGATAGCCACTTGCGGGTCGGCAGCAAGGGCGTTGGCGACGACCTTGCGAATGGCCCGACCATCCAGTCCCACGCACTCGCCAGCGCACGCGTCGAACTGGTGAGCCGAGGAAAGTTTGCCAATCCCGGGGAATGTCTTTGCAAGACCACTCAGGCAGTCCACAAGGATCTGCTTGCATGCATCCTTGCCGGGCAATGGCACCTCTATCACCATGTCGCAACGAGACAGGAAGGCGCTGTCGACGGCCTGTGGGAAGTTGCTGGTGGCCACGAAAAGCAGATGCGGGTGGCGTTCGGCCAACATATCCAACTGCACCAGCACTGCGTCGGTGGCCCGGTGAACATCAACGGGGTTGGCTTCCAGGCTGAGCTTGGCTCGATCAGCCGCGAGCGTCTCGACCTCGTCCAGAAGTACGATCGTCGGCCCCGTCGCTGCGGATTCTGCGATCGACTGCGAGAACAGGTCTGCCACGGCGCGCTGTGTCTTGCCCATCGCAGAGCTCGTTAGCGTGTGAGGCTCCACTTCCAGCAATCGGAACTTTGCCGAGGAAAACGATTCGGCCACGCGATGCGCCAGCCCCCTTGCCAAAGAGGTCTTTCCAGTCCCCGGCGGGCCGACCAGCAAAATCACGCCATGCAGGGGAAGTACCGTGCGATCCACCTTGGGGCGCACCGTGAAGTTGACGATCGCTTGTGACAGCAACTGCTTCTTGAGGGCTTCGTCCATCACGATCGAATCCCACAAGTCACCCAGCGACTTGTTCGGCAGCTTCCAGCTTCGATGGATGCCTTTCGGCAAAGTAACGTCTGATGGAGGATTCTTGGTCATTCGTGTCACTCGGCGGTCAGAGGATGGTGCGATAGGTCGCCAGCACTTTGGTCGTTTGCACCAAGCCTTGGCGAAGCAGGATTTCGAGAAAGCAGTCCACGTCGATTGGCGGATGCTTGAGCTGGGCACGCTGGCGCTGCGCTGCTGACACGACGGCGGCCGCATCCAGATCCAGCAGGTTGTCCACGAACTCGTCGGGGTGCTGCGCTTCGATACCGTACGCAGCCAGCAGCTCGTTCGGGAAATCTCGTTCGTTGAACGTCACGATCACGCTCGCACCACAGCGGATCGCCGCAGCCAGGACGTGCCGATCGTCCGGATCGGGCAATGTCAGGCCTGCCACGAGCTCTTCATATCCCTCCACCACGCCGTCCGGAATGGCCCTGTCCATGAGATCGGACGTCCTGTCGACCTGCGCCCGGTTGAGATCGGGTCGTTTGATCAACAGGTTGCGTTTCCACTCCTCATGGATGGCTTGACTCCACCGCGCCCTGAAGCGGCCGGACAGGCCGAGCCACATCAGGAAGTCCCGCAGTGGCGCGGGATACAAAACGCATGCGTCGTAGACGGCTGTGAAGGGGGAATGCCTCATTCGTACCCCATTCCCAACTCTTGCGACTGCTGAGCGAGTTCGGCCATCGCCTGCTCACTGGCGCGCTCGCGCGCTTCCTTGTACTGCATCAGATCGGCGAACCTCACCCTGCGGTGCTTGCCGGTCCGGTGAAATGCCAACACTCCATCCTCGAGCAGCTTGACTAAATGGGGGCGGGACACGTTGAGCAGATCGGCTGCCTCCTGTGTCGTCAGCTCTGCGTGAACGGGCACCACCTTCACGGCGTTGCCATCGGCCAGTTCAGCCAGGATGTCGACAAGCAGGCGCAAAGCCGAGGTGGGCAGCTCCACCTGATGCGCCTGCTTGTGGTCGTCAAAGATCTGAATGTGCTGCGTCTCGAACTGGGTTGCCAGATAGGCCGCCAAGGCACGTTGACCCTGAACGGCGGCCTTCACCTCTGCCGCAGCGGGAAGGGTCATCTTGGATTGGGCAGCGGTGGTGGTCATGGGTAGCTCCTAGCGAAAACGAGTTGCAGGCCCAATCTTATTCGAAATACTCGAAAAACGCAATAATCGAAAAGCGGTCTGAGCTTCCGTCGCCCTCCTGTCTGCTCCGGAATCCGGGCATGGCCAGGTTCCTATTGTTTGCGGCCTAAACCCAACTCGTTCTCCACGATCGAGCCATTGCTGATCACACAGGAATGGCGCGATGTTGGCTTCAACCTGGCAGCGCGCCGCGCATCGCGGCGTGCCCACTTTTCTCGTGACGGCCCTCCTGCTGGGCCAGTCCCCGATGGCGTTGGCCGAATCCCCGGCACAGCGTCAGGAGCTGGTGGCCGCGCTGCGCCAGCTCGCCGCGCTGGAGCGCACAGTCGCCGACAGCGCCGCGCATACCCCCATCCAGCCAGGCGAGCGCTACCACTTCGACTATCCGCGGCTGCTGGCTGACCTGGCGCGTGTGCGCTCCGGCATCCAGGCCCATCTCACACCGTCGCGCGCCCAGCCGCGAGACCCCTCCGAACTGTCCGGCGACTACCGCACCGAGCGAGCCACCGAGCCATCGCCGCCGCCGACTGCGGAGGCCAAGCCATGAACGGTGCCCAGGTCTCGGCATTTCAAGCCAACAGCGGCATCGCGCCTTCGGCGATGGCGACCGTCCTGGTCGGCGCCGTGTTCGCAGTCCTGCTCGTCTGGGGCGTCTGGGCCATCCGAACGGCCTACGTGGGGTGGTCCGAGAGCCGCCTCAACCAGCGCCAGTTTCTCGGCGTCTGCATCCGCTTCGTCGCGATGTACCTCGTCCTGACTTTCTTCCTCCTCTCCTGATCTGAAAGGACTGACTATGCAAAGCCACATCCTCACTTCCCGCCTCGCCCAGCGCGCCGCCATGGCCCTGGGCACCGCAACGCTGCCCGCGCTCTCGCTCGCGCAGGGCCTGCCGCAGTTGGAGAACCCCACCCGGGGCACCGGCAACGGCATCATGGAGACGATCCGCAACTATGGCTACGACATCGTCATGCTCGTGGCGCTGCTGGTGGTGGCCTCCATGTTCATCGGCGTGTGCTACCACGCCTATGGCACCTATGCGGAAATCCACACCGGCCGCAAGACGTGGGGCCAGTTCGGCCTCACGGTCGCCGTCGGCGCTGTCCTGCTCGTGATCGGCATCTGGCTGCTCACCGAAGCCACCGGCATCCTGTAAGCAGGTGCAGGCCATGTCCGAGCACCAGCACATCCGCGCGGACGGGACGGTCACGTTCTTGCCGCACCGGCTCAACCGCCATCCGGTGGTTGTGCGCGGCCTGACCGCGGACGAACTATGGATCTGCTGCGGCTTGTGTGGTGTCGCAGGCCTGCTGATCGGCGTGCCGCTGTCGTGGGTGTTCCGCACCATCGCGCTGGCGCCCACATTCGTTGTCCTGGGCGTAGCCCTGGGCGTGTTTGTGGGCGGTGGCATCCTGCGCCGTCTCAAACGCGGCAGGCCCGACACCTGGTTGTACCGGCAATTGCAGTGGCGCATTGCCACGCTCCAACCCTTGATGGCCGGCTGGGTGGGCGGCCACGTCCTGGTATCGCGTTCGGGCTTCTGGTCCACCCGGAGGGCGACGCGATGAGCCGCTTCAAGAACGAGATCGCTCACCTGCAAGCGCACATCAAGACGCTGCGCCTGGGCGCTGGCGCGCTGGCCGTCTTGGCCCTGGTGATGGGCGGCGGCTGGTGGAGCGCACCGAGCGACCTGACCATCCACGTCCCACCCGACCTGCGCTCGGGCAGTACGCGCAAATGGTGGGAAGTGCCACCCGAGTCGGTCTATGCCTTCACGTTCTACGTGTTCCAGCAGTTGAACCGCTGGCCGACGAACGGTGAGGAAGACTACTCGCGCAACCTGCATGCACTCTCGCCGTATCTGACACCCGCCTGCCATGCGTTCCTGCGGGCCGATTACGACTACCGGCGCAGTACGGGCGAGCTGCGGCAGCGCGTGCGGGGAATTTATGAAATTCCCGGCCGTGGCTATGGCGACGACCCCACGGCGCGCGTGCGCACCGTATCCGACCGGGATTGGGTGGTGACGCTGGATATCAGCGCGGACGAGTACTACGGCGCCGAGCAGGTCAAGCGCGCCCTGGTGCGCTACCCCATCAAGGTGACGCGCATCGACGTCGATCCCGCGCGCAATCCCTTCGGCCTGGCGCTCGACTGCTACGACGGCACGCCCCAGCGCATCAGCACACCGGCGCCGGAACGCCCGGCGACGGCCCCTGGCGGCCTGGGAGCGCAGGCGTCTCAAGGAGGAACCTCCCCATGAAGCATCACGCATTCGCCTTGCTGGGGCTGATCGCCGTGACGATGGCACCTACCGCCCAGGCCGTGGAAATCCTGCGCTGGGAGCGCATGCCGCTGGCTGTGCCGCTGCAGGTCGGCCAAGAGCGCATCGTGTTCATCGACCGCAACGTCCGCGTGGGCGTGCCGGCCGGGGTTGGCGAGCGCCTGCGCGTGCAAAGCGCAGGCGGCGCGGTCTACCTGCGTGCGAGCGAGCCGATCGAGCCCACGCGGCTGCAATTGCAAGATGCCGACACCGGCGCGCTGATCCTGCTGGACATCGCCGCCGAGCCTGCCAAGGACGGTGAGCCGGCATTGGAGCCCGTGCGGATCGTCGAAGGCGCCACCACGCCCGCGCCGCGCTATGGC
>NZ_WTVM01000038.1 GCF_012910885.1 Azoarcus taiwanensis | reverse complement strand
GTCGTGGGATCCTGCTGCGAAGGTGGAGGAGGTGCTGGTGCAGCTTGTGGTGCGGGCGCCGTCACTTGAGGTGCCGGGGTGGGGCGTGGAGGCACAACAGGTTCGGTCGAATCCGAAAGTGCCGCCTGCGTTTCGGTTGCGACGCGGGGTTCCAGTCGAATCAGCTGGGGGTTGATCTGGTTGGTCAGGCGTTCAGGTTCGCCCCTGGGGGTCGACGGGCCCAGCCATCCCATACCCGCCGCGAGCGCGAGCGCGTTCAGGATCAGCAGTGCGAAGAACAGCAGACGTAGTAGAGGCATTTATCGTTTGAAACGTGTACTTGCCCCGATTCTGAATGGCACGAGGATATCGCGCAACGTATTGGCTCTTAAACCCGCCAGTTCGCCGGCAGCCGAGGGCTCGTGTCAGCAGCGACAGCGAGTCCGCGGAGCACCAGGTGCTCGACTCGTCGCACTGGAATCGAAAGCAACGGTGCGAGTGCAGCAGAGGCCCCGCCCGCGAGCAGGCACACTGCGTCCGGGTTCGCGGCGATGCTGCGGAACATTCGTTCAATGGCGCCGATCTGGGCCTGGCGGCATCCGCTTACGATTGCGTCCATGGTGTTTCTCGGTCGAGCTTCGAAGCGCCCTTCGGCGAATGGCAGTTGAGCGGTATTGCCGGCCAGCGCCTGCCGCATGAGGTGTTCTCCGGGCAGGATGAGACCGCCCTGAAAGCGACCATCGGCATCGAGCAGATCTATGGTGGTTGCCGTTCCCGCGCACACCACGAGACAGGACGCGCGATGCAGCGCACGCGCGCCGACCAGGGCCGCCCAACGATCAGCGCCGAGTTGAGTCGGGTCTTCGTAGCCGTTGCTGACACCGCAGCATTCCGCTGAACTGTGGAACCATTCCGGTTCCAGGCCGATGCTGGCGAGTGCCCCGGTAATCGCGTCCTTGATCTTGTCGCCGGCCACGCTGACGCACACTGCTCGCGCGGGTTTCTGCTGACCCGTCGCCAGTTCCGCGAGCCGAGCCGCTTCGTCATGCTCGAGAACACCTTCAGCCAGCCAGATCGTGCCGTCTACCAGTGCCCACTTGATGCGCGTGTTGCCAGCATCGACGAGAAGCATCACAGGGCTGCCCTCAAGGAGACATCGCCTGCGATGATGCGGGTCCGTCCCTGGTCTGTATCGAGAAGCAGCGCGCCGTCTTCGTCGACGCCCGCGCAGATGCCAACGGTTTCGCATTGCTCGTCACGCACGCTTACCGGCAAGTCGGCAAACGCGTTGCGCTGTTGCCATTCGTCGCGCAGCGCGGCAAAACCCCCTTGCGTATAACGCTCCAGCCGATCATCCAGAGAAATGAGAATGCCGGCCAGGACGGTGCTTGCTTCGATCTTGCTGGTGGCGATCTCATCAGCCAGGGACGTGACCCCCGGTTGGTCCGGGATGTGCGTCCCGCTTGGGAGGGCGAGGTTCACACCGATGCCAATGACAGCGGCTGGTGTTCTTCCCCTCCCCGGGACAAGTTCGACGAGGATTCCCGCGATTTTCTTGCCAAACACCATGACGTCATTGGGCCATTTGAGCTGCACGCCTTCGACACCCAGTTTCTCCAGGGTGCATGCCACCGCCAGCCCGGCGACGAGCGACAGGCCGGCGGGGACCGTGGGTGACGGCGCGAAGCGCCACAAGCTGGAAAAAGTCAGGCTGAGACCGGGCCAGGCCTGCCAGGTCCGGCCGCGACGCCCTCTGCCGGCACGCTGGTGGTGCGCGACCAGAACATGCGTCCGACCGTCGTCTTCTGGCGGGAAATCCCTCAAGGCGCTGTTCGTCGAGTCACACTCTTCGACGACGACGATGGCGAAGCGCTCGACGCACGCGCCAAGCGCACGTGCCGTGCGGTCTGCGTCAGCTGCCAGAATAGTAGGTTCGATCAAGGCCAAGTTCGCGGCTCCGCATATCGGTGTTGGCGATTATCGCGGATTACGATGCGTTTCGGTGGCGCTGATCGTTGCCGACGGAGCCGCAGCGACTCGCAGCTTTTCGTGATCGCGATGATCGCCAAGGGCGGACAGACCGCTACAGCTCGTCTTCTCCGCCGTTGCGGTTCTCGTCCATGCCGAGTTCCTGGATCTTTCGCGTGATGGTGTTTCGTCCTATCCCAAGCAACTGCGCTGCCTCGATGCGTCGCCCTCCGGTCGCAGCGAGGGCGCGCTTGATCAGAGTGCGCTCGAAGGTGTGGGTGAGTTGCTCGAAAACCGCTCCGGGCGTGCTGGCGAGTAGCCGGTCGGTTTCTATGGCGAGGCTATCGGTCCATGCGGCTTGGGGAACGCTCTGTGGCTGCTCCTTCAACTCCGGTGGAAGATCGGCCACATCGACGACCTGGCCCGGGGCCATCACCGTCAGCCAGTGGCACAGATTCTCCAGTTGGCGCACGTTGCCGGGAAAGCTCAGACCCTGGAGAAACTTCAAGGCTGAATCGGAAATCCGCTTGGGCTCGACGCCCAGTTCCTTGGCGCTCTTCTGCAGAAATGAGCGGACGAGCAGTGGAATATCCTCGCGCCGTTCGCGTACCGGCGGCAAGCGCAGGCGAATCACGTTGAGGCGGTGGAAGAGGTCTTCGCGGAACATTCCCTGGCGGACGCGCTCCTCGAGGTCCTGGTGAGTCGCGGCAATGACTCTGACGTTGGCGCGGATCGACTGCTGCCCTCCGACGCGGTAGAAATGGCCGTCGGAGAGCACGCGCAACAAGCGCGTCTGCAGTTCGGCTGGCATGTCGCCGATCTCATCGAGAAACAGGGTGCCACCGTCGGCTTGTTCGAACCGACCCCGACGCAGCGCGGCCGCGCCGGTAAAAGCGCCGCGCTCGTGACCGAAAAGCTCGGATTCGAGCAGGTCGCGGGGTATCGCTGCGGTATTGATCGCAACAAATGGCGCGTCGCGACGCGGGCTGTGGCGGTGCAGGGCCCGCGCGACCAGTTCCTTGCCGCTGCCCGATTCGCCAGTGATGAGTACGGTCGCGTGTGATTGCGACAAACGTCCAATGGCGCGGAAGACCTCCTGCATCGCAGGCGCCTGGCCGAGTATTTCGGGTGCAAGTGTGGTTTGCAGGTCTGTGTTGCCACTCGGGGTGGTTTGCTCGAGGGCGCGCCGCACCAGTGCTACCGCCTGGTCCACATCGAAGGGTTTGGGAAGGTACTCGAAGGCCCCGCCCTGGAAAGCGGACACGGCACTGTCCAGGTCCGAGTAGGCGGTCATGATGATGACCGGAAGGTCCGGATGGGTCGTCTTGACGCGCTGAAGCAGATCGAGACCGCTCTCTCCGGGCATGCGGATGTCGGAGATCAGCACCCGCGGTGGCGCATCGCAGGAGGACAACGCGTCCAGCGCCTCCGTGGCGCTGCCGAAACTCTGGTAGGCGATGTTTTCTCGGCCGAGCGCCTTTTCGAGCACCCAGCGGATCGAACGGTCATCATCAACAATCCAGACAGTATTCATAACCATGCACTATGTTGGTGCGTGACTGCAGTGTCTCAGCCGCGCTCTGTGATCGGCAGAAGAATCGTGAAGCAGGTGCGGCCCGGGCGGCTGTCGACCTCGATCATGCCATGGTGTTGTTCGACAAAGCTCTGTGCCATCGACAGTCCCAGGCCGCTGCCGCCTTCGCGTCCCGATACAAGCGGGTAGAAGATCTTGTCGCGAATGTCCTCCGGGATGCCCGGGCCGTTGTCGATTACTTGCAATTCCAGTGCCAGCTTGAAACGACGTTTGGCCAGCGTGACTTGTCTTGCGATACGGGTGCGCAAGCGGATTTCGCCGTGACCGAGAAGCGCCTGAGCGGCGTTGCGGGTGATGTTGAGCACGGACTGGATGAGTTGCTCTCGATCGGCCGTGAGTTCGGGCAGGCTGGTGTCGTAGTCGCGTACGATCGTCACGTCCGGAAACTCGGCAAGCACGAGTCGGCGCACACGTTCGAGCACGTCGTGAATGTTGATCAGTCCAGGCCGCATCATGCTGTGCGAACTGAGCATGCGATTCATCAAGTCCTGTAACCGGTCGGCTTCGGCGATGATGACCTCGGTGTACTCGCGCAGATGCGGTTCGGTGAGTTCGCCTTCCAGCAACTGGGCAGAGCCGCGAATGCCGCCCAGCGGATTCTTGATCTCGTGCGCGAGATTGCGGATGAGTTCCCGGTTTGCCTGCTGCTGTTGCAGCAACTGCTCCTCGCGCGCGACCCGAAGCTGGGCGTCGAGTGGCCGGAACTCCAGCAGAAGGCTGACGCCGTCCGCCTCGGCGGGACTCACCGTGCAATCCAGGTGCAGTGGCTCTGCCATCGGCCGCTGTATCTTCAAATCCTGGCCGGTGTAGCTCCAGTTGGTGCGCAGGGCGTTCTCAAGTGCAGCTTCGAGGCCGTGTTGCTCGCCGAGCAAGTGTGTAAGCGGGCGGCCGATGAGCTTTCGCTGGCTGATCGCGAAAAGGTTCTCGGCGCTGGCATTGAGATAACGCACGATCTGCCGGTCGTCGACGAGCACGACGGCCGAAGAAAGTAGATCCAGCCCCGAGAAGGGGCCGCAGTGGGTCTGGTTTTTTGGGGCTCTTGCCATGCTCGTATGCCAGGTATTGTGGCCCAATATCAAGCAAGAACCAGACCACCGAGCGGCAGGCGCGGTGAAAGCCAGCCGGGATCAGCGCAGGCCGCGCATTTCTCTCTCGAGCGCCTCGATATTGCGCTGGTGCAGATCGACCTGATCGCGGAAGGGTTTGAGCCGCTCCTCGCGCTTGCCAAGATTGATGACAGCCCTTGGGCCCCGTTCGGTTTGCCGAATGATCCGGTCCTCGGGTGCGTCCCGCCCCTCTTCTTCAGCGAGCTTCTGCTGGGCTTCTTCGAGTGCGGTGCGTTCGCTGGCGAGCTCGCGCTCCAGGATCTGGCGGCGGGAGTCGTCCCGGCTGCGCTGCGCGTCCGGGCTGACGCGCGGGAAGGACGGTGAGGGCGTGGCGGCGGGGCGAGGTGCTGCCGAAGCCGGACGCTGCGGTGAGGCCGGTACGGTCGATATAGGCAGATCCGAACGCAGGCGTTCGCAGTTGCGGGCTGATGAGGGGTCGTTCGTGTAGGTGATCCCGCCTTCGGCATCAATGCACTTGTAGACGGTCGCAAACGCGGGGGTGCCGCTGAGCGCGGTCAGCAGCAGCGCGGCAATCAGAGCTGAGCGCATTGCCTTGCCTCTTGGTTGGTGGCGGGTTCTCTGTTTCATTCGATTCGATTAGAACACAAAAAAAGGGACGGGCATTGCCCGTCCCCTTCTAACGTTCGAGCCGCTCGAACGTTTACAGGCTGTAGTACATGTCGAACTCGACCGGGTGGGTCGTCATGCGCAGGCGATTGACGTCCTCCATCTTGAGCTCGATGTAGGCATCGATGAACTCATTGGAGAACACGCCACCGCGGGTCAGGAACTCGCGGTCAGCGTCGAGCGCCTCGAGGGCCTGATCGAGGCTGGTGCACACCGTCGGAATCTTCGCATCTTCTTCCGGCGGCAGGTCGTAGAGATTCTTGTCGGCCGGATCGCCCGGGTGGATCTTGTTCTGGATGCCGTCGAGACCCGCCATCATCAGCGCTGCGAAGCACAGATAGGGGTTGGCCATCGGATCCGGGAAGCGCGACTCGATGCGGCGGCCCTTCGGGTTTGCGACATAGGGGATGCGGATCGAGGCCGAGCGGTTGCGTGCCGAGTAAGCAAGCTTGGTCGGTGCCTCATAGTGCGGGACCAGCCGCTTGTAGGAGTTGGTGCTCGGGTTGGTGATCGCGTTCAGCGCGCGGGCGTGCTTGATGATGCCGCCGATGTAATACAGCGCGGTCTCCGAAAGACCGGCATAACCGTTGCCCGCGAACAGGTTCTGGCCGTCCTTCCAGATCGACTGGTGGACATGCATGCCGGAGCCGTTGTCGCCGACGATGGGTTTCGGCATGAAGGTTGCGGTCTTGCCGTACTGGTGTGCGACGTTGTGCACGATGTACTTCAGCACCTGAGTCCAGTCGGCACGCTTGGTGAGGGTGTTGAACCTGGTGCCGATCTCGCACTGTCCGGCGTTGGCGACTTCATGGTGATGTACTTCGACCGGTACGCCGCACGATTCCAGGGCGATCACCATGGCTGCACGGATGTCGTTCAGCGAATCGACCGGGGGCACCGGGAAGTAGCCACCCTTGACGCGCGGACGGTGGCCGGTGTTGCCGCCTTCGAACTTGTCGGCGGTGGACCAGGCGGCTTCTTCGGAGATGATCTTGCTGTAGACACCGGACATGTCAACCGACCACTCGACCGAGTCGAAGATGAAGAATTCGGGCTCCGGTCCGAAATATACGGTGTCACCGATTCCGGTGCTCTTCAGGTAGGCCTCGGCGCGCTTGGCGATCGAGCGGGGGTCGCGGTCGTAGCCCTTGCCGTCGGACGGTTCGATGACGTCGCAGGTCAGCACCAGCGTGGTTTCGTCGTAGAACGGGTCGATGTAGGCGGAGCCTGGTTCCGGCAACAGGATCATGTCGGAGGCCTGAATGCCCTTCCAGCCAGCGATGGAGGAGCCGTCGAACGGGTGGCCGTGCTCGAAGTGATCTTCTTCGAAGGCCGACACCGGCAGGCCGACGTGCTGCTCCTTGCCGCGTGTATCAGTAAAGCGAAGGTCCACGAAACGGACTTCGTTTTCCTGGATCATCTTCATGACTTCTTGAGCGTTCATATTCACTCCTGGTGATGTAGGGCAATTAGGGGCATTGACGGTCAAAGTCCCGCTGCGGAGATATAAGCAGAAGGTGTGCCAGTTTTTCCGGGCAGGGCTTTGCCGAAAAAACGCGCGAGCGGAGCGCTGATTCTTCGAGGCGTGACGGCTCGCGACGATTCGGTGCTGTGGGCTTCAGTCAGGGTTTGGAGAACAAGCGCTTCAGTTTGGGTCGCAAGGCAACAAGTGAATGCACTAACAAGGTGCGGTCATGTACTAGTTTGCACCGTCATGGTGCGACTTGCACGAAAAAGGTGACTGCGCGAAAACGGGGATCGGTTTCGAGCAGCCTTTCGGTGCGCTCTTTCAGTGCATCGGTTTCGCTTTGCGACAGGTGGGCTGCCGCGAGCATGACCTCAACCTCGATGCGGTGTCCGAGGTAGTGCACCTGGATACGGCGCAGGCTGGCGGTACGCGCCAGGATCTTCTCGATCACGGCGTGAATCTCGGCACGCTCGGGAGGCTGGCCGGGCGGCGGCGTCTGCAGGTCGCCGTCGTCCTCGGGATCGATGTGGACCAGCACGTCTTTTACTTCGGGGTGGGCTTCGCGAATCCGGAAGTAGACCGCATCCGAGATGCGATGCCCTTCGGATACGGTGATGTGCGGATCGACCTGTACGTGCGTGTCGCACAAGACCCGGTCAGCCATACGACGTGTCCGGATGTCGTGCACCCCGACCACGCCCGACGTGGCGCGTATCGTGTCGCCGATGCGTTCGACTGCTTCGTCGGGTAGTCCAGTGTCGACCAGCTCGCGCATCGCGCGCCATGCGAGGCGAAGACCCATGTTCAGGATCATGAATCCCACGACTGCAGCGGCCAGTGGTTCCAGAAAGGGGTAGCCTGCGAGGCTGCCGCCGATGCCTGCCGCAACAACCAGTGACGAGGCTGCATCGGACCGTGCGTGCCAGGCGTTGGCTTCCAGCAAGGGGGCCTTGAGACGTCGCGACGCGGCGAGCGTGAACCGGAAAAGGCCCTCTTTGGCGAGCAGCGTGACGCCGGCCATCCAGAGCGCTGCCTGGTGCACCGGCGCCGCGCTTTCCATGGCCTGAAGTCGCATGCCTGAACTCCACAGAAAGCCAAGCCCGACTGCTGCCAGGATCGTCCCCAGGATCAGCGTCGCAGCGGTCTCGAAACGTCCGTGGCCATACGGGTGCTCGCGGTCAGCAGGCTCGCCCCCCTTGCGGCCGGCTAGCAGAACCATTGCGTCCGTGAACAGGTCGGATAACGTGTGCACTGCGTCGGCAACGAGGCTGAACGCGTTTGCGAAGATTCCGACCACCATCTGCCCTAACACGAGCAGGCTGTTGGTCAGCACGGCGACCAGTGTCACCCGCTGGATGCTCCGCGCGCGCGCTCGTGCATCGGGTGGGGGAGGCGATGAGGCCGGAGCCTTCGGGGAATTCATCGTGGGCGGATGGTTGTATACTAATGAATCAACTCATTCTATCCGTATGCACATCATGGGCAAACTGAGCGATTTGCTGAATCTGGCGCGTGAGCGCGCCCAGATGCTGAACCTCCCCTATGCTGGCGCACTGACGCCGGCGGAGGCGAACGAGGTGTGGCAACTCGCCCCCGGCGCCAAGGTTGTCGACGTTCGTACCCGCGCCGAGCTCGACTGGGTGGGTCGCGTGCCCGGCGCCGTTGAGATCGAATGGATCACGTATCCGGGAAGCAAGCCAAACCCCTCGTTTTTGGCGCAGCTCCAACGCGAGGTCGATAGCGAGGCCCTCGTGATGTTCCTCTGTCGTTCGGGCGCGCGCTCCGACCATGCAGCCCGTGCCGCGACTGCGGCGGGTTATCTCGAGTCCTACAACATCCTCGAAGGCTTCGAGGGTGACAAGGACGCCGAAGGCCACCGCAACAGGATTGGTGGCTGGCGGCATGCCGGCCTGCCCTGGCAACAGAGTTGAACACTCCCGTGAAGCGAGAGGAATCGGGTTTCCGGCGTGTAAACCATGCAACCCCCGGCTGCATCCCGGACTCTTAGTCAACCACTCAGAAAGCAGAGATACAAGACAATGCAAGTCGCAAGCATCAGTTTCGACCGCTTCAACGTGCTCCAGGACCAGGAGGCGCAGGAACGCATCCGCGCAGCCCGTGCAAAGCTGGGAGATCGTGCGGTGCTGCTTTGCCATCACTACCAGCGGGCCGATGTCTACCAGCATGCCGATCTGACCGGTGATTCGCTCAAGCTTGCCCGGCTTGCATCGCAGACCGAATCCGAGTTCATTGTCTTCTGTGGCGTGCATTTCATGGCCGAAGTGGCCGACATGCTGTCCAAACCTCATCAGATCTCGATCCTGCCAGACCTCGCGGCCGGCTGCTCTATGGCCGACATGGCGAACCTTGCCAAGGTCACCCGTTGCTGGCGTGAGCTCACCGAAGTGCTCGAGACGCCGGACGACATCATCACGCCGGTGACCTACATCAACTCGGCCGCCGACCTCAAGGCCTTTTGCGGTGAGCATGGCGGCATCGTTTGCACTTCGACCAACGCACCGACGATTCTCGATTGGGCGTTCGAGCGACGCGAGAAGGTCTTGTTCTTCCCGGATCAGCATCTTGGTCGCTGGACCGGTTTCAAGAAGAGCATCCCGCTCGAAGACATGGTCGTGTGGGATCCCGATCTGGAATACGGGGGCCTTACGCCGGAGCAGATCCGCAAGGCGAAGATCCTGCTGTGGAAAGGGCACTGCTCGGTGCACCAGATGTTCCAGGAGAGCCACATCCGCCGCTGGCGCATGCAGCATCCCGATGGCCTGGTCATTTCCCACCCGGAGAGCAATCTCGACGTCTGCCGCAATTCGGACTACGTCGGCTCCACCGAATACATCATCAACACCATCAAGGCCGCGCCTGAGGGCACGCAGTGGCTGGTAGGCACCGAGCTCAACCTGGTCAATCGTCTGGCCGAGGAAATGAAGCCCGAGGGCAAGACGGTGCAGTTCATGGCGCCGACCGTGTGCATGTGCTCGACGATGCAGCGCATCGACCCCCAGCACCTCGCCTGGACCTTGGAAAACCTCGTCGAGGGCAAGGTGGTCAACCAGATCAGGGTGCCCGAACATGAGGCTGAGCTCGCACGGCTCGCGCTCCAGCGCATGCTGGAAGTGTCCTGAGTCTTTCGGGTGAGCGAAACGAACAGGCCCGCGCCGGTACTGGCGCGGGCCTGTTCGTTTGTGCGGCAGGCGGCTGTTCAGCTGCGAATGAAGGCGGCGATCAGCGGATCGGCTTTGAGCCGCTCGAGCTCGGTCTCATCCGGCAGCTGAGGTCGGTCGCGTTCGACGTTCACCATGCACAGAAAGCCGAGGTGGTTGTCGTCAGCTGCACGGAACTGGTGCCAGGTCATCGGTGGGATGTGGACAAGGTCATGTTCACCGACGGAACAAACCGTCTCGCCCACCAAACAGGCGCCGCGGCCTCGCAGAATCATTACCGCATGTTCGTGTTCATGACGTTCCAGGGTGGAGTGCCCGCCAGCAGCGATCTCGAAGTAACGTAGCTCGCAGCCGAGTCCGTCGGTGCGAAACAGCAGTTGTCGGCTGATGTCGCGGAACGGGGCGGAGCCCTCGGGCTTGTAGTCCAGCCGCTCCACCTGCTGCCAGCTGCCGTCCGGCAATGCCTTGCGAATGGATGAATCGTCCTTCATGACCTCAACCTCTGTGTTCGCATAGTGCAACCCGCTGCACAAAGGCGCTCGCGGCGGCGCGGGTGTCCTCGGCCTCGAGCAGCGCGCCGCCGATGAGCAGCATCACGTCACGGCCGTAGAACTCCACCAGCTCTTCGACCCGGTCGGGGTGCATCCCTCCGGCCGGTACCGGCACGCTGGAAGCGAGACCCGCCCAGGCGGTACGCGCAGTGCGAGCAATGTCGCGGCAAAGCGCTGGCGCGAAGCTGAAGCGGCCGCCATGGTTGGGGTAGATCACCGCGTCTGCACCGAAGAGGCGGAAGAGCTTACCCAGCAGCAGCGTCGGCGAAATCCGGGCAGCGCCAGCCAGCGCCGGGTGAGCAAGAATCGGCACCCCCTCGTCGGCCAGTTCCTGCAGTGCTCCGCATCCGGAGATCATTGGAGCGATGAGCAGGGCGCCGACACCAAGCTCTCTTGCAACCGTCAGTTGCTTGCGCTGGCGCGCCGGACCGCCAGTGAGGCTGGGCGCATAGAGTGTCCTGTGGCCGCTTGCACGGTTCGCGGCATCTACCGCCTCTTGCACCGCGGCCACGCGCTGGGCGAACGGAGTGCTGTGCTGGTCGGCCAGGCCGTGGTCGTCCTTGATGATGTCGATGCCGGCCTCGGCGAACTGGCCGGCTAGTTCGGCGAGCTCCTCTACCGTGCTGCCCTGCGGTTTGAGTGCGGTGCAGGTCAATGGTCGTTTGCCGGCGCCGACCAGCCGGCGAAGTCCGTCCAGTCCGAAGCGCGGACCGCCGAAGCGGGAGGCGGCCTGCACCTCGAGATCGACGTCGAGCAACGTAAGATCCGGGTGCAGGGAACTGTTGCCGAACAACATGTTCATCATCTGGCCGGCTTCGAAGCCGGTGGTTTCCAGGGCGAGGCTGATCGTCACCAGAAAGTGATCCGGCCCGTCTGCGACGATTTGCTCCACCCTGCCCAGCACCTCAGCGCTGACACGGTGGTTGCGCACCGCATGGGGCGGCATCTCGATGCTCTGTTCGACCGCGATGGCACGGGCGCGGGCTTCGATCTCTCCGGCGGAGCCTGCAACCCGATACACGACCTGCATTCTGTTCATGTGGAATTTGGTATATATGAAACATTGGAGCGTGATTATAGCGGGCGCCTCAGCGCCCCACGTTTCCGGAGTCCAGGCATGAAACTCAGGGTCTGCACCTACAACATTCACAAGGGCTTTTCCCAGTTCAACCGTCGCATGGTGATCCACGACCTGCGCGAGCGTCTGCGCACGCTGGATGTTGACCTCGTGTTTCTGCAGGAGGTCCAGGGTATGCATGTGCGCCACGAGATCACTCATGCCAACTGGCCGCTGAATCCACAGCACGAGTTTCTGGCGGAGGAGGTCTGGCACCAGGCCGCCTACGGCAAGAATGCGGTCTACGACCATGGGCACCACGGCAACGCGATCCTCAGCCGGTTGGCCATCCTCTCCGAGCATAACCAGGATGTGTCCGACCACCGTTTCGAGCGTCGCGGGCTGCTCCATTGTGAGGTGGAATTACCCGGTAGCAACCAGGTGCTGCACTGTGTCTGCGTGCATCTGGGGCTGATGGCGGGGAGCCGAAGGCGGCAGATGGAAGCCCTGGCTGAGCGTATGGAGCAGCTCGCTCCCGACGGTGCGCCGCTGATCATTGCGGGGGATTTCAACGACTGGCGTGATCGCGCAGAGCATCTGCTCGTCAAGCGGCTGGGGCTGGTCGAAGCCTTTCGCAGCGGCACCGGGCGTCTCGCGAAGAGTTACCCGAGTCGCGCCCCGGTGCTGAGCCTGGATCGCATCTACGTGCGTGGATTCGATATCCATGCGGCCCAGGTGCATGCCGGGTTGCCCTGGTCGCGTATCTCCGACCACGCTGCGCTGACGGCGGAACTGGAGTTCGCCGGGTGACGGATTACTGCGAGGGCAATCAGGTCGAGCTGCTCGAATGCGGCCTGCAGTATTTCCCGGCACTGGAAGCGGCGATCGATCGCGCTCGCGATGAGATCCACATCGAGACCTACATCTTCGAGGACGACGAGACCGGACGTCGCATGGCTGAGGCATTGTGCCGGGCGGCAAGGCGAGGCGTGGCAGTCAACGTCATGGTCGATGGCTTCGGCGGTCGCCCTTTCGTTGAGCATCTCCAGAAGGTGCTGGAGGCCAGTGGCGCTTCGGTGCTGATCTACCGGCCGGAGATTCGCGCGCTGTCCCTTCGTCGCCATCGCCTGCGCCGGCTGCATCGCAAGATCGTGGTCATCGACGCGCGCGAAGCTTTCGTCGGCGGCATCAACATCATCGACGATGTGCCGGTGCGCGGCTCGGTGCATCCGCGCTATGACTATGCTGTGCACCTCAAGGGTCCGCTGTTGGCGTCGGTGGTGGCGAGCGTGCGACGCCTCTGGTGGTTGGTGTCGTGGGCAAACCTGCGACAGCGCCAGCCGATGCGCACTCGCACTCCGGCGCATGTCGCTCCGGCCGGCGAGGTGAGAGCAGCCTTTGTGATTCGCGACAACCTCGGGCATCGCCGTGACATCGAGGATGCTTACCTCGCGGCCATTGCGGCTGCGCGTCGCGAGGTGGTGATTGCATCAGCCTACTTTTTTCCGGGCAGGCGATTTCGCCAGGCGCTGACGGTTGCGGCCGCGCGAGGTGTCAGTGTGAAGCTGTTGCTACAGGGCTTGTCGGATCACCCGGTGCTGTCCTACGCAACCCGGGCGCTCTATCCCTACTTTCTCGGTCGTGGCATTCGGCTTTACGAGTATCACCGCAGCTACCTGCATGCCAAGGTTGCGGTGATCGATGAGAGCTGGGCGACCGTGGGGTCGAGCAACATCGACCCCTTCAGTCTTTTGCTGGCGCGCGAGGCCAATGTCGTCGTGGATGACGCGGCGTTCGCCCGAAAGCTGCGAAAAAGCCTCGAGGCTGCGATGCGCGAGGGTACAGTCGAGCTGCGGCTGGAGACGCTGCGCCGGTTGCCCATGATGCGTCGGCTCGCGAGTTGGCTGGCGTATCAGTTCGTCCGCCTGGCGATCGGTGTGGCCGGCTTTCGCGGCAAGCACTGAGCCGGTGTGGACGGGTTCAGCCGCGTGTCGGCACCGGAGGGCGTTTGGCCGAGATCACGCCGGTATTGACGCCGAACCAGTTCAGTCCGCCGAACAGTCGTGCGTATTCGATCTTCACGCAGCGGTCCATGACCACCTTCATGCCGGCGGCCTCGGCGCGTTGCGCCGCTTCCGCGTTGATCACGCCGAGTTGCATCCAGAAGCTCTTGGCGCCGATGGCGATCGCATCGTCGACCAGTGGCAACACATCCTCGGGCTTGCGGAACACGTCCACCATGTCGATCGGTATCGGAATGTCACGCAGACTCGGATAGCACTTCTGCCCCAGGATCTCGTCGTAGGCCGGGTTGACCGGCACGATCGTGTAGCCACGCTCCTGCATGTACTTCGCCGCGAAGAAGCTGGGGCGATGCCAGTTGGCCGACAAACCCACCACCGCGATGGTGCGGGTTTCGAGCAGCAGGCTACGCAGGCCGGCGATATCGTCAATCATGTTCGCGTTCCGGTGGGTCGGTGGGGCCTAAATAGGCTTTGGGCGCCGTCTCGATGCGCTGCGCAGGCACCTTGGCCGGCGACCAGTTCGCCACGGCCCAGGCTCGGATTTCGTTCAGCCCCGCTCTGGCAAGCGCCTCATCCGGATTCTGACCGAGAAAGCGCAGCACCGCCAGCCACGTGGCTTCCACCGCGTCGTCGCTGACTGCGGGCGCGAGTGTCTGCTTGGAGAGCTTTTCGCCGGCCGGATTGACCGCTACCGGCAGGTGTGCGTACCTGGGCGTCGGATATCCGAGCAGGCGCTGCAGGTGGATCTGTCGCGCGGTCGAGTCGAGCAGGTCGGCGCCGCGCACCACATCCGTGATGCCGTCAATCGCATCATCGACCACGACGGCGAGCTGATAGGCGAACAGGCCGTCAGCGCGCAGCAGGACGAAGTCGCCGACCTCGCTTTCCAGTGCCTCGTGCTGTGCACCTTGGATGCGGTCAATGAAGCGGATGTCGCCGGCCGCGCGCACCCGCCAGGCGCGGGCGCTGCGCCCTGGTGGCAGTCCATCACGACAGGTGCCGGGATAAACGCGCGAGCCGTCGCGCGCCAGCGCTGAGTCAGCGATCTCGCGACGGGTGCAGGCACAGCCAAACACCGCGCCGCAGTCGCGCAGACGATCGAGTGCCTGTTGGTAGTGGGCGATGCGGTCGCGCTGGCAAACGATCGGGCCATCCCACTCGAGGCCGAATCGCTCGAGGGTGGCGATAATGTCGGTCTCTGCCTGCAGGCTGCAGCGGGGTGCGTCCACATCCTCGATGCGCAGGAGCCATCGACCGCCGGCTGCGCGGGCGTCGATATAGCTGCCGATCGCGGCAACCATCGAGCCGAAGTGTAGCGGTCCGGTGGGGGAGGGGGCGAAACGCCCGACGTAGTGGCCGCCCGCCATCCCCATGGAGCGGTCAGACGTTGAACAGGAAATTCATGACGTCGCCGTCGCGCACGACGTACTCCTTGCCCTCGGCGCGCATCTTGCCGGCCTCCTTCGCGCCGGCTTCACCCTTGTACTGGATGAAGTCGTCGAAGGCGATGGTCTGGGCCCGGATGAAGCCGCGTTCGAAATCGGTGTGGATCACGCCTGCCGCCTGTGGGGCAGTGTCGCCGACGTGAATCGTCCAGGCGCGCACCTCCTTCACGCCGGCGGTGAAGTAGGTTTGCAGCCCGAGGAGTTTGTATCCGGCCCGGATCAGCCGGTCGAGACCTGGCTCATCCAGGCCCATGGATTCGAGGAAGTCCTTCTTGTCGGCGTCCTCGAGGTCGGCGATCTCCGCTTCAATCGCAGCGCACAGGGCAACCACTTGCGCGCCCTCGGCGGCGGCATGTTCGCGCACCGCATCGAGCCTGGGGTTGTTCTCGAAGCCGTCTTCGGCGACGTTTGCTGCGTAGAGCACAGGCTTGGCGGTGATCAGGCAAAAGGGCTTCAGATTGGCGCGTTCTTCCTTGGAAAGATCGAGTGCTCGCACCGGACGGGCCTCGTTGAGCTGGGCGAGGCACTTTTCGAGCGCCGCCACCAGCAGTTTGGCTTCCTTGTCGCCTGCGCTGGCCGGTTTGCGGTAGCGGGCGAGAGCCTTCTCGACGGTGGCCATGTCGGCCAGCGCGAGCTCGGTGTCGATGACCTCGATATCACGGATCGGATCGACGCTGCCGGAGACGTGTACCACGTTCTCGTCTTCGAAGCAGCGCACGACGTGAACGATCGCATCGGTTTCGCGGATGTTGGCGAGGAACTGATTGCCCAGCCCTTCACCCTTGGACGCACCCGCCACCAGACCGGCGATGTCGACGAACTCGACGATGGCGGGCTGGATCTTCTGCGGCTTGACGATCTCGGCGAGCTGCGCAAGACGCGCATCAGGCACCTCGACGATACCGACGTTGGGTTCGATGGTGCAGAACGGGTAGTTCTCGGCCTGGATGCCGGCCTTGGTCAGGGCGTTGAAGAGGGTCGACTTGCCGACGTTGGGCAGGCCGACGATTCCGCATTTCAGGCTCATGTGAATCCTTGTGATGCCACGATCAGGTCCGAGGGACTGCCAGCGCCTTGATCTTGAGTGGAAAACTTGCGATTGTACCGTGACCGACAACGCCCGCGACACTGCTGTGCGGGCCGATCCCGTCGAGAATTGACCCTTTGGGGTCGGGCGCCCGGTCCGTCCGGGCAACAACAGGAGGAGAAATGAACGGAAACTGGATGGATGCGATCGACGTGCGTAGCGCGTCGGCGTTGGCGAGTGGAGACCTGCAGCCGGTGCAAGCTGACGAAACGGAGATGACCGACGGTGGTATGCGGTTCATCGTGCGCTGGGTGTCGTCGCTCGCGGCCAAAGACGCGGTCAAGAAGGATGTTGCAGTTCCGGGTGGTCCGCGCGACCCGGCCTTCAACCCGTTTCTGAACCCGGATCCGGCGTTGACCGTCGGTCCGGTGGGCGAGGCCCATGTCGCAATCCTCAACAAGTTTCCGCTTTGCGCACGGCACCTGGTGCTTGCGCGACGTGAATTCGAAGAGCAGTTGTCGCCGTTGGTGCGAATCGACTTCGACGCGCTGGCAACAATCATGGGCGAGGCCGGCGGGCTTGGTCTGTACAACGGCGGCGTGGAGGCGGGCGCGAGTCAGCGTCACAAGCATGTCCAGTGGATACCCGAAGCGCCCGGCAACGCGAGCCTGAAGCTGTATGCACCGGGTTTGCCGACGGACGCGGAACCGCAAACCGTCGCCAGGCACCCCGCGCTTGCGATGAAGCACTGCTTCGTGCGGGTCGAATGCGGCAAGGGCGTTGCGGTGGATCGTGCCGGCGCGAGCATGCATGCCGGATTCGAGCGTGCTCGGGCCGAGCTGGACCTGGCGCCGGGGCCGGACGGCTTGCTGCCGCCGTGCAATTTGTTGCTCGGAGATGGCTGGTTGCTCATGCTGCCGCGCAGCCGTGAGCACTTCGAGGGGATTTCGTTCAGCGCGGTGTGTTTCGGTGGCACGTTGTACACGCGCCATCGCGATCAGATAGATGCGATACGCAGCGTGGGGCCGCTTCAGGCCATGGCTGCGGTTGGCTGCTGAGCGAGACTGACCCGGCCGGCGATCATCCTCCCCGGCGACGGTTCAGCCGCCGTCGGGTGTTTTCGCTGGTTTGGCAGGCTTGGGGCGGACGTTGAGTCTTGAGGCAGCCGCGGTGAGCTCTCCGCGCTGGATCTGCGGCCATGCAGACAAAGCCTTGTCGATCGCCTCGTCGATGGCCTCCCGCTCTTCGCGTCTGGGTGGCTTGAGCACGAAGTTGACCACCTCGTTACGGTCGCCTGGATGACCGATGCCAATGCGCAGGCGCCAGTAGTCGTTGGTGCCGAGATGGGCCGAAGAGTCCTTGAGGCCGTTGTGGCCGCCGAGGCCGCCGCCGAACTTCAGTCGCAGCTGACCGGGTGGTATGTCGAGCTCGTCGTGGACGACGAGAATTTCCGCCGGCTGGATACGGTAGAAGCGGGCGAGTGCCCCCACCGCCTGCCCGGAACGATTCATGAAAGTCTGTGGCATCAAAAGCCACACGCCGGCTTCACGGGCATTGGCCACCAGGCCGTGAAAACGGGATTCGAACGAGAAGCGGGTGCCGAGCTTGTCGGCCAGGCGCTCACAAAACCAAAACCCGGCATTGTGCCGGGTTTCGGTGTATTGCGCGCCGGGGTTGCCGAGTCCGACGACCAGTCGCGGAGCGATCTGGCTCATTCCCGCTGGCCCCCCTCGTGCTTGCGCGGCAGGTGCGTCACTCGCCCCCTTCCTCACCTTCGGCGGCGCCTTCACTGCTACCGCCGGTCTTGAGCGCGGTTGCGACGACCGGGTCGCCTTCTCCGTGGTGCACGATCTCGACACCGCTCGGCAATTTGATGTCGGTGACGTGCACCGAATGGTCTGCCTCGAGGCTGCTGAGGTCGACTTCGATGAACTCGGGCAGATCCTTCGGCAGGCAGCTGACGTCGATCTCGTTGATCACGTGCGAGATCATCTGGCCGGCGAGTTTGACTGCAGGGCTGGTATCGCCGTTGACGAAGTGCAGCGGCACCTTGATGTGCAGTTTCTCGGTCGAGCTCACGCGCTGAAAGTCGACATGCAGTACTTGTTGCTTGTACGGGTGCCACTGTGCATCACGGAGGATGACGGACTCCTTGCTGCCGTCGAGGTCAATGGTCAGCACCGATGCGTGGAAGGCTTCCTTGCGCATCAGGTGGTAGAGCTCGTTGTGGTCGAGCGTGACCGGGGTGGCGTCCTGTTCGGCACCGTAGATGATGCCCGGCAGCTGGCCAGCGCGACGCAGGCGGCGGCTCGCACCCGTTCCCTGCAGGTCACGCTTGGTGGCCTTGAATTCGATTTGCATTGCTTTACTCCTGGTTGGTTTCGCCCGTCCGCGACCAGACGAGCGGGTGGAACACCGCCGCTTGCGCGACGGCGAAAAATTATTCCATGAACAACGACGACACTGATTCCTCGTTGCTGATGCGCAGCATGGTGTCGGCCATCAGCGACGCCACCGAGATCTGGCGGATCCGTGAACAGTTCGCGGCATCGTCCTGCAGCGGAATAGTGTCGGTGACCACCAGCTCGTCGAGATCCGAGTCGGCGATCCGGGCCGCCGCGGCGTTCGACAGTACCGGGTGGGTACAGTAGGAGATGACGCGGCGGGCACCGTTTTCCTTGAGCGCGGTGGCTGCCTTGCACAGCGTGCCGGCGGTGTCGACGATGTCGTCCATGATCACGCAGGTGCGGTCCTTGACCTCGCCGATGATGTTCATGACCTCGGACACGTTTGCCTTGGGACGGCGCTTGTCGATGATCGCGAGATCACACTCGAGACGCTTGGCGAAAGCGCGTGCTCTGACCACGCCGCCGACGTCTGGCGAGACCACGAGCAGATCGTCGTATTTTTGCTTGTCGAGGTCTGCGAGCAGCACCGGTGCGGCGTACACGTTGTCGACCGGAATGTCGAAGAAGCCCTGAATCTGGTCCGCGTGAAGGTCCATCGTCAGCAGACGTTGCACGCCGGCGACCTGCAGCATGTTGGCGACGACTTTCGCAGTGATCGGCACGCGTGCCGACCGCGGCCGACGATCCTGCCGCGCATAGCCGAAGTAGGGCATGGCTGCCGTAATTCGACCTGCCGAGGCTCGCTTGAGCGCATCGACGAGCACCAGCAGTTCCATCAGGTTGTCGTTGGTCGGCGCGCAGGTGGGCTGGAGAACGAAGATGTCCTTGCCGCGGACGTTCTCGAGAAGTTCGACGTTGACTTCACCGTCGGAAAAACGTCCCACCGTTGCTGAACCCAACGAGATGCCGAGACGTCGTACGACGTCGGCGGCAAGCTTTGGGTTGGCGTTGCCGGTGAAGACCATCAGGCTGCCACGGGGCATGACCGATACTCCAGAGCCGAAAAGAACTGTGACTACGCTTCAAACGACTCGGGCAGGCACAAGGCCTGCCCGGGTTGTCTGGCTGGGGAGGAAGGATTCGAACCCTCGAATGCCGGAATCAAAATCCGGTGCCTTAACCGACTTGGCGACTCCCCAAGAAACCTGTTTCGCTCAACTATCGAGCCACTCGTAAAGCGGGTGCCGAGCGAGCGAGCCGGCCTGCCACGCACGCCAGTGCGGCGGGCAGGACTTGATGATGCGTGCGGCCATGAGTTCATCATGTACCTGTGCGAAGACGCATGCACCCGATCCGGTCATTCTGGCCGGCGCGTATTGCCCCAGCCACTCGATCACCTCGCCTATCGCCGGATGAAGTTTGCAGGCGACTGCCTGAAGGTCATTCCGCGTGGGCCGTGAAGCGAAGTCCGCAATTTTGATGGGTTCGCTGTCTCGCGTCAACTCCCCCGCTGCAAAAATTGCAGCGGTCGGTACCTCTACCGGAGGGACGATCACAACATAGCGGGCGGGGGTGAGTTCGACAGGCGTGATGCGCTCGCCGATTCCCTCGACGAAAGCGTCGCGCCCAGCTATGAAGAAGGGCACGTCCGCGCCCAGGCGCAGGCCGATAGCGGCCAGTTCGTTTAGGCGCAGCCCGGTTCCCCAAAGGCGGTTCAGTGCGATCAGCGTGGTCGCGGCGTCGGAACTGCCGCCGCCGAGCCCGCCCCCCATCGGCAAATGCTTGTCGAGCCGGATGGTCGCACCCCGCGAACAGCCAGTGGTCTTCTGCAGTAATGTCGCAGCCCTGACACACAGCTCACGATCGGGCGGTATGCCGGGAATGGGTGAGGCCAACTCAATGCATCCGTCGCCGCGCTCTTCGAAGGATAGCGTGTCGGCGCGGTCGATGAGCCGGAACACCGATTGCAGCAGGTGGTAACCGTCCGCTCGCCGGCCGATGATATGCAGGAACAGATTGAGTTTGGCCGGCGCCGGACAGTCGTTCAGCCGATTCACGGTGACACCACCCAGTGGTCGATGACGAGCCGGATGCGCGCATCGCCCCAGTGCGCGTCGATTCGCCTGGGCATTGCATCGGGCGATTCCGAAACGTATTCGGAATAGTCGATGATCCAGCCAGCGTCACTCATTCGTGCCGGCCGCCCGGCCGCATCGCTGGCCAGCACCCGGGCTCCGGATCTCGGTACGGCTTGAACCCAGTGCGCCAGACCGTCCGCGGGGGCGGGCACGCCGAGGAGTTCGGGCAGCATGGCTTCGGCTGAATGCGCGGTCAGCGTCTGCCCGTCAGCCGTTCGCAGGGTCGCGCCGGCGTTCGTCGCGACGAGTTGGGCAACCACCTGGCCAAGTGGGCTGAACAGCAGCCAGCTGTCCGCCTCGGCTGTGTGCTCCCACTCGAGTCTGCCACTGGCCGCACGTTCTCCGTCGGTGGCGGAGATACGCGCCTCGAGCAGAAATGCGCTGACGGTATCCCGGGTTGCCTCCGCAACGTCGGACGGTGGGGCGAGCGTGGCGCAACCGGAGAGGATGACGAGCGTAGCTGTCGTCAGCCACTTGCCAGGCCGGGTAGCTGCGTACCGCGTTCTCAGGATCATCACTGTTCGAGGAGTCGCTCGATGGTGTCGGTGAGAGTCTGGTTGTCCGGGTCGGCGCGCTGAGCGTCTTCCCAGATCCGGCGCGCCTCGTCGCGGCGCTCCATCAGCCACAGGACTTCGCCGAGGTGGGCGGCGATCTCGGGATCGGGCCGCAGTGCATGGGCGCGCTCAAGATAGGCGAGTGCGCCCTCGAGATCGTTCTGACGAAACAGCAGCCAGCCCATGCTGTCGAGAATGTAGGGGTCGTCAGGTGCGATCTCGAGTGCCTGCAGGATCAGATCGCGGGCTTCGTCCAGGCGCAGGTTCCGGTCGGCAAGCGTATAGCCGAGCGCGTTGTAGGCATGAGCGTGGTCTGGTTCGATCGCGATCAGGCGGCGCAGGCGGTTTTCCATCAGCTCGATATCGTCGAGGCGCTCGGCGAGCATGGCAGATTCGTAGAGCAGTTCCGGGTTGCGAGGCTCGGCCCTCAGCGCCTCGTCCACGAGTTCGAGTGCCTCGTCGTAGCGATTCGCCTCACGCAGTATCAGGGTCTCGGCGAACAGCAGCCGGCGGACGTCTTCCGCTTCAGCCGGCAGGCTGCGCAGCAGCAGTCGCGCCGCATCAACCTCGCCCTGGCGCGCTGTCAGCACAGCGATGCGAAGCTGAGCATCGAGGTGATGCATTCCGATCTGCACCGAGCGATACCAATACAGGGCGCCCTCGTTGTCGCGGTGTCGTTCGGCGATCTGGCCCAGATTCATGCGGATGCCGTCACTATCCGGATGCCCCGCGTCGATTGCGCGCGAGAACATTTCCGTTGCGGTGTCGATATCGCCGATCTGCGACGAAATGACGGCGACCGCATAGAGCAGATCGTAGTCCTCCGGCGCGTCCGTGAGCAGGGTGGCGAACTCCTCGCGAGCGGCTTCGAATTCGTGCGCGGAAACCAGTGCGCGCGCATAAGTCAGTCGAGCCTGGCGGCTGTCCGGGTGCGCATGCAGGAAGTCGTTCAGCAGCTCGAGCGCCTGTCGCGTGGAGTCAAGCTGCACGAGCAGTTGCGCCTTGAAGAGCACCGCCGGTTCCCAGTCGGGGCGAAGGTTGAGGGCGCCATTGAGGGCGTTGAGGGCGAAGAGTCCATCCTCCACCGCTGCCGCAGCTTGAGCGCGTGCGAAATGCGCAGCTGGTTCGGTGCGTAGATACGGCTCGGTGAGTCGGTTGACGATGGACTGAACGATGATCTTTTCCTGGACTCTCGCCAGCGCGCGATTGAGCCCGAGCAGGTTCTGTTCGAGCTGGTCGGGATGTTCGGCAAGAATGCGAGCGAGCTGAATCTGCACTTCGTTGAGACGCTCCCCGCCGCTGGCGAGGACGCCGGCGAGCACCCGTCGCGCTTCGTCCGAATCGGGGTCGGCTTCGTTCCACAAACGCGCAGCCTCAGCAGCCGCGTCGATGTCGCGGGCGAAGAGCGCGATCTCGGTGGCGCGCTTGGCGATGCGAGGGTCACGAGTCTCACGTGCGGCCTCGATGTAGGCATCGACCGAGACTCCGAACTCTCCCCTTGCGCCGGCGATTTCCGCAAGCAGCAACATGAACAGCGTTTGCGGCGTCAGCTCCTGCAGCGGAAGATTGGCCGTGGCGGCGGGGGCTTCGCCAGGCGGGGCATGGGCTGGGGCGGGAGCAATCAGAAAGCCGGAGGCCGCGAGGGCCGCGGCCATGCAGGCGAGTTTGAAATTCATGCGTTTGTGTCCAGGCAGGTCCGGATGGGTGGGGCCTTACAATGTGGGCTGCGCCTGTATATGAGCCTGAAAAGCCGTCCGGGTTCGCAGCATGTTAGGCACAATCGCACCGGGCGAGCAAGCCGGTCGGCCTGTAACCCTGCAATCGGAGTCTTCAGAATGCCGGAATTGCCCGAGGTGGAAACCACATGTCGCGGCATTCGCGAACCCTTGCTTGGCAGCCGGGCGACTGGGGTGGTGGTTCGCAACCATCGCTTGCGCCAGCCGGTGCCTCCCGACCTCGGCGCTTTGCTCGCCGGCCAGACATTGTGTGAAGTGCGTCGCCGGGCGAAGTACCTCCTGCTTGATTTCGATACCGGTTGCCTGATTGTGCATATGGGCATGTCCGGCAGTTTGCGGGTGGTGGCGACAGAAGACGCGCCCTTGCCGCACGATCATGTGGATATCGTGTTCGGTCCGCGTTCATTGAGACTTCGAGATCCACGTCGCTTCGGCATGATGCTGTGGCAAGCCGGAGAAGGGCTGAACCATCCGGCTTTCGCGTCGCTTGGGCCCGAGCCACTCGGGGAGGGCTTTGACAGTGAGTATCTGTACAGCGCGACACGCGGCTTGCGTGCTCCGATAAAGGTCGTGCTGATGGATGCCAGGCGTGTCGTCGGAGTCGGCAATATCTATGCATCGGAGAGTCTGTTCCGCGCCCGGATCCATCCGTTGGTGCCAGCTGGCAGCTTGGGAAAGGTGCGCTGTGCGCGACTGGTCGCCGCAGTGAGGGAAACCCTCGAGAATGCGATTGCGGCCGGCGGCAGTACCTTGCGTGATTTCGTGGGTGGCGATGGTCGTCCCGGCTACTTTCAGCAGCAGTACTACGTCTACTCGCGTGCAGGCCTGGACTGCAGGGTGTGCGGGAAACCGGTTCGACGTGAACTGCTCGCGCAGCGGGCGACTTACTGGTGCCCGCACTGTCAGCGCCGCTGAACAATAGTGCCATTGGTCGGCATCCGGGCCCCGCTCGTCGTCAGTGCCCGCGATTGCTTGGAAAGCGACAGCGCCGGGGTTATGCTTAGATGCTATTCTTCAAGGCTGCGGCATGTTGTCGCGGGATAACGGAGAGCGATCATCATGAGTCTGGCCAACGACTTTGCTGCCTATTCTGCCTGGCGGGAGCACGCCAGTGCGACGGTAGCCGATCTGCGTCAATGGTTGAGCCGTTCCGATGTCGGTGACGCCCAGGTGGACCTCCGCCTGCAGTATGTCCTCGAGCGGCTGAAGGAGGACAGGCTCACGATTGCCTTCGTCGCCGAGTTCTCGCGCGGCAAGTCCGAACTCATCAATGCGATCTTCTTCTCGGACCTGGGCGACCGTGTGTTGCCCTCCAGTGCCGGGCGGACCACGATGTGCCCCACTGAACTGCAATGGCAGCCCGGGGCGCAGCCGGAGATTCGGCTGTTGCCGATCGAGACCCGTCGGACGGACGCGAGTGTCAGCGAGTTGCGGCGTGAGCCGGACAGATGGACCGCGCATCCGCTCGACCCCTCGTCCGCGGCGAGC
This sequence comes from Azoarcus taiwanensis, assembly GCF_012910885.1. Lineage (GTDB taxonomy): Bacteria > Pseudomonadota > Gammaproteobacteria > Burkholderiales > Rhodocyclaceae > Azoarcus_F > Azoarcus_F taiwanensis. The sequence goes on along the minus strand of NZ_WTVM01000038.1, from coordinate 7,891 downwards.
TTGCAGCAGGCGCTCGCACGAGTGGGCGAGACCGAGCGCGTCACTTACGAGGACGCACGCGAGCTTGGTTTCGATGTCGACCCCACCGGCGAGAACGGGCTCAAACCGGACTCCAACGGGATGGTCGAGATCCCGCGCTGGCGTCACGCGCTCATCTCGATACCGCACCCTTTGCTGGAGCAGGGGCTGGTGGTGCTCGACACCCCCGGTCTGAACGCCATTGGTGCTGAACCCGAGTTGACGCTCTCCCTGCTGCCAAACGCGCATGCCGTCTTGTTTGTGCTGGCTGCCGATACCGGCGTGACCCAGAGCGACATGGCGGTATGGCGAGATTACGTGCGCAACGGACGCAATCCCGGCCGCGGTGAGCTCGTCGTGCTGAACAAGATTGACGGCTTGTGGGACGGGCTGCGTGAGGACGCCAGAATCGAGGAGGAGATCTCCCGTCAGGTGTCCCGGGTGGCCGCGACACTCGATCTGCCAGCCGCCCAGGTCTTCCCGGTTTCAGCCCAGAAGGGCTTGGTCGGGCGCATCAATGGCGATACAGCCCTCGTGGCGCGCAGCCGTATCGCCGATCTCGAGCGAGCGCTGGTCGAAGATGTCCTGCCCACCAAGCGCGAAATCGTGCGAGACAACGCGCTGGCGGAGGTCGGTGAGCTGGTGCGTCAGACCAGGGAGCTGCTCGAAGCGCGTCTGGAAGGCCTGCACGAGCAGCTGCGCGAGCTGACCGACTTGCGCGGCAAGAACCAGAACGTTATCGAATACATGATGCGCAAGATCCGCACCGAGAAGACCGAGTTCGAGCAGGGTCTGCAAAAATACTACGCGGTGCGCAGTGTCTTTTCCACGCTCACGAATAACCTGCTGGCGCACCTCGGGCTCGACGCAATCAGGGATGAAACCCGCAGAACTCGCGAGGCGATGGATGCATCGACCTTCACAAAAGGGCTGCGCGATGCGATGGAGGGGTTCTTCACCGGTTTGCGTGCCAACCTCGCTCGCTCGACCCAGGAGATCGGCGAAATCACCTCGATGCTCGATTCCATGTACAAGCGGTTCAGTGTCGAGCACGGTCTGAAGCTTAGCCGGCCCGAGGGGTTCTCGACGCTTCGCTACGAGAAGGAGCTCGACCGGCTCGAGGCTGCTTTCAACCGCCAGATCAATACCACGCTGACCCTTGTGACAACGGAGAAGCACACCCTGACGCAGAAGTTCTTCGAAACCGTGGCCTTGCAGGCGCGAAAGACCTTCGAAGGCGCGAATCGTGACGTCGAGCAGTGGTTGCGGGTAGTGATGGCGCCGCTGGAAACCCAGGTGCGCGAGTACCAGCTACAGCTCAAGCGGCGGCTGGAGAGCGTCAAGCGTATCCATCAAGCGACTGATACGCTGGAAAACAGGGTGGAGGAGTTGCTCCAGTCCGACAACCTCCTGGTTGCGCAGCTGGACGAACTCGCACGCATGGAGGCTGCAATTCTGGCGGCTTTCGGGGGCGCAGACATCACCCTCGAGTCAGGCGAGGATACAGCCATCCGGGCCGCCTGATCGGATTGCGGCCCGGGCGAGGCCCGGGCCCCTGGCCGGCAAGCGTGCTCAGCCTTCCTGATTGGTCAGCTTGAGGAACTTCTCCATCAGCTGTTCCTTGGACTCGACCCGGTCGGGGTCGAGGGGAATACAGTCCACCGGGCAGACTTGCTGACACTGCGGCTCGTCGAAGTGGCCGACGCATTCGGTGCACTTGTTCGGGTCGATTTGATAGATTTCCTCGCCCTGGTATATCGCGCCGTTGGGGCATTCCGGTTCGCACACATCGCAGTTGATGCATTCGTCGGTGATCATCAAAGCCATTTTCGATTCCCTTCTATTGTTTCAAGTTGATCTTTGCAGCGAGCCGCCTGAGAACGGCAGGTTGGACGAACTTTGCGACATCGCCCCCTAAACGCGCAATTTCGCGCACCATGGTGGCCGAGATGAACATGTACTCGTCCGCTGGCGTCAGAAACACGGTCTCGACGTCCGGGTAGAGTTTTCGGTTCATGCCCGCCATCTGGAACTCATATTCGAAGTCCGACACTGCACGCAAGCCGCGGAGAATGACGCGTGCCCCCCGTGCATGCAGAAAATCCATCAGCAGGCCGTCAAAACCGACAACTTCGACGTTACCGAATGGTGCGAGAATCTCGCGGGCGATCTCGACACGTTCTTCGAGCGGAAACAGCGGTGCCTTGGCCCGACTCTCGGCAATGCCGACGATGACGCGATCGAACAGCAACGCGGCACGCCGCACCAGGTCTTCGTGCCCCCGGGTAAATGGGTCGAAGGTGCCTGGATAGACCGCTATGGCTTCCTTCATTCGTCCTGTCCTCGCATCAGTTGGAAGCACACCTGTCCCGCTCTGCCGGAGCGGATGGTGCGCCATTGGCCGAGAGTGTCGATTGGAGTCTCGGCCTCTACGTACAGCCAACCTTCAGGTTCGATCAAATCCCCCAGCGAGCCCTGGATTCGCTTTAGCCAGCCCTGATGATAGGGCGGGTCGAGGAAGACCAGATCGTAGCGCCGGGTTTGCTTTCGCGCGAATTCTACCGCATCGCCGCGAATAAGCTCTACTTGCGAGGCTTGTAGGGTCTTTATGGCATCACGCAATGCAGCATGGGCGGCAGGGTTGCACTCGACCATGGTGACGTGTTCGGCGCCCCGTGAGGCCGCCTCGAAGCCGAGGATGCCGGTGCCGGCGAAGAGATCGAGACAGCTGAGACCGGTCAGATCCTGACCCAGCCAGTTGAAGAGTGTTTCGCGAACACGGTCCGGGGTAGGGCGAAGACCGGCCACCTTCGCTACCGGCAGCAAGCGCGATCGCCACTGCCCGCCGACGATACGGACCCGGCTCAATTGCTTGTCACTTCGGCTGGACGATCTCCATCACCGCCTGCGATGATCGTCACCAGATGCTCTGGCCGAATACGGCGGGCGAACGCGTCCTGAATCTGCTCGGCGGTTACCGCGGCGATGTGGTCGGTGTAGGTGTCCAGCCAGTCCAGAGGCAGCCCGTAGAAACCAATCATTGCCACATGATCGAGGATCTTGCGGTTGGAGTCGAGACGCAGGCCGAAGCCGTTGATGATATTGCTCTGCGCCGCGCCGAGTTCATCATCGGTGGGTCCGTCTGCGGTAAAGGCCGCGAGCACCTCCGACACCACCGCAAGCGCCGATTCCGCCTGGGAGCCGCGGGTTTGCAGGCCGATCTGGAACGGGCCTGCGACACGGTGCGGATGGAAGAAACTGAACACGCTGTAGGCGTAGCCGCGTGCATCACGGACTTCCTTGGTGAGTCGTGAGGTGAAGCCGCCACCTCCGAGCACATGATTGCCGACCAGGAGTGGATAGTAGTCAGGGTCTTCGCGACCCATGCCGGGCAGTCCGACTGCAATGTGGGCCTGGGCGGAGGCGTTGGCGATCCGCTCGACGCGTGCCTCCGGCATTTTCGGTTCGGCGAGCGGTGGAGCCGCTTCGCCGCGTGGCAGTGCGGCCGTGAGGCGCTGGGCGATCCGTTCGGCGCCGGCGCGGTCGATGTCGCCAACGATGGTGACCGTCGCGTTGCTGGCGACGAAGTAGCGGCGATGAAAGTCCGCCAGCGCGTCGCGGTCGATCCGCGCTAGAGACTCCAGTGTCGTCTGGCGCCCATAGGGGTGCTCGGGATAAATCCCGGCTGAGAAGGCGCGGCTTGCGAGTGTGGCGGGGCGCGTCAAGGCTTCGCGCAGGCCGGCGATGCTGCGGTTGCGCTCGCGTTCGAGTGCGGCCTCGGGGAAGCTTGGGGTCGCCAGCAGGCGCGCCGCGAGATCGACGGAGGCGTCGCGCTCGGTCGCGCTGGAGAGAGTTCGAAGCACCAGGCTGTTGCGGTCACGATCGGTGTCGCCACTGATCTGCGCACCGGTGTCCGCGATCTGCTCGACGATCGCCTGTTCGTCCAGCCCCTCGATACCGGTTTCGAGCAATCCGCGGGTCATGCTCGCGAGACCTTCCAGTCCTTCCGGTTCGTATGCGCTACCGGCTGCGAAATCCACCCGTATGTCGAGCATCGGCAGCGAGCGGCTCTCGATGAAGAACACGCGAGCGCCGGATTCGCTTTGCCAGTGCTCGATCTGCGGGCCGGCCAACGCCGGCAGGGTGATGACGAGCGCGGCGATAAGGGTGCCGCCGATGAGTGTTCGGATGCTTTTCGTGGTCATGCGGATTCACTCAGTGACGAAGCAGGGGAGAAACACGAGCGGCCGTGGTGGTGCTTTGCGGCAGCGGAACCAGTTCGGCCCGGATCATCATGTCCGGATCGAAGAAGCGGCGGGCTACATCTTGAACCTGATCGGCGGTGACACGGCGTATGCCATCGAGCAAGGCCTCCTCGTCGCGCCAGGAAAGACCGGCGAGTTCGAGGAACCCGATCTCCATCGCCTGGCCCATCAGTGAGTCGCGCTTGTACACCTGCCCGGCGACTGCCTGGGTAACGACCCGCCGCAGTTCGTCCTCCGCAATGCCTTCGTCGGCGATGCGCCGGATCTCGGCGAGCAGGGCTTGCTCGACTTCGGTGACGCTGCGCTCCTGAGCGGGCGTGGCCATCAACAGGAAGAGCGAGGGGCCGCGACCAGTGCCCCCGTAGCTCGCGCCGGCCGCGACCGCAATTTCCTGCTCCCGCACCAGGTGACGGGGCAGGCGTGCGCCGTCGAAACCGTCGAGCACCGACGACAATACCTGCAAGGCGTAGGCGTCTTCATCTTGGGTGGGAGCACGCAGGGTTGGTGCATGCCAGGCGAGCGCGACCATCGGCAGTTCGGCGGGGGCTCGCACCACCGTGTTGCGCGGGCCGCGCTGTGGTGGCTCGGCGGGAATGCGGCGCCCCGGCAGGACCCGCGAGGGGATGGTGCCATAGTGTGCCCGGGCGAGCTCGATCACCGCCTGATGATCCACGTCCCCGACGACCACGAGCGTCGCGTTGTTCGGAGCATACCAGTCGTCGTACCAGCGCTGGGCATCCGCCATGGTGTAGGTCTCGATGTCCTCCATCCAGCCGATCACCGGCCGGCGATAGGGGTGGGACAGAAACGCAGTGGCCATGAGTTGTTCGAACAGCAACGCGCGGGGGTTGTCGTCGGTACGCAGGCGCCGTTCTTCCTTGACGACCTCGACCTCGGGCAGGAACTGTTCTTCGGCGAGCTTGAGGTTGGCCATGCGATCCGCCTCGAGCTGCATCATCTGCTCGAGATGCTCGGGCGGTACCTGCTGAAAGTAGGCGGTGTAGTCGCGACTGGTGAAGGCGTTGTCGCGACCGCCGACCGCGGAAACTCGCCGGTTGAACTCCCCGGGGCCGAGGGTTTCGGTGCCCTTGAACATCATGTGCTCGAGCATGTGGGCGATACCGGACACGCCGTCGGGCTCATCCATGGCCCCGGCCTTGTACCACACCATGTGCACCACGGACGGCGCTCGTCGGTCTTCCTTGACGATGATCTTCATGCCGTTGTCGAGCGTGGTTTCGAACGGGTTGGCTGCGGCAGGGGCGCCTAGAACCAGGGCGGTGGCAAGCAGCGTAGTCAGTGCGGCAAGTCGATGAAACATTCGTAAGTCCTGCATCTGATAGAATTTGCGGCCGATTCGTTCGGATGCCCGGCTTCGCTCCGGCGGGGTCGCCGGCCGGGGCGAATCTTAACGTCAACCTGTCAATCCGAACGCTGAACGTCCCTAGAGACCGGAACCGCCATGTTTGGTTTCCTCAAGAAATCCCCCAAGTCCGAAGTAGAAGGCAGCCAGGCTGCAAGCGAGGCCATGCCAGCGGCCGTCGAGGCCGCAACAACCACTGCGCGCCCGTCCTGGGGCGAGCGCTTGAAGGCGGGGTTGAGCCGTACCCGACAACAGTTCGGCGGTGGCCTGGCGAGCCTGTTCGGACGCCGCAAGATCGATGAAGACCTGCTCGAGGAGCTGGAGAGCACCCTGCTCATGGCCGATTGCGGTGTCGAGGCCACGCAGCACCTCATCGACGAATTGCGCAAGCGCTGGAAGCGCGACCGTCTGGAAACCGCCGATCAGCTGCAGGAGGCGCTGGCGGAAAGCCTCACCGACATTCTCTTGCCGCTGGAGCAACCGCTCGAAGTCAGCGGACACAGCCCCTTCATCATCATGATCGCGGGGGTGAATGGTTCGGGCAAGACGACCTCCATCGGCAAGCTGGCCAAGCATTTCCAGGCACAGGGCAAGAGCGTGCTGCTGGCCGCCGGCGACACTTTCCGCGCCGCTGCGCGTGAGCAACTGCAGACCTGGGGCGAGCGCAACGGCGTTACCGTCATCGCGCAGGACTCGGGTGACTCCGCCGCAGTGATTTTCGACGCGGTCAATGCCGCCAAGGCGCGAGGCATCGACATCGTGCTCGCCGACACGGCCGGCCGGCTGCCGACCCAATTGCACCTGATGGAGGAGATCGCCAAGGTCAAGCGCGTGATCGGCAAGGCCGACGCTGGCGCTCCACACGAAGTGCTGCTCGTGCTCGACGCCAACATCGGGCAGAACGCGCTGGCCCAGGTGAAGGCTTTCGATGCGTCGATCGGTGTGACCGGGCTGGTGTTGACCAAGCTTGACGGTACCGCCAAGGGTGGCGTGGTCGCGGCGATCGCGCGTCAGTCGCCCAAGCCCTTGCGGTTCATCGGTGTCGGTGAAGGTATCGACGACTTGCAACCGTTCCGCACCCGCGAGTTTGTCGACGCCGTGTTCGCGCGCTCGCCAGGGACGGGCGCCGATACGCCGGCCGAATGATCGTCTTCGAGGACGTCGTCAAGCGCTACCCGGGCAACTATGTGGCGCTCGCCGGAGTTGGCTTCGAGATCCGTCACGGTGAGTTTGTGGTTCTTTCCGGGCACTCGGGTGCCGGCAAGAGCACACTGCTGAAGATGATTCCGGTCATCGAGAGGCCGACCGACGGCGTGGTGCGCATCAACGGGCAGGATGTGTCTCGCCTGCGGCCGGCAGCGATTCCTTATCTGCGCCGCAATCTCGGCTTGGTCCTGCAGGAGAGTCGGCTGTTGTTCGATCGCAGCGTACTGGACAACGTCATGCTGCCACTGGTGATCACCGGTCATCCGCCAAGGGACGTAGAGAGGCGGGTCGCCGCGGCGCTGGAGCGCGTGGGGCTTGGCGGGCGCGAGCGTGAGATGCCGGCAGGTCTTTCGGGCGGTGAGCAGCAGCGGGTGGCAATTGCCCGGGCGATCGTGAACCGGCCGTCCATCCTGATCGCCGACGAGCCGACCGCCCACCTTGACCGCGCGCATGCGGGGGAAATCGCGGCCTTGTTCAAGTCGTTCAACGAGGCCGGCGTGACGGTCATCGTGTCAACCCACGACGAAAGCCTGTTCAACGCCTACAGGCCGCGCCGACTGGCGCTGGCAAAGGGCATCCTGGTCGGGGATTCGGCGTGTTGAGCTGGGTGCAACTGCATCTGCGCGCGGCCCTGCAGGCCCTGCGACGGCTGGTGCGCCAGCCTGTGGGTACGGTGTTGTCTGCGATGGTCGTCGGTATCGCGCTGTCCCTGCCGGCCGCCGGGTATCTGCTGCTCGACAACGTGTCGACCCTGGCACGCGGTGTGTCAGGGACGCCCGAGATCAGCATCTTCATGCGGGACGCGGTCGACAACGCTGGCGTCGCCGCGATCGAACGACGGCTGCAGGCCGACGCACAGGTCGCGAGCTATCGCTTCGTGTCGCGCGACGAGGCGCTGCGACAACTGGAGCAGAGCGGCTTGGGCGATGTGCTCGGCGGGCTCGCAACCAACCCCTTGCCGGATGCTTTCGTCGTCGTGCCGCGCGGCGGGGAACCGGAGCTCTACGCCGTTTTGCATGAGCGCTTCGGTGCCTGGGAC